>JAGNWT010000001.1:10127-112160 GCA_017985935.1 Anaerolineales bacterium | reverse complement strand
CATAACTGGCGGCCAGCCTTATCTCTGCCTTCACGCACCGCACCGCTCCTTGGGTGCCTGCGCCGGTACGTTGGATGAGACTCGCCCCGCGCAGTTCTGCTTCCAACATTTGCGCTGGAGAATTGCCAAAGTCAAAACCTGCAGGTGGAAGTCCGCCTACTTCGCCCATTGCCCTCGCATTCGGGAGCCGGGATCTGAGTGCGAGCGCCTCATCCACGGTGCTGACCAATCGGATCTCCTTTGCTCCGCGCGAAAAGGCGTATGCGGCGTTCGAGAATGCGCGCAGCACATCGATCACGATCACAAGTCCGCTGGCGGTGTGGCAGGTATCCAGGTCTGCGTAATTGAATTTCATGAGGTGTGATCGAAAATGACCTGGATTGCCTGCTGCGGATTTTCATCCAGCAATTGATACGCTTGATCCGCATCCTTCAATGGAAAGCGGTGAGTGATCCATCTTTCGGGCTGCACTCTTTCCAGCGCGTTCCATGCTACTTCAAACCTCCGTGACTTATCCCACCTGCCCGAAAGCTCTGGTGAGATGGTGCTGACCTGTGAAGAGATGAGGCGAATCCTTGAGCGGTGAAATGCCCCGCCGAGATCAATCTCTGCCCGTTTCTGCCCGTACCACGAACCGATCACAACCCGTCCGCTGAAGGCGGTCAGTGCAATGGCTGTGTTCAGCGCGGAAGGTGAGCCGCTCAATTCAAAGGTTAGATCAAAAAGGTCAGATGTGAAAGATGGAAGGTCGGCAGGCGAATATCGATCTACCCTCAGTTTTTTACTTTCCACATGCAACGCTTTTCTTCTCGACTCAATTGCATCTACAACGGTAAGGGATTCGAGAGGGAAATCGCCAAGTAGTGATGCGGTCAGTAACCCAATCACACCTTGCCCCAGCACCACTACGCGTTCCCCAAGGATGGGCGCTCCATCCTGAACCAAATTGACAGCCGTTTCCATATTGGGTAAGAAACAGGCACTCTCAGGCGATAGGGATCTGGGAACTGGAAACAGAGACTCGACCCTGGCTTTGAAATGTGAAGTATGTGGCTGAAAAGAAAAGACAAGCCTGCCTTCCCATTTGCGATCCACAGACTTTCCTGTTTGTTTGACCACGCCCACGCAGGCATATCCATACGCCAGTGGATAGTTCAAGTCGCTGCTTAGCCCGTCATGTGAATCGGCTAAATGCGGAAACTCACCGCGATAGACCAGCATCTCGGTCCCTGCGCTGATGGCAGAGCAGATCGTCTCTACCAATACTTCATCCTCTCCGGGTTGGGGGAGAGGGACTTCCCTGATCTCGATTTTTCGCGGGGCTGTGAAAAACAGCGTCTTTACCTTTGGCATGGACAGAGTTTACCGCCTGTTGCAAGTTTTACCAAACGAATTAATGAAAAAGGTGACAATCACTTTTCAAAGCAACTGTCACCTGAAAGATCGAATCAGCGCGCAAGGATGGCTAGAACTTGCCGGGCGAAGGTTTGATGATGTAATTGGGAGTGGTGCGCCGAAACTCATAATTCTGCAAGATCGCTTCAATAATGACCTTTTGTTCCTGCGTCACTTCTTTAAACTCAAAACCAATATTGAAAAATTCAGGGCTGATATCAGGCTGGCACCACGCCGACCGGGCCGGAATGGTAATGCGAGAAGCAGTGACCCCGGAAAGCTCGGGCAGTTCAATGGCGAGAGTCAGCTCGATATTTTCCTTCATGGGCTTGTCGCCGATCACCATCGCTCCGTGCGAATGCAGGTCCCCCAGATAGCCAAGCAAATGCCCCGCGTATAAATCAAAGACCTGAGTGTAAGCCATCAGGTGTTTTCGTTCTATCTTTCGTCTTTCCTGCATTCGAAATACTCCTTAAAGTACCAGTTTACACGAGCTTTCAGAGGATCATCGTTGCTATTCTATGGTAAAAATGATCATGCGATGGATATACATTTCCCCCCACCTCGACGATGCTGTGCTTTCTGCAGGCGGCTTGATCTATGAACAGACCCGCGCCGGTCATGAAGTGGAGATCTGGACCTTCATGTGCGGATTCCCAGCCAGCGCAGAGATTTCTCCCTTTGCTCAGTTTTTGCACAACCAATGGGGAATCTCTGCCGCTGCCGATCTGGTGCAAGCCCGCCGCCTGGAGGATACCAAAGCGGCCGCCCTTGTTGGCGCAAAGGCCGTCCATTTTGACTTTTTAGACTGCATTTATCGGCGCGGAGAAAGCGGCGATTGGCTTTACCCTGCAGGGGTGTTTGTTCCGCCGAACGAGCAGGAAGGCGACCTGCCAGCGCAAATTGCAGAAACCATCGCCGCCCGCGTCAAACCGACCGATCAATTGGTCTGCCAACTGGCGCTTGGCAGCCACGTTGACCATGTCCTCGTGCGGCAGGCTGTGGAGCTCCTGGAGCGCCCTGTGCTTTACGATGTGGATATTCCCTACCTTTTCAACCACCCAGACGAATTAGGTCAAAAAACTGCCAAATTGCAGCCCCAAACCCACAGAATCACCGATTCAGGCGTCGGGGCGTGGGGAGACGCGATTTCTGCCTATGAATCGCAAATTAGCAGCCTTTTTGCCAGTCCAGAGGATTTGCGCTCAAAAATTCGTCAATACTGGTCTGAATTTATGGGAGTACGGCTATGGTCTTCTACCCGCTAGATTTTTGCAATACTTTTGCTACTTGTAACTGATTTTGAATCATGATATAGTAGCGGCGAATTTCCGGACAAACCACCGGAATATTTTTTATCACTTGCATCTCTGTTTAGGAGATGCAAAATACTATATAGCAGGATAATTAACATGACAACCAATTTCCTTACCAAAGAGGGATTTCAGAAACTCCAGGAGGAACTGGATCATTTACGCACCACCAAAAGGCAGGAAGTTGCCAACCGTCTGCATGAAGCGATGGAAGGCGGGGAACTGATCGAAAATGCCGAGTACGAAGCTGCCAAGAACGAGCAGGCTTTTGTAGAGGGGCGCATTCAAGAATTAGACCTTTTGCTCGCAACCGCCAAGATCATTGAAGAAGCCAATGGCAAGCCAAAGAAAAATGATGCGATTCAAGTCGGCTCCAAGGTGACCATTAAAGAAGGAAATTTTGAACCCGAGACCTTTACCATCGTTGGCGCGGCGGAAGCCAACCCGCGCGAGGGCAAGATCTCGAACGAGTCTCCCATTGGGAAGGCTATTTTGGGACATAAGATCCACGACGTGGTGAAAGTGGAAACTCCCGGCGGCACCTACAACGTTAAGATCATCAAAGTCGGCTAAAATACTCCAGGCGCGACTTCTAGCCCCGCGTGCCTAGGCCGCGGGGCTTTTTTTATCAGAAAATTCATCCATTCCACTGGAAGGTACTCATCATGGCAGAATACACAACCCTTGAAAAGATCCGTTTGCAGAAAATCGAAGAACTCCGCGCGGAGGGCATTGACCCGTATCCCACGCGCGCCCAGCGCACTCACACCAGCGCGCAGGCGATCGCAGAGTTTGAGGCCGCAGAGAAGTCTGCCGCGCCCGATACCACTCCTGAGGTGAAGGCGACCCTCGCCGGGCGCATCCGTGCCAGCCGTGCCATGGGCAAGGTTTCCTTCGCTCACATCGAAGATGTGGATGGCAAGATCCAGTTGTTCTTCCGGGCTAATGAGTTGGGCAAGGAAAACCTTGATTTATTCAATCGGATGTATGACCTCGGAGACTTCGTCCAGGCTTCGGGAGTGATGTTCCGCACCAAGACCGGTGAGATCACGCTTCACGTCCACGACTTCAAACTGCTCGCCAAATCTGTGACCCCTCTGCCCGCTGACAAGGATGTGACCCAGGAAGACGGCACGGTCATCCGCTATGCCGGGCTGGACTCTCCTGAACTGCGCGCGCGCCAGCGGTATGCCGACCTCGCGGTCAACCCCGATGTGCGTGACAACTTCCGCAAGCGTGCCACGCTGATCAAAGCCCTGCGCACCTTCCTCGATGACCACGACTTCCTCGAAGTGGAAACGCCGATTCTCCAGCCGCTTTACGGTGGCGCGGCAGCGCGACCGTTCACCACCCATCACAATGAACTCGATCAGGATATGTATCTGCGCATCTCGTTCGAACTGTATCTCAAACGCCTGCTCGTGGGCAACCTAGAGCGGGTATATGAGATCGGGCGCGACTTCCGCAATGAGGGTGTTTCATTCAAGCACAACCCTGAATTCACCCAATTGGAATTCTACTGGGCGTACGCGGATTATTTGCAGGTCATGGAATTGACCGAGCAGATGGTGGCTTACGCCGCCGAGCAGGTGGCAGGCTCTACCAAGGTGAAATTTGGCGAGCACGAGTTGGATTTCAAGCCGCCGTGGAGGCGTGTGGAAATGCGTCAGGGAATTTTGGAGACCAGCGGCATTGACATTGCCGAGCACAAGACCGCCGAGGAATTGTACAATGCCATTGCTGCCAAACATGGAAACAAGACTCCCGACCCGAAAGCCGCGCGCGGCAAGATGATCGACTTTCTGTTGGGCGAGTTCCTCGAGCCGACCTTGATCCAGCCGACCTTCCTGTACAACTATCCGCGCGATATTTCGCCGCTGGCAAAATCCATCCCCGGCGACCCGCTGACAGTGGAGCGCTTTGAAGGGTACGCGGCTGGCTTCGAGTTGTGCAACGCCTTCACCGAGTTGAACGATCCGCTCGATCAGGAGCAGCGCTTCATCGAAATGGGACGCGACTACGCCGACGACGAAGAAGAGAAACATCCCCTCGACGAGGACTATCTGCGTGCCATGCGCTACGGCATGCCGCCCAACGGCGGATTTGGCATGGGTATTGACCGCCTCACCATGCTGTTGACCAACAAACATTCCATCCGCGAAGTGCTGTTGTTCCCTGCCTTGCGCAAGGAAGAATAAATCACGAAAATCAAAGGACACAAGGTTGTAAAGGGTGAGACCCTGAAAGGCTTTGTGTCCTTTGTCGTTAAATAAAACCATGAACAAAAAATCATTCCTTATTCTCGGCGACCTGGTCGCCATTGCCATTGTCACTATCATTGGTTTCGCCACCCACGGTGAGACGGGGACCTCGTTCCTGCCGCGTATGGCGGCGGCGTTCTTCCCAGTCTCTGTTGGTTGGTTTCTACTCGCGCCGTGGTTTGGCGCATTCGATGAGCAGGTCATTACAGATCGAAAACTTTTATGGCGTGTGCCCGTGGCTATGCTCTTTGCCGCACCTTTGGCGGTGATCCTTCGCGCGGCGGTGCTGGGCACGAATGCCATTCCCGTCTTTGCTCTTGTGCTTGGCTCCACCTCCGCTTTTGGCATGTTACTCTGGCGCGGGCTTTTTCTTTTTATAAGCGGTCGTGCGGTTCATGATCCACATCAGAAAAAAGCGGACTGATGTCCGTGCTCCAATTTTGATTTTGTGGGTACAATAAACCAGTATGGACGAACCAGCCCTCATTCAAGATGCGCAACAAGGCAACCTTGATGCATTCAACACCCTCATCCTGCATTATCAGGATATGGTCTTCAATACCGCCCTTCGAATTCTAGGCGATGAAGACCAGGCGGCCGATGCGTCACAGGAAGCGTTCATTTCCGCCTTCCGAAGTGTCTCCACTTTTCGCGGCGGCTCCTTCAAAGCATGGCTCATGCGGACCGTGACCAATGCATGCTACGATGAACTTCGCCGCCAGAAGCGCCGCCCCACCACTCCGCTAGAACCTGATACTGAAGACGGCGAAGAGATGGACTCTCCGCGCTGGCTGGCAGACCCCAACATGACCCCCGCACAAAAATCCGAAGCCGACGAGCTTGAGCACGCCATTCAACACTGCCTCGATGCGCTTCCCACCGAGTTTCGCACCGTGGTGGTGCTCGCCGACATTCAAGGTATGGATTACACCGAAGTAGCGTCAGCCTCCCGCGTTCCGCTGGGTACCATCAAGAGCCGCCTGGCGCGTGCGCGCCTGCGCCTGCGGGAATGTCTGCGCGGCTTCGAGGAACTTTTACCCTCATCTTTCCGTCTTGAAGAGGAAAGAATCCCATGAAAAATTTCCGCGACATTGAACAACTCTCTGCTTATCTGGATGGTCAACTCAGCCCGTCTGATTCTGCGCGGATGGAATCGCGCATCAATTCCGACGCCGAGCTGGCTTCCGCTTTCAATGACCTTCGCGCCGCCCGCGGCATTCTCCGCAAATTGCCTGCCCGCAAAGCTCCCCGCAATTTCACATTGACCCGCCAAATGGTGGGACTCAAACCGCCCATGCCGCGTTCGTATTCCTTCTTCCGCTTCTCGACCGCCTTTGCGACGTTCCTGTTGATGCTGACTTTCGCAACCAACGCGATCGCTCCCCGTCTGACGGTTGTGCCTGCTTCGGCCCCGCTGGGGATTGGCGGTGGAGGCGGTTGTGACTCGTGCTTTGATCCTGAACTGGTTTACGCCACTGAGGCTCCGGCTGCCACCGAAGTTCCTGCCGCTGCGGCAGCGGAAGCGCCTTCGCTTGAACTGTCTGCTCCGGCCACCGAAGCGCCACTCGCCGCCGACAACGCAGAGATCGCCCGTGAGATGGGAACCCCCACTGCAGAAATTCAGCAATTTGCCAAAGAGCAGCCGACTGAATCCGCATTGCCCGAGCAGGCTCCAGTTAAGAATGATGCGCTGATCCCCATCCAATGGCAATTGGGTTTGCTGGGTGTGATCCTTTTGAGCGGCGTGGTGATGCTCTTGTTGGGTAAGACCGCAAAACAAAAGTGGAAGTAATGGCGAGAGACAGCCAGATCAAATTCTGCCCGCGCTGCTCTGCGGAGGTGTCTCACCTGGAAAAGTTTGGTGCGGTGCGCCCGGTCTGCGAACAATGCGGGTGGATCTATTTTCAAGACCCAAAGGTGGCTGCTGCTGTGTTGATCGAACACGAAGGTCGAGTCCTTTTGGTGCGGCGGGTGAATGAGCCTTTCCGCGGCATGTGGACCTTGCCGGCTGGTTTTGTGAACGGTGGGGAAGACCCCGCTGAGGCGAGTGCCCGCGAGTGTTTGGAAGAGACAGGCTTGCAAGTGCGGGTGACCCGCGTGTTGGATGTGATCTCAGGGCGTGAGCACGAACGCGGGGCAGATTTCATCATCGTGTATCATGCAGAGGTGTTGGGCGGCGAGTTGGCTCCCGCTGATGATGCCGATGCCGTGGATTGGTTTGCGCGCGATGCGCTCCCGCCGCTGGCTTTTAAAGCCACTCAAAAAATATTACTTGGATAAAAAATACTTCGGGCAAGTGCCCGAAGTATTTTTTATGATTCTGCCTGCCTTCAGGTTATTCAGCCTGATAGGTGATGAATTCGTAGCTTTCAACCGTGTTGTTGTCGAAGTCCACAGTGTAGAAACCAATGGCGTATTCGCCGTCCACGGGGACGCGGGCTTCAAACCAGAATCCCTGCTCGCCGTAGGTGAACACATCCTGACTTAATGAATAATCATACGTGGCTTCGCCGCCGTTCGGGTCGAGGAAATACGATTGGACATAATCTGTGAAGGTGTCGCCGATCTGCGGAGAGACCGCGACCGCGGTTGCGATGCCATCACCATCCGGGTCGGGCAGGGCGAAGATCTGCAACAGATTGCCGTCAGGGTCAAAGACAAGTTTGGCATTATCCGGGTTGCCGCCATTAGCATAGGTGTACTGCCCGTACACTGAATACGTGGAGGTGCCATCTGAGTTGATGTATTCCTCAGGCTCAAAAAGCGCAAAGGCTTCATGTTCGCCGTCTGTCAATACAAAAAGATTCGGTTCCCAATCGTAGTTCACCTGGATCGGGCTTGGACCATAATCGGGCGAATTGACCCCGGTGACCGTTGTGGTGTTCTCAGAAAAAACATAGGAAGTGTCAGCCACCCAATAGGCATTGGCGTCGGGGTTGTAAAAATACAGGATGAAGTAAATGTAGGAAGGATTGCCCGTGACCGTGGTGGAGAGGGACAATACTTCATCGCCAGTGATGAGCGTATCGGAAAGTTGAACAGGGGCAATGGATATTTCCGATGCGCCCGGCGCAACGATCGGCGCACTGCGGTCGGGGATGAAAGCCTGACCTTCCTGCGGAATGAAAGCCTGCCCTGTGTAATGGAAAGCGAGGAACTCATCCCATGCGGATTGCTGCAGGAAGGCATCTGCAGAGTTGGCGTACATGGAATCGTATTCGTATTCGGTCAGCGTGTAAATATCCGAGATGGGGAAATGGAAAGAGATTCCGCTTGAGCCTTCCATGCGGCTGCCATGTTTTTCAGAAACGATCGATGCCAGAATCGCGGATTGCAATTGTTCATTGGCTTGAATAATGGCCGGGTCGTTGGTAGTTGCCATGATCGCAGAGAAGTGCGCAAGGTCAATGAACGAGGATGGCAGCTCCTCGAAGATACTGTCATAGCTGCGGGAATATTCACGCCCCTGCGCCACCCAGGATTGATCCACAGCGGCAAGGGTTGTGATGAATTGATTCATGGAGTTGATCACATCAGGGATCCGCGCGCTCTCGACCGCGCTGAGCGTGGTTCCTGCTTCGATCTCCGCGATCTCTGCTGGTGACCTGCCATCGGTCAGCGCGATGTCTTCAACAATATAAGTGGAGACGATCGACTGAGATACTTCTCTTCCGCTCATGGCAGGGTTTTGCGTAAGCTGGCTGAGCCATGCCGCGTAAGACCATCCTGAAGCGGGGATCACTTCTTCAGAAGCGATCATGTAATTGGAGTAGGGGTACAGCGCCCCGTACACTTCGATCATTGCCATCAGACAGGCGTCGAAACCGATGAACTCAAACTTCTGCCCGCCCATCGATTGCTGAACGGTCTCGATCGCACCGACGATCTCCGGCATGGAAAGAGACGACCCGGATTGAATATCTGAAAAACCGCCTGCCCAGCCCGCTCCGTGATCAGACATGATCAGCCCGTATTTCTTGGCGGGATAGTTGCGGATGGCCCAGCTTGTGAAATCAACGAGAGTTTGAGGGTCTCCCATATCTGCCTCGCCGATGCTTTCAACAACAGGCGATGTGACGCTAAAGAAATCCGCATCCTGGGTGATGAGGAAGCGCCGGGTATCGCTCCAGTTGCCGTCGCCATCGAAGTAGCCCTCGGCACGATCGACCTGGGCTACGATATTTACCTGTGGGCTGGAACCCACCATTTCCATTTCATTGATGTCGAACCACAGGTCTTCTTCCAGCACATCATCATCCGCATCGGAATAGACGATGATCGTCCATTCGGGCAGGTTGGAGGTGTCGGGCGGAGTGATCGGGTCGCCGGTGATTGGGCTATCCGTGCCGCCTGGTTCCAGTCCGCTCACAAGGGAATCCCCGTTGTAATACAGCACAATGGCGACGATACAGCACAGACATGCGATGCACAGGACGACCGCTGCAATGACCGCGGGGATCCCGTATTTAGAACCTGAACTTCCCATGATTGCCTCCGTATTGGCTTGATATTTATGGATGTTATTTCACAATCTTCGACATCATAGCATGACAGGATAATGCCATGCAAGGACGCAATGCATTATCTCACTCTCTCGAAAATCCATGCCATTACCAAAGTACCTTTTCCTATAGTTAATTTTGGTGTATCCTTGCGTGCAAAATTGGTACCAGCCAAAAAGGAGACAGGAAGATGAAGTCACAATACCGCATGTTATTTGCAATGATCGCCTTGTTGTTGGTTACAAGCCTGGCATGTTACGGTGGCACGCCGCCCACAGCAACGCCGGTGCCCACCAACACGCCTGCGCCGACCAAGGTGCCGCAGGTTCAACCGCCTGCTGCCACCCCGGGAATGCCCCAGCCGCCTTCTGGAAATCAGCTCAATGATCCTCCTCCACCCAATGGCGGCAGCCCTGAAATGTATACCTTCACCGATCAGAACGATCTTCTGTCTTTTGACCTTCCCGGCGATTGGACCTATGAGAATGTCCCTGGTGATGTGTACTATACCGATATCTTTACTTCTCCCGATGGCAGCGCCAAGATCGAAAGCCTGGTCTATAACGACGGAACCGCTTTCACCGGAAAAGATAACGGCAGATTCGCCTTGTACCTTCTGAACACTTTCTACAGCAACACAGGCAAGGAAGGCGACATCCGTGTTTCTGAAGATTCGATCATGCCCGATGGCTCGGAAAAATTGACATGGACATCCAAGGGCGGTGGGTACTCTGGTGTTTCGTTCTTTGAGCTGCGCGGCTCAGACCGAATGACCTTCCTGATGTTCACCCTCTATTACTCCAACGATGCGGATCAGGCCGTGTTGGAAGTTTTGGATAACGCCATTAACACCTACGTTGTTCCGTAAGATCACTTGATTTAAAAAAGAGACCGGATATTTATCCGGTCTCTTTTTTGTTAGGTCAACCAATGCTACAATAAATTCATGAATGGACTCGGTCTCCGCCCTTCACCGATTGCCGGCACTTGGTATGAATCGGACCCAAAAAAACTTGCCGCCAATATCGACCTGCTTTTGTCACAAGTCCAACTCCCGGTATTGAACGGGAGGGTGTTGGCTGTCATTGCGCCGCACGCCGGACATATCTACTCGGGCGGAGTCGCCGCGTATGCCTTCGCCGCCTTGCGTGGACAAACCCCAGACCTTGTCGCCGTACTTTCACCGTATCACAACTTCTCGCCGTTCTCGCTGCTGACCACTGCTCACACAGCATATTCCACACCGCTCGGAAATCTCGAAGTAGATTCTTCTGCGCTTGCGGAGTTGCAATCGCATCTTGAGATTCCCATCCATGCCATCGCCAAAGACAGAGAGCACTCGCTCGAGATCGAACTTCCATTTTTGCAGCGTGTCTTTCAAAACGGATTCAAACTTCTGCCGATCATGGTGCGCGGGCAGGAACCCGAGACCGCGCAACAACTGGGCCGTGCCCTCGCGCGGACCCTCGTAAACAAGAACGCGCTCATCGTGGCATCCACCGACCTCTCCCATTTTTATGACCGGCAAACCGCAAAAAAATTGGATTCAGAAATGCTCAGGCGTTTTGAATCTTTTGCCCCAGAAACCATCTTCGAAGCCGAGCAGACAGGCAAAGGATTTGCTTGCGGCCACGCGGCAGTCGCTTCCATGCTCTGGGCGGCGCGCGAGCTTGGCGCAGACACAGTGCAGACATTAAACTATGCCACCTCCGGCGACATCACAGGGGATCATTCATCGGTTGTCGGTTATGGCGCGGCGGCGGTCTTGAAGAAGATATAATCAGCGCATGTTCGCCCGCCTTGCTGTCAACGTCCCCACCATCACATCCCTTTTCGATTACTCCATCCCGCCAGAACTCGCGCCGCAACTTCAAGCAGGGTGTCTGGTCACTGCGCCTTTTGGGAATCAGATCGTGCAGGGCGTGGTCGTGGAATTGGTGGATTCTCCCTCGGTGGCGAATCCCAAACCGATCCTTGACCTGCTCGACCCTGCACCCGTTCTGACTCCGCCCCAGCTTGCTCTGGCGGTTCTATTGGCAGACTCCACCCTCAATCCGCTGGCGTCCGTGGTCAGCCTCATGCTGCCTGTGGGCTTATCTCAGCAGGCAGATGTGACTTACGAATTGCGAGTCGATGACCCTCCCAGGCAGGACACTGCCGTTGCTGTCCGCCTGCTGAATCTTCTTCGTGAGCGCGGACCTCTCCGCGGGCGGCAGATCGACTCGCACTTCGCCAAAGTGGATTGGCGCAAGACCGCTTCCTTCCTCGTCAAAAAGGGCATCCTCTCATCGAAGCATGTCCTGCCTGCTCCACGGGTTAGACCAAAATATTTGCGCGTTGCCCAGCTATCGGTCCCGCCTGAAGAAGCGGAGGCAGAGATGCCAAACCTTGGCACAAAGCAGGCTTTGGCGCGTCGTCAGGCAGCGCTGAGATTTCTCATCCAACAACCCGAAGCCATCAACCTTTCATGGGTCTACGCGGAGACGGGGTGCAAGCTCGCCGATTTGCAGGAACTCGAAGAGCGCGGCTTGATCCGCTTGTTCGAGAGCGAGATCTTTCGCGACCCGCTGGCAGAGATCGGCAGGCAAATCAACACGGAGATCGTTCCGCAAACTCTCGATCTGACTCCTGAACAATCCATCGCGCTTGAGAAAATTAATTCATCTTTCCTCGATCCTCATTCAGCTTTTCTTTTACATGGCGTAACCGGCTCTGGAAAAACGGAAGTCTATCTGCGCGCCGCAGAAGAGACGGTGAAACGCGGCAGGCAGGTCATCATCCTTGTGCCCGAGATCGCGCTCACTCCGCAAGCCGTGCGGAGATTTTTATCGCGCTTTCCCGGACAGGTGGGCATGATCCACTCCAAACTTTCGGAAGGGGAGCGGTACGATACGTGGCGGCGCGCGCGGTCTGGTAGGTTGAAAGTCATCATTGGCGCGCGCTCGGCTTTGTTTGCGCCTCTGCCCAACGTCGGCTTGATCGTGGTGGACGAATGCCACGACAGTTCCTATTATCAATCCGAGCCGCCGTATTATCACGCCGCAACTGCCGCGCAGGATTATGCGCGCTTGTGCGGCGCGGTCTGTGTGCTGGGTTCTGCAACGCCGACCGTTGAGCAAAGATTTCAAGCGGAGAATCAGAAACTCACGAAACTGGTTCTGCCGCATCGCATCGTGGAGACGGGGTTGCCTCCGGTGCAAGTGGTGGACATGCGTGAAGAACTCAAGACGGGCAACCGTGGAATTTTCTCGCGCGTGCTGGCTGAGTCGCTGGCTGAAACGATCTCGCGCGGCGAGCAAGCCATCCTTTTCCTCAACCGACGCGGGACCGCCACTTATGTCTTTTGCCGTGACTGCGGTCATGTGATGAGATGTCCCAACTGCGAAACACCGCTGACGTTACATGTTGAACGTTTAACATTAAATGATCAACCTTCAACACTGTTATGCCATCACTGCAACTACACGCGGCTGATGCCAAAATCATGTCCCACCTGCGGCGGGAGAAACATCCGCGCTTATGGCTTGGGGAGCGAAAAAGTGGAAGAGGAAGTGCAAGCCATGTTCCCGGGTGTCCGCACTTTGCGTTGGGACTGGGACACGACCCGCCAGAAAGACGCGCACGAGATGATCTTGATGCACTTTGCAAATCATCAGGCGGATGTGCTGGTCGGCACGCAAATGCTCGCCAAAGGGCTTGACCTGCCGTTGGTGACTCTGGTGGGCATTGTGCTTGCAGATGTGGGGCTGAATCTGCCCGATCCGTTCGCAGGGGAAAAAGTTTTCCAAACGCTGACGCAGGTGGCGGGGCGTGCCGGGCGCTCTTCCCGTGGGGGCAAGGTCATCATGCAGACCTTCATGCCCGAAGATTACGCCATTCAATTTGCGGCGCAGCATGATGTGAACGGATTCTATGAACGTGAGTTGGAATATCGCAGACGGTTGGGGTACCCGCCGTATGCGAAGTTGGCTCGCCTGGAGTACCGTCACGCCGACCCTGCCCGGGTTGAGGAAGAGTCCCAGAAAACAGCAGACAGGCTGAAGATTAAGATCGAAGCGGAAGGCCTTCGTCAAACAGAATTGATCGGACCCGTCCCTTCCTTCTTCTCCAAGGTGGATGGCATCTACCGCTGGCAGATCATCCTGCGCGGCGCGGATCCTGCCGGGTTCGTGCGCGATATGAAGTTAAAAGATTGGCGAATTGAAATCGATCCGATTAGTTTGCTATAATCGAAACATCTTTAATAAGGAGAGTTGGAATATGCAGAGCTTTTCACGAGGTTGGGCTTTTCTGCAACAGGCATGGAGTATGGCTTTCAAAGACAAGGATCTGTTGAAGCCTTCGTTGTACGCGCTGGTGGTTGGGATGATCGTTTCTGTGATCGGGATCATTCCCATTTTGATCGTTGCGTTCATTGCCGGCGGCAGTGAAATAGGCAATATTGTCATGGGGGCGTTTGGTGCTCTGCTGATGTTCGTGCAGTTCGTGGTGAGCTATGTGTTTTCAGGGATGACCGTGTACCTGATCTATGGTTATCTGACCAAGGGAGATGGGCGCATGGAAGAAGCGTGGGCGATCGTGCGGCGCGATTTCTTTGACATTCTGACGCTCGCCGCTGTTTCGACGGCGGTGGGTCTGTTGAAGAATGCGGCGCAGCGTAATCGTAAAGGCGGTGTGACAGCCAGCCTGGCGCGCGCCGCCACAGGTCTGCTGGAAACTTTGTGGACCGAAGCCGCTTACCTGATCTTGCCTGCGATGATCATTGATAATTTGAATCTCAAAGACGGCGTGACCCGTGTCGGCAGGATCGTGAAGGAAAATCTTTTGCTGGTCGGCATCAGCACCATTGGGGTGCGCTGGGTGACCGGGCTGATCGGATTTGTTTTTGGTGTGATCGGTTTCGCGATCGCTTTTGCTGTTGGCGGCGGGCTGGCTTATGTCTCTGGCGGGAATACCGCGGTCTCCATTGTGGGAATTGCCATTGGCGCGTTGATCTTCTTCACCTTTGTGATGGTGGCAAGCCTGTTCAGTTCCTATACCAGCACGGCGTATCACACCTGCCTGTATATGTGGGCGCGCGATGTGGAAAAAGCGACCGCCGAAGGCAGCTCAGTTCCCGTGATGGCGCCGGCTCCGCTTGCGGCTGTGCTGGGATAATTAATATATTTCGATAAAGGATCTTTATGCAACCCGAACCTCGCCGTGAAATGATCACCTGGGAAGAAGTAGATAAACTGATGGATATTCTGATTCCCCAATTCCGCCGTGAATTTACCGCGATGGTGATGATCACGCGCGGCGGGATCATCCCGGGCGGGATCCTGGCTGAAGCCATGGATATCACACACATCCTGACCGCTGCCGTGGACTTCCCTGCTCAATCGAAGACAGAAAAATCAAACCTCATGGTGTGGCCGGAATTCATTCAATTCCCGGCAGACGATAAATTACGCGGACGCCCGACCTTGATCGTGGATGATGTGTGGGGTTCGGGGAGAACGATCACTGCGGTAAAGAACCGTGTCTCTGCGGCGGGGGGCTTCCCTGAAACCTGTGTACTGCACTTCAATCCGTATCGCAATCTTTTTGGAAGTGTGCGCCCCGATTATTACGCGGCTGTGACCGATGCCCGCATCGTTTATCCGTGGGAGATCAACCGCGGCACAGATCAGGTTCTATTAGGGGAGTTGTAGCAATTTTCATGAAGACGACCGAAGGCAGTCTCAAAAAAAAGCTTGAGGTGTTGCGGGGCAACGAATATTTCGATGATCTCCCCGATGCCATGCTCAAGGAGATTGCCGATCACATGCACCTGCGTGAGCATTCGCGCGGAGAAGTACTGTTTTGGGAAGGGGATCCTTGCGAGGGACTGCATATCCTTGAGTCTGGGAGCGCGAAGATTTTTCGGGTCTCACCACAGGGACGCCAGTACATTGTACGGATCCTTCAGGAAGGTGATACCTTCGCCGAAGTCCCTGCATTTGACGGTGGGGGAAACCCCGTGAACGTGGAGGCGTTGGATGAATGCCGGGTGTGGATGATCGATAGTGAGCTTCTACGCAGGCTGATCAAGACCCATCCGCAGTTTGCGTTGAAGGTGTTGAGTAATTTCAGCCGCATGGTGCGCGGCATGGTACACAAGGTCAGCGAGATGGCTTTTTATCAGGTGACACACCGCCTTGCCCGGTTGATCGCGGAGATGTCTGAGCAAAAATCTGCAATGCATTGGACACAGGAGCAGATCGCGGCGCGGTTGGGGACTGTGCGCGAGGTGGTGGCGCGGTCGCTGAAGGAAATGGAGCGCAGCGGCGCGATCGTCATCGAAGACCGCCAGATCCAGGTGGCTGATCGGGAAATTTTCTCCCAGTGGCTGAACTAGTTGAATCAAAAACTCCCTGCTCATTGCAGGGAGTTTTTTTACTTCAAGAGTTGAAAATAGCTGATGGTGTAGGATGTTTCGTCGTCCACGGCTTCCTTGATAAAGTCAATGCTAACCTGGGAAGGGAAGCCATATGCCGGGTCGTATGTGACGATGACTTCATCTGCTTCGCCTGAGATATCTGCCTCGAGGTTGTCGAAAATGCTCTCCATGTTTGAGTAGCGCAAATAATATTCAGCAAATTGGTCATCCGGGGCGATCACATTTCCATCTTTGTCCATGATCGAAACGGTTTTTCCATTCTGAACTTCAATCGTCAGCGGCATATCTTCCATGAATGGACAGAAGCACCCTATGGATAGCGAATATTGATAATGTGAAGCCTTCGCATCGTTCCATTTTGCGCGGTTCTCGCTCAGCTCATTGACTGGGCTGGAAGAGCAGGCGGTTAAGGTGAGGATCAGTGTGAGTAAAATTATTTTTTTCATTTTCATATCTCCATGGATCAGACGCGATGATTAGGGATTATGTTCCCAATAGAAAACACCCCGCCATTACCGGCGGGGTGTTTTGGTGTTCACTTCGGTTACGGGGCGGGGTAGTATGTGTCAGTTGCCAGCAGAGAGGTGTCGCCTACCGATTGAGCGGCGAGCATTTGCGCTTGGCGGGCGCGGTTGGTGGCATCTGCTAGGGTCTTCAAAGCATATTCGGGATTGTGGAACCCTGTGCTGTTCTCTGCAGAGACAATATCCCAGCCAAATTGCGCTTCGCGGTGAAGTTTGCGTGCTTCATCCAACAGAACGGGGTCGGCATTGCCGGCGGCGACCGCAGCCTTGATGGCATTCATCGCGTCGATGATCGCATCTTCGGTTTCGATCTTGGTGGCAGCCACCTGTTCCTGAATGAGGCTTACACGCCCAACAACATATTCTGTGTCGCTGTGGCATTGACCGCAGGCTTCTTCGGGATTCAGCAGCGGGCTGTGGACATCGTGTGAAGAGTACTTGGTTGCGCCGTCACGGGTGTAGGGCATGTGACAGTCGGCGCAGGAAACGCCCGCGTTGTAATGGGTGGAGCCGGCTGTGAAGAATTCATATTCCGGGTGCTGAGCCTTGAGCATCGGGGTAAGGGTGTCGGGATATTCCCAATCCTTGAAGCCGGATTCTTCGTAGTAGGCGATCATTTCATCGACCGTGGTGCCGTTATCCCACGGGAAGGTAAGATACTTGCCGTCACCCTTGAAGTAATATTCAACGTGGCAGTTCGCGCAGACTACCGTCCGCATTTCCTGACGAGAGAAGGTTTCCCAATCCTTGCCTTGTCGTTCAAAGGCTTCTTCGAGAGCGGGGTTCGTCACGATCAAGCGCATTGTTTCTGCTTCGTGGCAGTTCGCGCAGCCGATGGCGTTGTTGATGCTTGGGGTCAATTCATTGAACGACATCTTATCGTAGGCTTCCATGCCAAGTTCAGCCCACAAGCCGGGATTGTCGGAAGATTTACAGGAATAGCAAGTACCGGGTGTGCGCTTGGGGTTCGAGTCGTCGAGGTTGAGGCGCTTGGTAGCCCGTACATCATCCACCGCATTCGCATGACCGCGGTCGTCGTTGTAGTCCTTGCTGAAGGGGTATCCCGCAAACAAGATCACCTGGCGCGGATCACGCGTAAGCCAGGAGAACTGGGACGATCCGCCGTAGGTGGTATCCAGCGCATTCGTCTTGGTCTTCATCAAAGAATCATACTGGTTTGGGAAGTTGACCGCCCACTTGGAAGAATCTGGCTCCATGGGTGCGATCTTGACCAGCGGTTGAACAGCGCGTTCTTCTGCGGGTTGATTCTTCACATAGGTCAGCACGCCAACGAGCGCAACAGCCAGAACGATCACAAGGCCTGCCAGAATAAGATTGGTATAACTTTTCATTGAAACATTCTCCTTATTTTGTTGGATAAAGTGTAGAGTCTTGATAGGGGAGGCTGGAAGCGCCGCGTGTGCCGTGCGCCACATTGCGATGGCAGTCCCAGCAATAGCGATCGAAAGGCTGGGCGCCCATCACTACGGTCTCTGCAGTGGTTTCATGGCAGTGAATGCAGTTCGATTGGACAATTTCCTTTGTCTTCTCGCTGGCGCGGATCGCCGCGGGGATTCGCCCGGTCACGAATGCGAACGTATCCTTCGCGCCTTGCCGGCCTTTTTCCGCGTAATACGCCGCGAGATTGTCGTGAGGCAAATGGCAGTCGGTGCATTTTGCAAAATTTTCGTGTCCGCCGTGATACCAGTTCTCATACTGCGAATCCATCACGTGGCAGTTTGCGCAGGTTTCCGGTGCGCTTCCCCCATACGCGGCGGCGTCGGTCACATACGCAAAGTAGCCCAGCGCGAAGACTGCGGCTGCAATGGCGATGATGAATGGAGTTTTGGACATTGGCTCTCCTTGGATAAGATTAACGTACGCTTAATATAAGGGAGCGAAAAATAAAGCGCTGTGATTTTTGTCACAAAAACAACCTTGTTTTGGAATCTCGTCCGTATCTTTCCCCGCTCAAACTGAAACTGTTTCAGTAACATTCCTTCCTTTGAAAAAAAATAACCTCCTGTTGCTTGCAGCAACAGGAGGTTAGAGGGAGAATGCACCGGCGAAAGTGCAAATTCTTTATTAGGGAGTGTGTCCGTCCATGCCGGCTCCGCCATTGCTGGCGGCGTCCATCACGGGGACGGTCACGGTAACATCTTCGTGGTTCTTAAAGTGAAGAGTGATCTGGATCTCGTCGCCAACTTTCAGGTCCTGTTTGAGACCGATCAACATGATGTGATAGCTGCCCGGCTTGAGTTCCAGTTCAAAGTCTGCCGGCATGTCGATCGATTCCTGCTGGAGCATTTCCATCGTGCCGTCGGCCTTCATCTGGCTCAAATGGATCTCGGTGGCGGTGGCTACGTCGGAGGATGCGCCGACCAGGGCATCACCTTCTTCAGTGTGGTTGTGGAGAAGCATATAGGCGGCGCCGTTGCCATCTTTCATGGCAGAGCGAGCCCAGGCGTCATGGGTTTCGATGTCTGTGCCTTCGGTGCCTTTGGCTCCGCAGGCGCTGACGAGCAGAACGATTGCCAGGGTCATGACCAAAAAAAAGCGTTTCATAATTATTCTCTTCCTTTTTAACAGTGTAATATGTTCTGAATCAGGCGCCGTGTTTGTGCGCATGCATCATTCCGTGCAGGTAGTGGATCGTCTCTTCCATGGTCGCCAGTTCGCCGCCAAATCCCATTTGGAACTTTTCAGCATCCTGCCTCGAGCCAAAGCTCAAAATGCTCGGGCCGCAGCAAATAGTCAACTCACTGGCCAGCAGATAAGTACACTGGTTGGCGCTGATCATGTGCCCGCGCAGGTAATCGGCTGTGAGTGACTGAATGGTGTTCCTGGATTGGCTTTGCAGCATTAAGCCGCAGTGTGCGCAACAGGCGCGTTTATGTTCCCCGTTATCCATTTGGACGATGAAGACCGACCGATCAGTAACCGGTTTGCGGCACATGGCGCACTGTCCCGGGTCACTGATGGGGGACTTGCTTGCGAGAGTGACCCCGCCGTGCCTTTTTTGGATCCAACCTGACTCTGCCAGTTTGTTTAGGTCGCGATGGATGGTCATATTGGAAACGCTAAAAACATCCACCAACTCTTGGATGGTGGCGCTGCCCTGTTTCTGAAGCAGTTCTAAAATTTTTGTTTCGCGGTCAATGGATGAATTCATGGATGTTATATTTTGTTATAATTAACGACAACTAACGTAATATAACAAACCTGATAAATATCGTCAAGGTAAAACAGCGATCATTTTTGATGGTATTTTCTTCCACGCCAGGTGACCCCTTGTCCCGATACAACCTTCCAGGCAGAGGTGAGCATCATGGCGGCGAAAACACCCGCACCCAGGGGAGTGGTGAACGCGTACCAACGAGAGATATTCATTTCGTGCGCAACGATCCCGCGGATGTGGATCAACCATCCCCAAACG
Organism: Anaerolineales bacterium; assembly: GCA_017985935.1. GTDB lineage: Bacteria > Chloroflexota > Anaerolineae > Anaerolineales > Villigracilaceae > Villigracilis. The sequence goes on along the minus strand of JAGNWT010000001.1, from coordinate 92,308 downwards.
ATCAACGCTTGAACGAGCACGCTGATTGCCATCCAGCCGCCGCCGTTGAGGAACCACACAAATCCAAGCAGCGGCCATGCAGGAAGGAACAGCGCTGCCAACAAGGCAAGCAGCGCGCCGAATGCGCCCAGCAAAAGCATGGATGGATGGTCACGCAAGCCGAGGTAGATGTTCTTCGTCCAGCCTTCCCACATGGCGGGCAGGGAGGTGTACATACGGGTGCGGATCAACTGCCTTCCATCTGCCACGATCAATCGGTGGCCGTTCCATTTGACCTGCTCGGAGATCGCTTTATCTTCAACGATCTGATCTTTGACCTTTGCATGTCCGCCGATCGAATCATAGACTCTGCGCCTGATAAAGATGAACTGTCCGTTCGCGATGGCGTCTCGTGTGTTCGGGTCGTTGACCTTGCGCGGCGAAAAACCAACCGAGAGCGCGGTCATCACCAACGGCATGACAACCTTCTCCCAAAATGAGCCAAGCACCTGTTCGTTCATGGTGGTGAACAGGTCCGCTTTGGTTTCGGATGCTTTGGCATGGCAGGAGGAGATGGCTTGCGGTGCGAGGAATGTATCGGCATCTACGAAGCATAACCATTCGCCGCGGGCAACTGCCGAGGCTTGGAACAATGCGTAGGGTTTGCCTGCCCAGCCTTCGGGCAGGTCTGATCCGCTGATCGGGAGGAGGCGAGAGTCGCGGGATGCGATCTCTTTCAATTGGGTCAGAGTCGAATCAGTGGAGCGATCATCCAGCACGATCACTTCAAGGTTGGGATAATCCTGCGCGAGCGCAGACTCGACACAGCGGCGGATGTTGCTCTCTTCGTTGCGGGCGGGGATGCAAATGGAAATGAGCGGCGCGTCAGCAGGCGGTGGGGCAGGCGTAACGATGATGTCGAGATGGTATTGGTTGTGGATCCAATGGATGATGACCAACGCAGCGATAAACAGGATCGTAGATGTGATGATATAAGGCATGATTTTTTTAAGAGTCAAAGGTCGGGAGTCGAAGGTCAAGAAAACGAACTTTTGACCTTTGACGAAGTTTGAAGTTTTATATCACTTTTACCGATGACCCGCGATCTGTCTTTTCCACTTCAATGCGGTTGGGGAATTGATCTTTTAGTTCATCGAGATGGGTGATGATCAGGATCTTGGCAAAGTCGTTCTTGACCGTGTTGATGGCTTCGATCAAGCGCTGACGTCCTTGCGCATCCTGCGAGCCGAAGCCTTCATCAATGACGAGGGTTTGCAATCGCGCGCCTTTGCGCTGGGACAGAATTTCAGAGAGCGCGAGTCGGATGGCAAAGTTGACTCGGAAGGCTTCGCCGCCCGAGTACATTTCATAATTCCGCAAGCCCGCTGAGTCGCTGATCTGAATGTCGAGAGTTTCCTTGAGGTCGTCTCGCTTTTTATCTTTGTATTCCGCCTGGGTAACAAAGCGGATGGACATTTGACCATCGCTTAACCTTTCGAGTAGGTCATTTGCTTTTTGCTCGATCTGCGGCAGCGCCTGCTCGATGAGCAGGGCGGGCACGCCGTCTTTGCTGAAGGCATGCTCCAAAGTTTTGTGACGCATGATCTGCTGGTTAAGTTCTTCGCGTTGGACGGAATAGTCCGCTTTGCGCGAACGCAAAATGGTGAGCGCGTCCACTTTTTGGCGCGCCGCCCCAACCTGTGAGCGGGTTTCGTTCTCATCCTCGCGCAGGGCGAACAACTCCCTCTCCACTTTTTCCAGATTGGGAGATTGCGCCTCGGAGACTTCGAGGTTGGTTTTTATGGCTTGATATTCAGAATCAAGGGTTGCGATCTCAGCTTTGCGATTTGCAATTTCAGCGTTCAGATTTTGGATTTCACTTTCGATCTGCTTGCTGACCTCGCGCGCCGACCTTAAGTTGCTGTATTCTTCTTCAGTGCTGCGTCCCGCCGCTTCTGCCTGCTTCACCGCTTCATGCGCGGCGGCATCGTAGCCAAGCTTTGCAAGTTCCTTGTCGAGTTTGGTTAATTGCTTGCGCGCATCTGCGGCGTAGGATTCTTTTTCAAGCGCCTTGTTCACTTCAGCGAGGCGTTTCTTTCCGGCTTTCTCCCATTCCTTTTCCACGGACTTGAGAGTGCCGATCCGCTCGGTAAGCTGCGATACAGTATTGGAGTGGGCGAGGACTTCCCTTTCAGCGTTTGCGAGCTGCGCCACCTGCAACTCGTAACTCGCAACTTGTTTCTCTATCTCTTCCAGTTCTTTTTTATTCGCGCGGAACTGGTCGCCTTTTTCCTTGCCAGCCTTGTTCAATTCATCCAGCGTGGATGTGCGATGAGTCTCGGTCAGTTCCTGCCCGCACAACGGGCAGTTTGCATCGTGCGTGCTTTCTAGCGAGCCGATGCGCTTCTTGATCTCGTCCATTTCCTTGCGCAGGGATTCGTTCTCGACCTTTAACGCCGCGTTCCTTTCACGCGCTTCATTTCTTTGACCTTCCACTGCTTCGCGTTCTTTGACCTTTTCTTCCGCTTCCAGTTGGGACTTCTGAGCCGCAGCGATCTGTTCCTCCAGATCACCAATGACTGATGATTGTCCACTGATCACTTCCCACTGTCTGCTCAGCGCTTCCCGTTCCTGCTCCAGCTTTGCCTTTTCCACTTCGATCTCACGCAGAAGCGGCTGTCTTTGCTCGTTATGTTCACGGAATTCCAATGCCACCTTGTCGAATCCTTCGAGATCTTTGCGGGCTTTCTGCCAGGCCTTGTACGCGGATTCGATCTCTTTGGCTCGGTTCACCAGGTCGGCGTGCGCGGCTCGCTCGGATTCTTTTCCCGCGAGGCGGGCTTCGAGATTCGCAAGCGAGAAACGTTCGCGCTCCAAAGATGCAAATAAGGTCTCGGCTAGTTTGCGCTGTTCCTTGATCAGTGCCGCGTTCTTGCGGATGTTCTCCAACGCCGACTCTTGCGCCGTCCGCGCTGTGGAAAGCTGCTTGAGGCTGGCTTCCAACTCTGCCAGCCGTGACCTGCGGGCATCTTCCTCGTCCAGCTCCGAGTCGATCTCTGCCACGCGCCCGTCAATTTCCTGCACTTCAGCTTCGATCAGTTTCCGCTTTTCGGCGGTGCGTTCCTTGTAAGTATTCCAAATTTCCAAACCGAGGACCGTACTCAAGACCGCTTTGCGCTCGCTTGGCTTGCGCTGAGTGAACTCGTCTGCCTTGCCTTGCAAAAAGAAGGAGGCGTTGATAAAGGTGTCGTAATCCAGCCGCAGGGTCTGTTCGATCCGCGTCTGTGTATCCTTGGTCGTTTTTTCGGTCAGCGGTTTCCAATTCCCGCTGTTCTCGCGGTCCAGAATTTGAAATTCCAGCACGGTGCTTTTTCCACGCGGCAGGGTGCGGGTAACGCGGAAGGTGTTACCCTCGTAGGCAAAACTCAACGATACTTCCGCGGCTTTCACATCCTGGTTCAGGTTGATCACATCTGAACTTTTGCCGCGCGCTTCGCCGAACAACACCCAGGTCATCGCGTCCAGCAGGGATGATTTTCCCGCGCCGTTGTGGCCTGAGATGCAGGCAAGGTTGAATGAATTGAAATCAAGATCAATGGGGTCGCGGTACGAGAGGAAACCTGAAATGCGAAGATGAAGGGGGATCATGGGGGAGACTCTTTTGGACTATAAATGTTTTGCGCTTCCTGCAATTGCTGATGGATTATAATCGACCCAACATGTTTGAATCCGCTTCGATCCGCACACGCCGCCGCTCGACGATCATCACCGTGATCATCCTCACCATCCCGTGCTATTGCATTGGTTTTGTTGCCCTTTCGCTCGCGCCGGATGAGCGTGCCACCCCCACACCGACCATCACCATGACCAGCACCCTCCCTTTCACAGGGACTCCGGTGACTCCCACCCTCAGCCTCACGCCGCTGATCGTCACCCCTTCCATTACCAATACGCCCACCATTACCGCCACACCCACCATCTCTCCGACTCCCTTCCAGCCGAACACCTTCACCCCGACCTCCACCAACACCGCATCGCCGACGGCTTCGTTCACTGCTACGCCAACCTTCACGGCAACAGCCATCCCCTCAGCGACGTTAACGCCATCTGCCACACCGACAGCCACATTACCGCCTCCTCCCACTTCCACACCCACGCCCGTGACCCCGTCACCGACCGCGCTTGGTGGAACCCCGTAAGAAATTATCCCATCCAAAATTCAGGTCTGAACCCATCATGAGTGACATTCTGCCATTTCTTAAATCAATCATCTCTGTTGCAGGGCTTTCAGGATATGAAACCCCGGTTGCGAATCTCATCGAAGAAAAGTGGACTCCACTTGTGGATGAGATCAGCCGAAGCAGGATCGGGTCGCTTCATGGACTGAAGAAGGGTACCGCTTCGAAAAAGAATTCCCGCCCTTCGGTCTTGATCGCCACCCACATGGACGCCATCGGTTTGATGGTCTCGCGCATCGCAGACGGCTTTATCTACGTCACCAACATTGGCGGCGTGGATTCGCGTGTTTTGCCTGGCTCGCCTGTCACTGTCCACGCGACGGGCGGCAGCAGGGAAGAAGCATTGTACGGCGTGGTTGTCCTGCCTCCTGCGAACCTGCTTCCCGAAGGACAAGGCTCTGGCGCGGTCGCTTTGAAGTATCTGATGATCGACACAGGCTTGCTGCCAAAGGAAGTCGCGAAGCGGGTCTGCATCGGGGATAGAGTCTCCTTCGGAACAGAACCCGTTGAAATGTCGGGTGGATACGTGAGCGGACACACGCTCGATAACCGCGCATCCGTCGCCGCGCTCACCATCTGCCTCGAAGAACTCCAATCCCGCTCGCATGTTTGGGATGTGTGGGCGCTGGCTTCGGTGCAGGAGGAAGTGACACTCGGCGGCGCGCTCACATCTGCGTTTCAGATCCGCCCGACCATTGCCGTGGCGGTGGATATGACCTTTGGCAAAGGCACAGGCTCGAGCGGATACGCCACCTTCCCGATCGGCAAGGGAGTCACGCTTGGCATCAGCCCGAGCATTCATCCATTCCTGCATAAGCGCTTCAAGGAAGTTGCCGAGCGGGTGGAGATTCCCGTCAAGGACGAGGTGATGGCTCAATATTCTTCCACCGATGCAGATGCCATGCAGTTGGCGGCAGAGGGCGTCCCCACGATGGTGGTCAGCATTCCGCAGCGATACATGCACACGCCCGTGGAGTTGGTCGCGGTCAAGGATATTCAGCGCGCGGGTCGTTTGCTGGCTGAATTCGTCGCTTCGCTTGAAGAAGATTTTATGAACCAGATCAAGTGGGATTAGGCATTATGCTTTCTATTGGAACACCCCAAATTAAACTGCTCGAAAAATTGTGCAACGCCATGTCGGTCTCTGGTGACGAAGGCGAAGTGCGCCGCATGGTGCTCGAAGAGGTCAAGCCTTACGCCGACGAAGTCAAAGTGGATGCGCTAGGCAGTGTGCTCGTCCGCAAAAAGGGTGCGGGAAAAAAGCCGCTGCGTGTGATGCTCGATGCCCACATGGATGAAGTGGGCTTCATGATCGTCAGCGATGATGAAGATGGTTTCTATCAATTTGAATGTGTTGGCGGCATTGACGAGCGTCATCTGGTTGGCAAGCAGGTCATCGTGGGTAAGGACCACACCGTCGGCGTGATCGGCGCGAAACCGATCCACCTGACCACTGCCTCAGAGCGTGAACATGCCGTGAGCGTGGACTCGATGCGCATTGATCTCGGTCCCGATGGCAGGGCAAAGGTCGGTGACCGCGCCACCTTCGCCACGAAGTTCAAACGAGTCGGTCCGTCCATCATGTCCAAATCCATTGACGATCGCATCGGCGTGGCGATCCTGATCGAGCTGCTCAAACACGCGCCGAAGAATATCGAGCTGTGTCTCTCTTTCAGCGTGCAGGAAGAGATTGGTCTGCGCGGCGCAAAGGTGGCGGCGCATTACTTCGCGCCTGACCTCGCCATTGCCGTAGATTCGACTCCCGCGCGCGACCTGCCCGATTATGAAGGCAGGGAAAATTACACCTACAACACCCAGTTGGGGCTTGGTCCTGCCATTTACATGGCGAACTCCTCCACGATGGATGACCCGCGGCTGGTGCGTTTTCTGGCAGAGACCGCCGAGAAGAACAACATTCAGTATCAATTCCGTCAGCCTGGCGGAGGTGGCACGGATGCGGGCGCCATTCAACAATCCCGCGCGGGCGTGCCTGTGGTCTCGGTCTCTGTGCCGCACCGCTACACCCACTCGCCGATCAGCATTTCGCGGGTCGATGATTGGAAAAATACGTTGAACTTGCTGCACATCGCATTGCAGAAAATGACCCCCGCTTTATTGGAAAAATAAAAATGAACGGCTTGATCGCTTTACTGGGTTCTGGAGAATATCTTTCGGTCATGGATGATGTGGACCGCTACCTGCTTGCCAATTGCGGAGCAGCGGGACGCAAGCCGCGAGTCGTTTGCCTGCCAACCGCCGCAGGGCGTGAGGGCGATGCCAGCGTGGGACGCTGGTCACGGATGGGTGTGGAGCACTTCACTCGGCTCGGGGCGGACGTTCAGGCTGTTCCTGTCGTGGACGTAGAATCTGCCAATGATCTGAATCATGCATCGGCGGTGGAAGATGCGGACGTGGTCTATTTCTCGGGCGGCGACCCTGGATATCTGCATCGCACCATGAAGGATAGTCTCGTCTGGCAGGCGGCGCAAAAAGCATGGGCGCGCGGCGCGGTCTACGCGGGTTGTTCGGCAGGCGCGATGATCCTCGGGCGCGAGGTCCCTGATTTTCGCACGATGGGCATGCGCTCCGTCTCTGCCTTCGGCTCCGTGCCTGTGGCTTTTGTCATGCCGCATTTTGATGCCATTCCATTGTTTGGCAAGCCGCTGGTCTCTGCCCTGCGTGGACGTTTGAAGGCGGGCGAGATCATGCTCGGCGTGGATGAGAATACTGCCGTTGTCGGCAGGCTGAACGAATCTTGGACCGTGATGGGCAAGGCAAAGGCGCATGTTTTTACGCGCGATGAAAATAAGAGCTACGCCGCTGGCGAAAAATTCAATTTGGGAAATTAACCGATGAAACAATTACTGAAATCACTGACCGAAACATTTGGCCCCTCGGGCTACGAAGACGCCGTCCGCAAGCTGATCCTTGCTGAAGTAAAACCGCTCGCCGATGAAGTGCGCGAGGATGCGCTTGGGAATCTCATCGTCCGCAAGAAACCTGCGGCCGGCGCGAAGAATCCCAGGAAGATCATGCTTGCCGCTCACATGGATGAGATCGGTGTCATTGTCTCGCATGTCGATAAGAACGGATTCGTGCGTTTCACCAATGTAGGCGGGACATTCGGCAGGTACACGCTCGGGGCGCGGGTCCGCTTTTTGAACGGCGCAACAGGTGTGGTCGGTTATGACCGCCTCGAACAGATCGATAACTGGCTTCCGCTCAACAAGATGTACATCGATGTCGGCGCGACCAGCGTGGAAGATTGTCCCGTCAAGGTCGGTGATGTCGGCGCGTTCGAACGGTCTTTTATTGAAATGGGAAACCGTCTCGTCGCCAAATCTCTCGATGACCGCACGGGTGTGGTTGTGCTGATCGAGACTCTGCGTGCGATCAAATCCACGCCCAATGATCTGTATTTTGTCTTCACCACACAGGAAGAAGTTGGCTCGCGCGGCGCTGGGACGGCGGCTTTTGGCATTGACCCCGAGATCGGCATCGCAGTGGATGTGACTCCCACAGGAGATACCCCGAGTTCGTTGAAGATGGTCATGGAACTCGGCAAGGGACCGTGCGTGAAGTTCCGTGATCTGAGCATGATCTCCGATCCGCGCGTGGTGAATTGGATGATCAAGACTGCGGAGAGAGCGAAGATCCCGTATCAGCGTGAAGTGCTTTTGGTGGGCGGCACTGACGGGAGCGAAATACAGATCTCGCGCGCTGGTGTAATGACGGGCGCGTTATCCATCCCTGTGCGTTACGTCCACTCGGCTTCAGAAATGGTGGATGTGGATGACTTGAGCAATTCGATCAAACTGCTTTCAGTTATGCTGAGCAAGCCGGTGAGTTTCTGATCTCTGTCATTTTCAAATCAAAAGGGTTTGGCATTTTTGCCAAACCCTTTTGATTTAACTTAGGCGATGGTTTCAATCCCTACTCTTTTTTTGTCTCTTCCGCTTCTTCCTTCTTTGGCATGACAGCCATCAAGATCGCTGCGCCTGCTCCCAGAGCAAATGTGCCCATCGAACCTGCGCTTGAATAATTGGTCAGCCCAACCAACAAGCCGAAGAAACCAAGTGCCAGCGCCGCCTGCACCTGCCAGACCGCTTTTTTGTAGGCGTCCATTGTGAAACGAGCAAGTGCGAATCCAAGAACTAAAAATCCCAGCGCGCGGATGAGAAACCCAACGACCGAAAGAAAACTTGAAAATTGACCCATGTGAACTCCTTGATGGTTATTGCGCCCAAACCCATAAAAGCCATAGCACGAGCATGAGGAAGCCAATGCCAAATCTCGCCGCAACGGACCAGCCCCAGCCTGTCATCCATGCCTTGGTGTTGGCAAGGGCGGTTGGCTTATCTTTCAGTCTCCGTAGTTCGGCGAGATATAAAGCGATGGGCGAGGAAATAATGCCAACGATGGGCGTGAAGAATAAGCTGAGAACGATACCCGCCGCGAACGCCCAGAGGATCGAACTCCACGGGACGTTCTTGTCGCGCACATGTTTGGCGATGATGAAGTTGTCCGCGATGTTGCCGCCGATCATCAACAGGGTGATGAAGAAGAACAACAGCCAGCCAACCCAGGTCATGTTTCCGCTGAAGCCCTGCACAATGGCATAGAACAAAGTGCCAAGCCACATCACGGTCAGCCCGGGGAAGACGGGAACGAATAAGCCCAGCAAGCCGGTAATCAGGACGAGCAGGGTCAGTGCGCCAATCAACGATTCGAAAAATACTTGCCAGCCAGAAGGATCGGTCATACTTCCTCTACGTTCAAAAGACCCGACAGGTTGTATGCCTGTTACCTGTCGGGTCTATCGTTTATTTGATGATGTCGATTCCGCCCATCCACGGGCGCAGGACTTCAGGCACCACGATCGAGCCGTCCGCCTGTTGATAGTTTTCCATGATGGCGATCATCGTACGCGGCATGCCCAACCCTGAGCCGTTCAGGGTGTGGACGAACTTCGCCTTGCCGCCGTCAGCGGGGCGGTACTTGATGTTGGCGCGGCGCGCCTGGAAATCGGTCACATTTGAGATCGATGAGACTTCCAACCACTCGTCGCAGCCGGGCGCCCACAACTCAAGATCGTAGGTCATCGTTGAGCCGAATCCGATATCGCCAGTGCAGAGACGTTTCACACGGTAGGGAATGCCGAGCAGTTCGCAAGTCTCTTCTGCATCCTTGACCATCTTTTGGTGCAGGGCTTCCGATTCCTCGGGCTTGCAGTACATGTACATCTCAACCTTGTCGAATTGATGTCCGCGCTTGATGCCGCGCACATCGCGCCCGGCGCTCATCTTCTCGCGGCGGAAGCAGGGAGTGTACGCAGTATAAAGTTTTGGCAGCGAACCTTCATCGAGGATCTCATCCATGTGCAAACCCGTCAGCGGAACTTCAGCGGTCGGCACGAAGTAGTAATCCTCTTCATGATCTTTGTAGAGATTATCTGCGAACTTGGGCAGTTGACCCGCGCCATACACAATGGCGGACTTCACCATGAACGGCAGATATTCTTCCTGATAGCCCTGCCGGATGTGCAGGTCGAGCATCCACGCGATGAGGGCGCGCTGCAGGCGCGCGCCTGCTTTTTGCAAAACGTAAAAGCGTGAGCCGGTCAGCTTGGTGCCGCGTTCAAAGTCGAGGATTCCAAGAGCAGGTCCGAGGTCCCAGTGGGGAAGCGGCTTGAAGTCGAACTTGCGCGGCTCGCCCACGGTTTTGATGACCACGTTCTCGCTGTCATCCTTTCCGTAAGGGACGCGCGCATCAGGAATGTTCGGGAGCGAAGCGGTGAGCGCGTTTAGTTCGGTTTCGACTTCAGCGACCTGCTTGTCCATCTCTGCGATCTTATCTCCGACCAGGCGCATCGCATCGATCTTCGACTGTCGGGCTGCCGCGTCTTTCATCTGCCCGATCTCCTTTGAGACCGTGTTCCGCTCCGCCTTGAGGACTTCCACCTGACCGAGCAGGGTGCGCCGCTTTTCATCCAACTGCAGGATCGCATCCACAGGAGACGGGTCCATTTGGCGGTCCTGCAATGACTTGCGGACGACATCGGGCTTTTCTCGAATTAAATTGATATCCAACATGTTGCACCTCCAAGTGCATTAATAGAATACGCCCCCGGTCCATTTGCAGGACGAGGGGGCGTCTCGTGGTGCCACCTGCTTTCATTCCGCCGGTGAGGGCGCAATCTTGGCTTGCACGGTAACGGGTGCAACCCGATCCTCTTATGGCAATTGCCTCTCCGAGAATGACCTGTCCCTGAAAATTTCAGGGCAAGCAAAGGGGATTTCATCACCTGGCTGGTCGTCTCGCACTGACCGACGACTCTCTGAACAGTTGCGTGATTACTTGTCTTCGCGCTGGTCTTTTCAATGGCGGGATTATACCCCTCCAAATCGGAGTGTCAAGAAATCGTTTCTCGTTAATATGTTGTCGAAATGCTGTCGAAAATCAAGATGATTGATTTATGGTATATTTTGCGGAGTATCACATGGCTTGATGAAAAAAATTCAAAGTATTTTTCAGTTTTCGATAACAAAGACCAACAATGAGATAAACGATACGCAGGAGATACTGCCATGAATGAACGAATTCTAATTATTGAAGATGATCAGGCAATTCTAAAATTATTGCAGCGCGGTTTGGCTTATGAAGGCTATACCGTGGATACTGCAATAGACGGACGCATGGGCTTGATCGCCGCGCGCGATCACACTCCCGACCTCGTGATTTTGGATTGGATGCTGCCCGGCATGGATGGGTTGGAAGTTTGCCATCGCTTGCGCACGGGCGGCTCGATCCCGATCCTGATGCTGACCGCGAAGGATACCGTTCAGGACCGCATTCAAGGGTTGGATGCCGGCGCAGATGATTACATGGTCAAGCCTTTCAATCTCGATGAATTGCTGGCGCGCGTGCGTGCCTTGCTCCGCCGCACCCAGCCCGAGCGTGTGCCCGTTCTGAAATTTGCCGACCTTTCCCTCGATACCAGTTCCCGCCAGGCTTCACGCGGCAACCGCCTCGTGGCGCTGACCGCCAAGGAATATGAATTGCTCGAGTTATTCCTGCGCCACCCCAAACAAGTCCTGACCCGCGAAGTGATCTTTGACCGCGTTTGGGGGTACGACTTTGGCGGCGAGAGCAACGTGCTCGAAGTCTATATCCGCTACCTGCGTCAAAAGCTCGAAGGGGAAGGCGAGGTTCGTTTGATCCACACCGTGCGCGGCGTGGGGTATGTAATGAGGGAAAACCCGTAACTTGCAAGCGGCAGAATTTTCTGCCGCTTCTTTATTTTCTCAGGTTGCACTAAACTCACACCATTACACTGTAACCATGTCCCTGCGCCTGCGCTTTACCTGGTTGTACTCCACCATCATGGGTGGTATTCTGCTCATCTTCGGCGCAGTGGTCTATTTCCTCGTAAATATCATCCTGCTCAATCAAGTGGACTCGATGTTGGCCGGGGTGGTGCGCGACATCACACAGGTCACCAAGGTCAATTCAGTGGGGGAGTTGAGTCTCATCAGCCTGCCCCCATTGGATATGACCTCGAACGCTTACGTCCAGGTGTGGGGACCGGATGGAAGATTGATCGCCACTTCTCCCAGCATTGGCACATTGACCAAGCCCCTCGATCCAAACGGACTTCAGGCAGGGGAAAGCATCTATCAAGATTCCTATCTCGACGGAGCCCACCTGCGCGTGCTGAGTGTGCCCCTCGTGTTGGGAGAGCGGACGATCGGGACCTTGCAAGTAGGCGCCAGTTTGAGCGTGGTGGACGCCACCCGCACGAACATGCTTTCGACCATGGCGGTCATTGCTGTTTTTGCGGTGCTTATTGCCGCTCTGGGTTCATGGGTGGTCCTCGGGCGCGCTCTGTCTCCTTTGGAAGCCATCACCGAAACCGTGGACCAGATCAACCGTGCTGATGACCTTTCTCGCCGCATTCCCCATGATGTGCAGAACGAAGATGAGATCGGCGATCTTGTGGTTTCCTTTAATCAAACCCTTGAACGTCTCGAATCCCTTTTCACTTCTCAGCAAAGATTTCTTGCAGATGTCAGCCACGAACTTCGCACACCGCTCACCGTTATTAAAGGCAACGTCGATCTCATGCGCCGGATGAAGCAGGCGGATGAAGAATCGCTGGGCAGCATTGATCAGGAAGCCGGTCGGCTAACAAGGTTGGTGGGCGGTCTGTTGATGCTTGCACAGGCAGAGTCAGGCAAGCTGACCCTCAACCTCAAGCCCGTGGAACTCGACCTGCTGCTGACCGAGGTCTTCACCGAGATGTGTGTTTTGGCGGGCAGCAAGGTGCGGGTGCATCTTAATGAGATCGATCAGGTGATGGTCAATGGCGACCGTGACCGTTTGAAACAGGTCTTCTTGAACCTGATCTCCAACGCCATTCAATACACACCTCAGGGTGGCGATGTGTTCCTGAGCATGGCAAAGATCGGCGAACAGGCGCGCATTATCATCCGCGATACGGGACCGGGAATCCCCGCCGAAGACCTGCCTCACATCTTCGATCGTTTCTATCGCGCAGAGAAATCACGCACACGCTCAAGCACCAGCGGCTTCGGGCTGGGACTCTCCATCACTCAATGGATCGTGGAGCATCATGGTGGTCAGATCAAGGTTGAATCAAAAGAGGGAAAAGGCACGACCTTCGTGATCTGGTTGACGGTTATCGCGTAGCGCTGCTGATCGCTCAGGGCAGGTTCAGTCTTCGACTCGCCTGCAGGCATAAACTCACCCCGTAGTTTTCATACCATTCGTTCAATGCCGCGCTGGTGGTCAGCCCGCTTTGCGCATCTTCAAAGATGGGCGCGCCATACTGGACGTATCTTTTCGTTTCCGCAGGCCAATTCCACTCTGCAAGCCCGATCAAACCGATGCCGCCATTGTAGCCAGCCATTGCAAGGCGCGGATTCCCTCCGCTGGTTTCAAGGGACTTTGCAAGATAGCTCAACCCACGGGCTGCGTTGACATCCGGGTTGTAGGGATCATCCACCAGATGGAAATGAAAAGGCATCACCTGGAACAATCCCATTGCACCCGCGCTCGATCGGGCGCGGGGATCTCCACAGGATTCGATCTGCATGATGGTGGCCACCAGGTTCGGGTCCAGTTGAGATGCGGCCGCCCACCTTGAGATGGAATCGCGCCAGTATTGCACTTCGATCCTAAAGATGGGAGAAATGCTGTTCGAAGCGGCGGGCGGCAAATCCGCCTTGGATGGATTTTTCCCCCACGCGAAAGACCCCAGTGCAATGCTGATGGCGATCACTGTCAGTGGTACCAGGGCGAAACCAGACAAACAGCCGCTCCCTTGTTCTTGCGGGGTCGCGGCTGTCTGCCTGTAAATTTTTTTAGGACGAGCGCGGGACATGCGTTAGGTCTCTCCATTCTGGGTCTATAAGGGACCCGGCTCGAATGATGTTGTATTAAATTTTATTATGCGTCGTAGTGACTGGTGCTGTCTGAGTTGCGGGCGTTGTAAGTGACTGGGTGATAGGTTGGTTCCGGCGGGATGAACGAGCTTTGCTGGGTGGTTGCCGGTTTGGGCGCAGGGCGGAAGGTGGCTGAGTTGTTCGTGTTGATGTTATTTGCCGGGCGCGCGATCTGTGACGCAGGACGCAAGACAGGCTGGTTGACAGGCTGATTGACCGGGCGTTGATTTTGATAGCTTGAAGTGCTGGTGCGCTGCTGTTGTTGCGAGTTGTATTTTTGAGTTTGCTGATATTGCGGCTTGTATTGTGACTGGCGGTGTTCATCGGTTGTGAAGAGACGGTCGCCGGCGAGCGAGAATGTGCCGATGATCAGTAAGCGCACCAGCCAGACCATCGCTGCGATAAAGATCGGAACAGCCTTGCCGAGTGTAGCTGCGCTCATCACCGCGCTGGATTGCAGGTTGGGGTTGTTGGAGATGGCAACAGACACGCCCCACCAGGTGAGAGTGGCATTGAAACCTGCCGCCAACAGCCATGCGCCAAAGAGATAATAAACTTCTGCGGGTTCGTCACGTCCCTGCTCGGGGGTGAAGATGCGTGCAATACCGGCAAAGTCAATGCCGCAGAAAGCGATGGCGAGGATGGTCGCCCAACGCATGCCCGCGAAGGTCAGGTCGCCGAGCATGTCGTGCAAGGCAAATTGGGTGGTGCTGAAGTTGAAGACCTCAAAGGCGAGCAAAGCGCCGATGATCATCATTCCCCAGGTGGCTCCCCGGTTGAATTTGAGATTGTGGGTGAGTCTGTACCAGAGCGTTTTCAAACCGTCGATCATTGGATTACGCAAATTGGACATTTCGACCTCCTGTCGAGTAATTAATTTCTATTATAGAACGCATGTTCTAAAAATGTCAAGAGTTTGAAAGCCTGCTGTTTTCGGAAGAATAGGTTTGACCAGCCTGCTGCTTTCCCGTTACACTTGCAAAAATCTATGAACCTGTTCGCTTGAAGGCGGGCAGGCCGCGAAACTGGAGACTTTATGATTTTCTCGAACACTCCGCGCCCTGAGACCTTGCGGTCTCTTGCGGATGTGAAGCACATGCCGTTCTGGTTGGATGACCCGAACAAGCCTGTGCCTGCTTCTGCGTTGACTGAAAACATCACGGCTGATCTGGTGGTGATCGGCGCAGGGTTTACCGGCTTGTGGACGGCGTTGATGGCGAAACAGGCCGACCCCGAGTGTGATGTGGTTTTGCTCGAAGGGGGAGAGGTGGGCAGCGGTGCCAGTGGGCGCAACGGCGGATTTTGCGCCTCCTCGCTGACCCACTCCTTCCAGAATGGATTGAACCGCTGGCCGAAGGAAATGTCCAAACTGGTGGAGATGGGGCACAAGAATCTGGACGGCATCGAAGACACCATCAAACAATTCAAGATCGATTGTGATTTCATCCGCTCGGGTGAACTGGTTGTTGCCAACGAGGAATATCAGATCGAAGAATTGCGCGAAGAAGCCGAGCACTCCGCCAAATATGGCGAGCAGATCCAGTTTCTGGATGCAGAGCAGACTCGCGCGCGAGTCCATTCGCCGACCTACATCGCGGCGGTCTTTGACCCGTCTGTGGCGATGGTCAACCCCGCGCAGTTGGCGTGGGGACTGAGGCGTGCCTGCCTGGAGCTTGGAGTCCGCTTGTTCGAAGGCACGCAGGTGACAGGTCTCGAAGAGAAGCGCTCATCAGTCATTGTCAAAACAAGCTATGGTCAAGTCGAGTCTAAAAAAGTTGCGCTCGCCACGAACGCATTCCCGCCTTTGCTGAAACGTCTCTCGTTCTATGTTGTGCCTGTTTATGATTACGTACTGATGACCGAGCCGCTTTTTGCGGAACAGCGGGCGTCCATCGGCTGGCACGGACGCGAGGGCATCGGCGATTATGGCAATCAATTTCATTACTATCGCACCACGGCAGATGGACGGATCCTCTGGGGCGGATTCGACGCGATCTATTTTTCCAATAATGGGGTGGCTCCGCATCTGGAGAATCGCCCCGAGTCTTTCGCCCGATTGGCTGAGCACTTCTTCCAAACATTCCCCACGCTGAAAGGTCTGCGTTTCACCCATGCCTGGGGCGGCGTGATCGACACCTGCTCGCGTTACACCGCTTTTTGGGGACAAGCCTACGGCGGCAAAGTGGCATATGCCTTGGGTTACACCGGTCTTGGAGTGGGCGCGTCCCGCTTTGGTGCGCAAGTGATGTTGGATCTGCTCGAAGGAAAAAAGACCGAGCGCACTGAGTTGCAAATGGTAAAGTCGAAACCCTTCCCGTTTCCGCCAGAACCGTTCCGCTCGCCGATCATCAACTTTACACGCTGGTCTCTCAATCGCGCAGATGAGAACGGCGGGAAGAGAAATCTTTGGTTGAAGACTTTGGATGCCCTTGGATTGGGGTTTGATTCATAGGAACTTAAAATAAAAAGACCTCCGAGCATCTTTGCCCGGAGGTCTTTTTATTTATTTCTTGACAGGCTTTGCCATCTCATCTCTAACTGTGGCGTACAAGCTCTCGGCTTTCAAGTCGCTCAGGGAATAACACGGCGCTTTGAGGTGGTCGGCGAGTTGCTGGGCAAGTCCCTGGTCGAAGGCGGCGTGCTCCATGTTGATGACGACCGAGCGAGTCTTTTCGCCCGCGATCAACTCTGCGAATTTGTAGGACTCTTCCTGCGGCGGTAAAGTCCCGATCGAGACATTGCCCGCACCATCGGTCAGCACGATGAGCAACGGTTCCACATCGGGGTGGGTGTGCTTTTCATGCGTGAGCACATCGTGCGCCATGAACAACCCTGCCGAAAGCGGGGTCTTGCCACCGACGGGAATATCCATCAATGCGCGCTGTGCCAGTTGAACTGAGTTGGTGGGGGAGAGTACCAGCGTGGCGCGGTCTTTTTGGAAGACGATCAAGCCGACGCGGTCGCGGCGTTGATATGCATCGGTCAGCAGCGAAAGGATCGCACCTTTCGTGGCATTCATGCGCTCGGCAACCGCCATCGACCATGAAGCATCCACAAGGAACAAAACCAGATTCGCAACGCGCTTCACACGCACCTTGCGTTGAAGGTCGCTGCGTTTAATGGAGAAGGCCAAGGTTTTGCGTTCTTCTGTGCGTTGATTTTGGAAAGGCGCGGCAGCGCGGAACGTGGCATCGAAAGCGATGTCGTTCAATTTATCGCCGGCGGGACGCGCTTTGATATACCGTCCGTGTTTGCGCTCTGTTTTGGTGAGCGAACGACGACCGGCCTGCTTGCGGGTTAATTTATCGAGAGGGGTATTAAGTTTACGAGGCTGGAAGGTCTCACCAGCTTTTACTTTTTGTCCGCCGTCCCACCAGTTCGCATTCGTGCTTGCGAAAACTTCCTGCTGTTCCATGGGCTCGGGATTTCCCTGCTGGGGACCTTCCTGCTGTTCATCTTCGAGCTTTAAGTTTTTTTTTCCTCGCCTTCGCCATCCTGCTTGCTTTCGGATTCATCGTCAGCTTCGCTCGGGACCGATTGACCCGCGAGCTGCTCGATGCGTTCCTGCAGTTGCTCGGCGGTCATCTCGGCCTGTTGGAAAGGCGTGCGTTTGATGCGATGCGGCAGAGCAAGCTCTGCGGCAAGAGCGATATCGTGATCGTTGATCTTGGTGCGTCCTTCAAAGGCGGCTTCAGCGCGCGCGGCTTTGAGGATCACAAGGTCTGCGCGGTGACCGTCCACGTTGAGGGAGGAGGTCAATGCGGCGATGGAGAGCAGGTCGCGGCTGGTGTGGGTGACCTGGTCCACGAGCTCACGTCCGCGGGCGATCTTGGCGGAGAGCTCATCTTCCTTGGGAAGCCAGTTCTTTCGGAAGGCGTCGGCGTCTCTTTCGTATGAGATGTTGCGTTCCATGATGGTGACGCGTTCGCGTGCATCACGGATGCCGACGATCTCAACCGAGAGGGCGAAGCGATCCAGCAATTGGGGGCGGAGATCTCCTTCTTCAGGATTCATCGTTCCAACGAGGATGAAACGCGCCGGGTGGGCAAAGGAAATGCCTTCACGTTCGACCGTGTTCACGCCCATCGCCGCAGAATCCAAAAGGATATCCACCACGTGATCGTCCAACAAATTCACTTCGTCGATGTAGAGCAACCCGCGGTTGGCACTGGCGAGCACACCGGGTTCAAAATGGCGTTCGCCTTTTTGAATGGCTTTCTCGATGTCAAGCGTTCCGACCACGCGGTCTTCGGTGGCGGAAACGGGGAGGTTGATGAACGGTGTGGCGCGCTCCGCGGTGGGAAGTTTTTTCGCGGCGGCGTAGCGTTCCTTGCATTCGGTACACCATGTGCTGGATTTTTCAGGGTCGCATCCGAAGCGGCAGTCCTGCACGATCTTGACGTGCGGCAGAAGTGCGGCGAGTGAACGCGCAGCGGTCGATTTGGCTGTACCGCGTTCGCCGCGGATCAACACTCCGCCGATGCGGGTATCGACGGCGTTGAGAATGAGAGCGCGTTTCATGCGCTCCTGTCCTACGATGGCTGTAAAGGGAAAGATGGCTGGCATTTGTTTACTCCGAAGCGTGATTATAACGGATGTTTCCAGTTTCAAGATGACTTTGCTTCAATTAAAGGAATCTGTTGTATATCAGGGTTGCCAACTTCCCATTTCACTTGTATAATCCAATCTACATTTCAGTTAATTGGAGCCACCAGTGATGGACGAACAAGAAGCCCAGAACGGGCAAGGGGCAGAGTATGCCCAGGGAGAAACCCCGAACAATCAGACAATGGAGTCGTTGCTTGCATCAGAGTCGCTAAGCGTTGAATTGCCTCAAGTGGGCGAGATCCGCAAAGGTATGATCGCAAGTATTGGCGCAAGCCAAATTCTCATCAGCATTGGCGCGAAGTCGGAAGGTGTTGTTTCCGGCCGCGAGTTGGAACAGCTTAGTGCTGAAGAACGTGCTGCTCTTCAAGTGGGTCAGGAAGTGAACGTTTTCGTTCTCAACCCCGAAGATCAGAACGGCAATGTTGTGTTGTCGTTCAAACGTGCTCAGGAAGAGATGTCCTGGGAAAATGTTGAGAAGATGATTGCCGATGAAACCGTTATGGATACCAAGATCATTGGTTTCAATAAAGGCGGTTTGATTGTTGCGATTGGAAATCTGCGCGGCTTTGTGCCGTCCTCCCAGATCAGCGCCGGCCGCCGCGCGCAGTCCTCGGGTGATACACCTGAGCAGCGCTGGCAGAAAATGGTTGGTCAGCCGATCTCCGTCCGCATCATCGAAGTGGACCGTGAACGCCGCCGCTTGATCCTCACCGAACGCTCGACCAACAATGAGTCCCGCGCTTCGATGAAAGATCGTGTGATCGGTGAACTGGAAGAAGGCAAGACCTATACCGGCCGCGTCACCAGCCTCGCTGATTTTGGCGCGTTCGTCAACATCAATGGCGCTGATGGACTTGTCCACCTTTCCGAGCTTTCATGGGACCGCCTCGCGCATCCCAAGGATATGCTCGAAGTTGGTCAGGAAGTCAAAGTCAAGGTCATTAACATTGACCGTGAGAAGAAACGCATCGGACTTTCCATGCGCGCTCTGCAGGATGATCCTTGGAAGAGCCGCGTTGAGAAGTTCAGTGTCGGTCAATTGGTGGAAGGCACCATTACCCGACTGACCAAGTTTGGCGCGTTCGCCCGCCTCGAAGGTGATATCGAAGGTTTGATTCACATCTCTGAGCTGAGCGAGAACCGCGTTGAGCATCCGAAGGAAGTGCTCAAGGAAGGCGAGACCAAGACCCTGCGCGTCATCCGCATCGACGGCGACCAGCATCGGGTGGGGCTCAGTCTCCGCAAGGTGGACTCAGCAGCCTTCGCCGACAAAGACTTCAAGATGCTCACGCAGGAATTCCACGACCAAGACGAAGAAGAAACCAAAGAATAAAAAGACAGAGAGCGCACCGAAAGGTGCGCTCTTCGATAATCCATATGCCGCTGATTGTAGACGCACACGCAGATATTGCTTTTAACATGCACAGATACGGGCGCGATTATTTGCGCTCTGCAGAAGAGACTCGCAGACTTGAAGCGGGGAGCGACGTTGTTGCCGAGAACGGGGATGCCACCCTCGGCTGGCCCGATTATCAACGCGGACAAGTCGCGCTCATTTTCTCAACCTTGTATGCCACGCCCGCCCGTTATGGTCACGGTGCAAACAAAGCGCAGGTTTACAAAACATTTGACGAAGCCCACGCACTCTATTTTGAACAATTAATGACCTATCACCGTATGACCGACTCTGCGCCGGATAAATTCCGACTCATCCGTTCGGCGCGGGACCTGAACACGCTCCTCGACCATTGGAAGACTCCCAGCCCTGAAGGACACCCCGTGGGTATGGTCGTTCTCATGGAAGGCGCGGAGGGCATCCGGTCGGTTTCTGAATTGGAGGAATGGTACGAACGCGGCGTGCGGTTGATCGGTCCTGCATGGGTGGGGACTCGGTATTGTGGCGGCTGGCGCGAACCGGGTCCGCTGACCGATGATGGGCGCAAACTTCTCGCCGCGATGGCAGATTACAACTTCACCCTCGACCTCAGTCACATGGACGAACAATCAGCGATCGAGGCATTAGATATCTATCGCGGACCGATCGTTGGCACGCATGGCAATTGTCTCTCGCTCCTGCCAAACTCCGAATCGAACCGACACTTCTCCGACCGCATCATCGAAGGCATCATTGAGCGTGACGGCGTGATCGGTGTTGTTCCTTTCAATACCTATCTCAAGGTGGGCTGGGCAGTGGGCAAAAGCAAGAGGGAAGAGGTTCCGCTTGGCATCCTTGCCGACCACATTGACCATATTTGTCAGATCGCCGGAGACTCGCTTCACGCAGGTATTGGCTCTGATTTTGACGGCGGTTTTGGGTTGCAGTCCATTCCGCCTGAAATGGATACGATCGCCGACCTGCAAAATCTGGTATCCTTATTGGGTGCTCGCGGCTATTCGGATGCCGATATCGAGAATATCTTCAGCGGAAACTGGCTTGCGCGCCTGAAAAGGAATCTACCTTCATCATGAGCATTGACCGGAATACAGAGCCTCTGCCTCGCACGGAAGAACCCCTGACACCCCGCATTTATATTGGGCTTGTGATCAGCATTGTTGGTTTTTTCACCTTCGTGATCGGTGCCAAGCCTGCCTGGTTCGGCTGGGATCGCAGCCTCGTGGTCGGTTTTGTGCAGATATCGGTTTTTCTCTTTGGGCTGGCGTTGATCTGCCTGGGGGGCTATATCAGCCTGCATGACCTGTGGGCAAGGCAGGAGCGGACCATTATTTCAGAGATCGGGTCGCGCCTGGTCTGGACCGGCTATGTGATCGCGGTCTTTGCTGGGCTGGCAGATATCTTTGGCATGGGTTCGCAGCCATTTCCAAATGTCCCATATTTTGGACCGTTGCAAGCCGCCGGGGTGCTGATCGGGCAGGCGATCATTGGTCTTGGCTTTCTTTTGTTAATCCCCTATCGTTTACCTAAAACTTCCAGATAATTTTTTGACTTTCCAATATTCTCCCCTAAAAAAGCCGCATTCGCCGGCTTTTTTATTTTAATGAAAAAAGAGACCCGTAAAACGGGTCTCTTGTGCCGAAGGAGGGACTTGAACCCTCATGAACGTAAGTTCACCACGCCCTGAACGTGGCGCGTCTGCCAATTCCGCCACTTCGGCATTTCGATTGCGGCTTGTATTTTATCCTAAACGCTTGTTTTGTCAAATATCAAACCGCGCAGCAGTTTATTGCCCGGGAGGAATTCATGTGATGGGTCGTAAAAATCCACTCTTTAACCTTGCAGGCAGGAAAGCACTATTTATGCGGAATTAATGAAGAATGCCTTAAGTTCTAGTCAAGTTAGTCGAAACTGAAAGTAGTGAGTAAGTCAAACATTTTCAAATCATTATAGCGAAACCAGCGATCCTGGCAACGCAAGGAGAAAAAATGGCTCGAAAATTCAAGGGATTTCTTTCAGTACTCGTAATACTTGTCCTCGCTGCCAGCACCTATGCTTTTGCTGCTGCGAACATCGTCCCAGACAGCGCTGCTGGTTACAAGGCGTCCGCTGTTCCTGGTTACACGATCAGCAACATTGTTTATGATCTGAATACGGCGAACCCGACCAAGCTCGATAAGATCATCTTCAATATTGCTCCGACCACTGGAACTGCCGCTGCGGTCACTGTGAAGATCAGCGTAACTGCCGTTCAGGACTTCACAACGAGTGAATGTGTCCTGACTCTGGCGGGAACTCTTGTCACCTGCACCTTCGGTACTGTGGCTGTCCCGGCGGCATTCGACGTAGCCAATGTGGTCCAGCTTGACATTGTCGCCACGAGCAGCGCCAACCCGTAATCTTCTCGGCTGAGGTTCCGCTCTCCTTCAAAACAACAGGCTTGACCCACTGGTCAAGCCTGTTGTTTGTTCGCGCCCTGTTGAAATCATAAAAACCGGGATTTTCCCCGAACCACCCAAATCCGTTCCTAATGTGTTTTTTATACGAAATTTATGCAAGTTTTTTTCTCGAATTTAGATAGCCTTGTATAATGATTATGGATTATTGCCGTTAATCGGCGAACATATTTTTTGATTCGGACCTTGGAGACCTGGTATTCATCATCATGCACAGCGTAGTTCGCTTTCCATCGATCGCAAATAAATTCCTCTTCTTGATCATGGCCGCGGTCATGGTCATCTTGTGGATCGAATTTGCCCCGTTAAAGGTGGGCGGCAAGGCATCTTATGTCATGGTGAACGGCATCAGCATGGAACCGAAATTCCATGGCGGCGACCTCGTCATTGTAAAGTCCGCATCAGATTATCGTGTAGGCGATATCGTCACGTATCGCGACCCTGAAATGGAAGTGTATGTCATTCACCGGATCATCGATGTGGAGCAGGGACGCTTCGTCATCAAGGGTGATAACAACGCGTGGATCGATACGTTTCATCCCACAAAGGATGAACTGGTTGGAAAATTATGGCTTCACTTGCCTAAACTTGGACAGACCGTGCTTTGGCTGCGGTTACCCATCAACATGGCGTTCATAGTAGGCGGTTTGGGAGGTGTTCTTATGCTCGGACAAGATCAACCAAAAAATCAAAGGGGAAAAAAGAAGAACCAACAACCCGCTGGAGCTTCCACCGGGTGGGTTGAGTTAACCATTTACATACTCGGCTTTTTTTTGCTGGCTTTTCTGGTTTTAACGATCTATTCATTCACTCAGCCCACCATGCGTGCCGCTGACGATATTGAGTATCAACACGAAGGAGTTTTCTATTATTCGGCGACCAGCCCCATGGGGATTTTTGATACCGAGGTCATTCATTCCGGGGAACCGATCTTTACAAAACTTACCTGTTCGATCATTTTAGGTTTTTCGTACAACCTCGCTGGCGACTTCCAGGAAGCTTCCGGTACGCATCAATTTATTGCGCAGATCATAGACCCCCAAAGCGGTTGGCAGCGGACCATTCCGCTCACGACCGAGACATCCTTTAACGGAACTTCGTTCTCATCCACAACTCCCGTGGACTTGTGCCAATTCCAAAGCCTTGTCGATACGATCGGCGAGAAGACCGGCTTCCAGCCGAGCACGACCTTGATGATCACTTCCAAGATGTCTGTTTCTGGCAAGAGCGCCGGGCAAAGCATGTACGAATCTTTTGACTCTTCCCTTATCTTTCAGTTCGATAAAGTTCATTTCTATTTGATCAAGAGCGGCGAGAATGGACCGCTGCAATCCAACCAGAGCGGAACGATCCCCAACCCGGGCATTCAGCCCAACACGGTAAAAATACTTGGCATGGATTTGGGCGTTCAGGATCTGCGAACGATCGGGGTCGGCGGATTTGGCGTGTCGTTATTGCTTTCTCTGTTCCTGGCTTTATATGTTTACAGTTTGACCCAGCGTGACCCGGAGGCGTTGATACGCATTCGGTATGGGTCTTTGGTGATGGATGTGTTTGAACGCGGATTTGAAAATACTGCGACGGTGATCGATGTCGCGTCCATTGAAGACCTGGCGAAATTGGCAGAGCGGCAGAACGCGATGATCCTTCACATGACGCATAACCAATCGCATTGCTATTTTATTCAATGCGAAGGGACAACCTATCGCTATCAAAGTCGTTCAGCGCCCGTTCGGCAGATGCCCCAGACCTTGCGGACCGAGATCCCTTCCACCATACCCGCTCCACAAGTAGAGGTCCCAGTAGGCTTGAATGGCAATAACGGAAATGGAAATGGAAATGGGCATGCGCCCGTGAATTTCATTCCCAAGAAAGTTGTAATTTCTTATGATGGACCGCTTCCGTATAACGATCAGGAAGATTCAAATTAGGCGATGGGTTGGCATGATGCCCGGGTGACTTGACGATGAAGTTCCGCTTTTTTTTTCGGGTCATTGTTTTTGGATGGGTCATGCTGATCCTTTTCAGCGTGCTGGCTGCATTCGCCTCCAGCATGCTGGCGGAACCATCGAGCGTGGATAATATTATTCTTTCAGTGAGCGCCCAAGATCTCAAGCCGGCGGTTTGCAGCATGACCTTGACGAACATCGTGAGAGGGGCGGGCACGATCAACGGCACGGCAAGCAACGACCTGATCTTTGGAAGTTCCGGTGTCGATACGATCGATGGATTGGGCGGCGATGATTGCATTTTGAGCGGTAATGGAGACGATCAGATAACCGGCGGTGATGATGCCGATGTCTGTTTGGGAGGTCAGGGCACTGACACTTTCATTACCTGCGAAACCGAGTTGCAATAAATAAACAGCACGCATGAAAAAAGAGACGGTCACTTTGCCGGGCAGGCAGGGTGACCGTCTCTTTTGGGTGACCATTACGCCGGGAGCGAGTCTTCCGTCAGCGCTTTGGCGGGCGGCATGGACCAGTAGATACCCAGCAGAATGATGCCGCCGATCGGAATGAGCAGACCGAATAACCACCAGGGATTATTGCCGCCATCGCGCAACCGGCGCGCGCCGACCGCCAGAAATGGGAGTAGCATGGCGATCTGGAAGATGCTGCCGAATGTTTCGCTGACGGAGGTGAACGCTGCGGTGAGGAGCAGCATAAAGAGAGTGAACCACCAGAATTCAGGGCGTGATGCGCGACCTGTAAAATCCGCATATTTGACGAAGCAAATGCGGATCGCTTCTTGAAAGGTGACCGGGTCTGCCTCGTTGAGCGGGGTGGGTGTTGCAGGCTTGTTCATTTCTATCTCCTTGCCGATTCGAAAGACGGCTTCTTTGAAAGTGGATTTTGCCCAGCCCGATAGACTGGACGTGCCTCCATTTTCTGCGTCTTTGCCCTCGCCCGCAACTGTGGATTGCCTCAGGTTTAAGACCAACTCCATTCTCGAATTGACTTGATATTTTGTGTAGATGTTTTTCAGGTGGAATTCAACCGTGCGTTCAGTGATGCCGAGCGCGTGGGCGATCAGCTTGTTGCTTTTGCCTGCCAGTAAAAGATCGACCACGTCCCGCTCGCGTTTGCTGAGTGGAGTTTGAGGTGTCATATCGTTTTCCTTTCCGATGATTTTTCAATTATATGTTGAATGAAAAGCTGTTGAGTAGAAGATATTTGAAAACAAAAACATAACTCCCCCCGAAATTAAGGTTTCGAGGGGAAGTGTTCTTATGAGAATATGGGACGCGGATAAACGCTGACTCTTGCACTGCCCCAAATTGAATTTGAGGTTAATTGTTGGGGTGGTCTAAAATCCCTCCGCCACGTACTCGCCCCAAACACCTCTGAGCGTATTGCAGATCTCGCCGAGGGTGATGTCATTTTCAGCGCACTCAATGAAGAGCGGCATCAGGTTGTCGGTGCCTTTCGCGGCATTCATCAACTGCCCTAATAACTCATTAACTCGTTCCTGATTTCTAGCCTCTCTCAACTTCTTCAGTTTCTCACGCTGTCCCAACTCAATCGATGGATCCACCTTCAAGCGTTCCAGTGTCAGGGCTTCGTCCACATGGAATTGATTGACGCCCACCACGATCTGTTCTTTGTGCTCGATCTCCTGCTGTGCCGAATATGCCGCATTCTGAATTTCGTTCTGCATGTATCCGCGTTCGATGGATTGCAAGGCTCCGCCCATTTCATCGATCTTGGAGATATAGTCCAGCGCGCCTTTTTCGATTTCATCGGTCAGATGTTCAATGAGATACGAACCCGCCAGCGGATCGATCGAATCTGCGACTCCGGATTCGTAGGCGATGATCTGTTGAGTTCGCAAGGCAACCCGCACCGATTTTTCGGTGGGCAGCCAGAGGGCTTCGTCCATGCTATTGGTGTGCAGAGACTGAGTCCCGCCGAGGACGGCGGAAAGAGCTTGTAACGTAACACGCACGACGTTATTTTCCGGCTGTTGTGCGGTGAGGGTCGAACCAGCGGTTTGCGTGTGGAAGCGCAACTGCCATGAAGACGGCTTCTGTGCTTTGAAGCGTTCACGCATGATGCGTGCCCACATCCGTCTCGCCGCGCGGAATTTGGCAACTTCTTCGAGCAGGTTATTGTGCGCGTTGAAGAAGAACGAAAGCTGACCCGCGAAATCGTCCACGTTCAGTCCGGCTTTGAGCGCGGCTTCCACGTAAGCTATTCCGTTCGCGAGGGTGAACGCCACTTCCTGCACGGCGGTCGAACCAGCTTCACGGATGTGATAGCCCGAGATCGAGATCGTGTTCCAATATGGCACTTCTCTGGCGCAGAACTGGAAGATGTCCGTGATGAGTCGCATCGACGGGGCAGGGGGGAAGATATACGTTCCACGCGCCACATATTCTTTGAGGATGTCATTCTGGATCGTGCCGCGCAGTTGGTGCATGTCCGCGCCCTGGCGTTTGGCAACCGCGATATACATCGCCAGCAAAACTCCCGCCGGTGCGTTGATGGTCATGGATGTAGAAACTTTATCTAATGGAATCTGATCGAATAATTGCTCCATGTCTTTGATCGACGAAATGGACACGCCCACTTTACCGACCTCTCCCTGTGCGATGGGATCGTCCGCATCATACCCAATTTGAGTTGGGAGGTCGAACGCAACCGATAGCCCCGTTTGACCTTGTCCCAGCAAATAACGGTAACGCTTGTTCGACTCTTCCGCCGTCGAAAAGCCCGCATACTGGCGCATCGTCCAGAAGCGCGAACGATACATCGTTGGCTGGACTCCGCGGGTGTAGGGATACTCTCCCGGGTAGCCTAACTTCTCTTCGTAGACCGAATCAGGCTCGGGCGGAGTTGCGAGGCGCGGCACTTCGATCCCCGAAGAAAACTCGAAGCGTTCCTTCCGCTCCTTGAATTTTTCCAAAGATTTTTTGAGAGTGGTTTCTTTCCATTTTTTGTATTGGTCGTTGATTGTCATTTTTCACCACCGATTTTCACAAAGGGTCCAAAGGTAGAAAGATAATTTCTTATGTACCTGAGGTTCGTTGTGGATAGTTGAATTTCTTCAAGTATAAATCCAACCAAAAATTAGATGTAGGACAAGTGGCATGCTATTCGATGAAAAATGTCCCGTTCTTTCCTGTATGAACGTGCTAGAATTCCTTACATCTTCCACCGAGGTTATCCATGAATCTTATATCTCGTTTCAGGCGGTCTTCGCGTGAACTTATCCTTTTTGCCTCTGCCGCGCTGGCTCTTGGCATGGCATTCAGCATGTTCGATTCTACTTTCAACAATTTTCTCAACGAAAAATTTGCATTGACGGGATTCCAGCGTTCCTTTTTGGAATTTCCGCGCGAATTGCCCGGCTTTCTGGTGGTATTTGTTTCAGCGGCGATGGGATTTCTTTGTTCGCGCAGGCTGAGTGTGGTGGCAATGATCCTTGGCGCATTAGGCGCAGTACTGATCGGTTTTGCTTCTTCCGGTTATTCTGTGATGTTGCTTTGGTTGTTTGTGTATAGCATGGGCAATCACCTTTTTATGCCGCTCGCTTCGACCATTGGCATGGAACTGGCGCGAGAAGGGCAGGATGGGCGCCGCCTTGGGCAGATCAATTCCATCCGCAATCTTGCGGCCATTTTAGGCAGTTTCAGTGTGGTGCTGGGATTCAAATATCTTGGATTTTCCTTTCAACACACATTTGCCATTTCCGCTGTTTTACTGGTCATTGCTGCTGTTTTATTATTCATGATGACCCCAGAACCGGTCGTTGAGCGGCGCGGATTTTTACAACTGCATCCGGAATATCGTTTGTATTACACCTTGAATGTACTTTCGGGTGCCCGCAAACAGCTTTTCATTACTTTTGCCCCCTGGGTGTTGGTCAGTGTGTTGGGGCAGCCAACCCAGATCATGGCGACCTTGTTTACCATTGGCGGGGTGATCGGAATCCTATTTCAGCCTTTGCTTGGGTGGGCGATCGATAAATTTGGTGAACGCGTTGTGCTGGCTTCAGAGGCTGTCGTTCTGGTCTTTGTTTGTATAGGTTATGGATTTGCAAAATTTATCTTCTCTGAAGAAGTTGCTTTTCTTGTGGTGTGTGTCTGCTTCCTGATCGATCAGATGATTTTTTCGGTCAGCATGGCGCGAGCCACGTACATGAAAAAGATCGCGTTACAGCCCGATCACATCCAGCCTGCGTTGACCGCTGCTGTCACAATTGACCATGTGTTCTCGATCACCGCTGCACTGGTGGGCGGGGTTATCTGGAACACGTTTGGTTTTCAATATGTTTTTCTGTTAGGAATGGGAATAGCCATCATAAACTTTTTTACAGCCCTGCGTGTACGGCTACCGCAAAGAGTTTAGCAGATTTTGAATTGGACTGACATAGGAAGATTAATGGATGAAAGTCACATGCCTTTATGAGACGAAAATGCTAAACTTTACGTATGTAGTTTGGTAGTCGGATCAATAAGGAGTTTCATTCGTATGGGCAACAAGACATTAATGTATATCGGAGCGGGGATTTTGTTGTTGATCGGAGTTTGCCTCTTTGGCTATGGCGTATTAAGTGTCATCGGTTCCACCTCCGCCCAGGGGAGCGGGTCGTGGCTGACCTTTGGCATTGCTTTCTCCTGCGTTGGCGTGGCTTTCCTTGGAGGAGGCATTGGGCTGATCGTTTTTGCGAGCAGGCAAAAGGCGGCTGGCGGCGGCGGAGATAACATCACCTATAAGATCGATCTGCCTGCCCAGACCAAGGTTGAGCAGATGAAGTGCAGATCCTGCGGCGGCTCATTGAAGGCCGATAATGTAAAGATGATCGCAGGCGCGCCTACGGTGGAATGTCCCTTCTGCGGCACGGTCTATCAACTGACAGAAGAACCGAAGTGGTAGGAACGGTTAACGTTCAAGGTTCAACGTTGGAGGTTGTATGAAAAAAATATTTTTATTCGCACTGGTGATTTTGCTTACGATGGGGGGCGCAGCGAATGTATCTGCGCAGGACCTTCCATATTACTTTCAAGTGAACAAACAGGTGGTGCACGTCTATTGGAATTCAGACGGCTCTCAAAGTTTGGATTACACGTGGGTCTTCACCAACCAACCCGACTCGCATGAGATCGACTTTGTAGATGTGGGCATGCCTAACTACAACTTTGATACCGGCACGATCCAAGCCGATGTGGACGGGGTGCCTGTATCGGTCTCGACCGGCGATTATCAGGGAGGTGGATCGGGTTTTGCTGTTGTGCTTGGAAGTCAATCCATCCCTGCCGGCGGAACCGCAACCGTGCATGTTTATGTCGGCCGGATCACCGGCGTGCTGTATCCAGACGATAACGACGAAGCCTACGCCAGCGCCGCATTTGCTCCCACTTATTTCGGCTCGCAGTATGTAACAGGGAATACTGATTTCACGCTCACCTTTCATCTGCCGCCGAATATGAACGAGCAGGAACCGCGTTGGCACGCGGCGCCTTCGGGGTTTCCATCTGAGCCGCAATCGGTCTATGACTCAGAGAACCGGGTGACCTATACCTGGTATTCACCTTCGGCCAACGCGTCGGAATATTATCTTTTCGGCGCATCCTTCCCAAAGACCTACGTCCCTGCGGAGAGCATTACCGTCCCTGCTTCCGAGCCGCTGATCAGCACCGACACCATTTTCAACGTGATATGCTGCGGTTTCTTTGCCTTCATGTTCATTGGCGCTCCCACATTGACAGCGATCGGCAATCAACGCCGCAAGATGCAGTACATGCCGCCCAAGGTCGCCATTGAAGGTCACGGCATCAAGCGCGGATTGACCGCTGTGGAATCTGCCATCCTCATGGAGCAGCCGCTCGACAAGGTGTTGACCATGATCCTCTTTGGCGCCATTAAGAAAGAGGCGGCATCGGTCAAGACCCGCGACCCGCTCGAGTTGGATGTTGCCAACCCCACCCCCGATGGTTTGCATCAGTACGAAAAGGATTTTCTCAAGGCTTTCAAGACCGCAGATAAAAAGACCCGTCAGGGTGACTTGCAGGCGATGATGATCGCGTTGGTCAAGAGTGTTTCAGAAAAGATGCGCGGATTCAGCCGCAAGGAAACCGTCGCGTATTACAAGTCCATCATGGAAAAAGCTTGGCAGCAGATCGAAGCCGCCGACACGCCAGAGGTCAAGAGCCAGAAATTTGACGAAGCCCTCGAATGGACCATGCTCGACAAAGATTACGACGATCGCACGCGGCGCGTCTTCAACGGACCGATCTTCCTTCCGCATTGGTGGGGGAGATATAACCCAACCTATGCCCCGCGTCCCACCCAGGCTTCGAGCGGATTCCCGACCCCGAGCATGGGTCAGCCCTCGAGCCGCACAGCCCTGCCCGGCGCAGACTTTGCCGCGCAAGTGGTGACGGGCGTGCAGACCTTCTCCTCGAAGGTCGTGGGCAATGTCAACACCTTCACCGAGAAGATCACAGGCGCCACGAACCCTCCGCCCAAACCCACTTCCAGCGGACGGAGCGGTGGCGGCGGTGGACGTTCATGTGCCTGCGCTTGTGCCTGTGCGGGCTGCGCCTGCGCCTGTGCCGGCGGCGGAAGATAAATTTGACAGGTTCAATCTTTATTGATCAGAGAAAAGGTCAGCATGAGTTTATTTAGTAATCTATTTAATCGTAAATCCTCGATCGAAAACCCCGGCTCGGGCTTGTATCATTACCAGCGCGAAGATGGGTCCGAGAAATCACGTATTCATCTCCGCATTGACCCCGATGGCACGGGCACGCTCATCGTCAATGCCAGCAGTGTCATGCACCTGAATCCGACCGCGGCGTTCATGGCATATCTCACATTGGAAAAAGTAAGCGAAGATCAGGCGCTGAGCGCCATCCGCAGAAATTATCGTGTGAGCAAAACCCAGGCGTTCACGGACTTGTCCGATTTTCAGGTTCAACTTTCTGAATTGCTGCGCCCCGATGGCGCATGTCCCGTCCACGAACTTGATCTTGATACGGTGATGCCTTTCAGTGCGAGACCATCCGCGCCTTACCGCATGGACCTTGCCATCACATATCGCTGTAACAACGACTGTGCTCATTGCTATAACGCCCGCGAGCGGAACTTTCCCGAACTCAGCACCGACCAATGGAAGTCCACTCTCGATAAGCTGTGGGATTTGGGCGTGCCGCACATTGTTTTCACGGGCGGCGAAGCGACCTTGCGAAACGATCTTCCAGAGTTGATCCGGCATGCAGAACGCAACGGGCAGATCACAGGTCTGAACACGAACGCCCGCCGTCTGATGGATATGGATTACGTCCAACAACTTGTTGATGCCGGGCTTGACCATGTTCAGATCACGGTCGAATCTTGCGTGCCTGAGATCCACGACGAAATGATGCGCGCAAAGGGTGCGTTCAAGCAGACGATAACGGGGCTGAATAATGCCCTCGCGACCAAACTCTACGTGATGACCAATACCACCATGCTGAGAACGAACGCGCATACGATTCCCGCCACGCTGGATTTTCTCGCCGATAACGGAGTCCCCACCATTGGGCTCAACGCCCTTATTCTTTCCGGTCAAGGTCTGACCGTTGGCACGGGGCTGCGCGAGAGCGAGTTGCAGCCCCTGTTGGATGTCGCCACCCAAAAGACCGCCGCCCGTGGACAAAGGCTCATCTGGTACACGCCGACCCAATACTGTGAGTTCGACCCCACAGCGAGCAACCTGGGAGTGAAAGGCTGCACTGCCGCGCTTTACAGCATGTGCATTGAATCCAATGGCAATGTGCTTCCCTGCCAATCCTATTACCAGCCGCTAGGCAACTTCCTTACCGACTCATGGGACTCGATCTGGAATCACAAGCTCTCTGTTCAGTTGCGCGAACGCCAGAACCTGCCCTTCAAATGCGAGACCTGTTCCCTTGTTGCCGAGTGCGGCGGGGGATGCCCGCTTAAGTTTGAAGGACATCAGTTGCACTTGGAAGTTTTACAGGTCGCTGGTTAACCTTTAACTGTCAGCCTGCCCGCTTGTAACCTGATCTGGAGATCTCATGTCTGACCACGAATGGATCAAAGAATTTCCCGCCGCCATCACCGTCTGTGACGAGGAAGGCATCATCCTTGAAATGAACGACAAAGCCGCCAGGACCTTTGAAAAGGACGGTGGCTATAAACTGGTTGGCTCGAACATGTTAGACTGTCACCCTGACCCTGCCCGTAACAAGGTCGAAAGATTGCTCGCCGCGCACCAGAAGAACGTGTACACTATTGAAAAGAACGGAGTCAAAAAGCTCATTTATCAATCGCCGTGGTACAAAGACGGCAGCTACGCGGGCTTTGTGGAACTCTCATTGGAGATCCCGCTTGAACTTCCGCACTTTATCCGTGCCTGATCACTTCTTGCTTAACTTTACTTCTTACCCCACTCCTATGGAAATCTGCTACCTCATCGCCTTCCCCGACACTGACGACGGCACAGCCCCCGTCCCTGACCCATTTAAGGGACTAAAGGATGCGCCATACTTCCAGCCTATTGATATCGACATTGTCCCGCTTGGCGAAGAGACCGTCCTCATTGAAGGGCATGCGGTGCTGGTCATGCGTCAGCGTTATGATGGTCGTGTGCAGTTGGTGGAATGTCACTTCGAGTTAAAGAATCCATTCGCCGCATCGGTTCTGCAGGAGCGGGCAAAGATCCAGGCTGCGCTGGAGAGCAAATTCATCCCGACCCAATACCGCCAGAACGGACTGTTCGAACAGTACACCGTTCTGCTGGTGCAGGAGGCAAAACCCACGCCCGATAAATGGATCGAGAAGAACGCGCTTGCCCTCACCAAGTTCATCCGTTCGCAGCGTGAAGTGTTCGACAAAAGCGAGATCGACGACATTCTCATCTCGCGCACCCGCTACTCCGCCGAGGAACTCACACTTGTCGATTGGGAAGGCGCGGTCATCATCGCGCCCAACGACGATTATCAATCCGACATTGCCCTGCTTAAGATCGGCAATTACCAGTTGTTGCGCTACCGCATGCTCGATCAATCCATCGACACCATGCTGGATAAGATCAGCGAAACTTTTTTCAAGAACAAACGCAGACCACGCGCCACACGCGGCGTCATCCGCCAGATCGCCGAACACAAGCTTGAGGTCATGCTGGACTTTGAACGCGCCGAACAGAACCTGCTGCTCATCGGCGATTGGTACACCGCGAAACTTTACGAAGCCATCCAGAGCGAGTTCTACCTCAAGGACTGGAAGGAAAATGTAAAAGCCAAACTAGATAATCTGGAGAGCATCGTCCAGACCGTCAAAGATAATTTCTCCCTTTCGTGGGAGGGCATCATGGAAAGAGCCGAACTGATCGGCTGGGTGGTGCTTCTCATCGGATATATCATCCTATTCTTTGTTCAAGACCTTGCGATACTCAGCAAATAGGAGACCCTATGAACTTCCTGACTCAAATGTTCACCAAATCCGCGCCGCTTCCTGTGGGCACGCATCACATGCAATCCACTGAAGATGATAAGCCCTATCGCCTGCACCTGCGTCTGAACGCTGACGGGTCCGGCTTGCTCATTCTCAACGCGTCCACCGTCATGCAATTGAATCCCACCGCCGCCGAATACGCCTATCACTTCATCAAAGGCACCGACCCCGAAGAAGCCGCCAAACAGATCTCCAAACGCTATCGCGTGGATCGGAAGACCGCGCTGGCGGATTTTGCCAACTTCACCGACCAGATCCACACGCTGATCTCCACTCCAGACCTGGACCCCGCATCCTTTCTGGACTTTGAGCGGGCTCAGCCCCACTCGGCAGATTCCACTCTGCGGCTCGACTGTGCCATCACCTACCGCCTGCCCAAAAACTCCAACGCTGACCATGCTCCCGTCAAACGTGTGGACCGTGAACTCTCCACCGACGAGTGGTGCATCATCATGGACAAGGCATGGTCTGCGGGGATCCCGCATATCATCTTCACGGGCGGCGAGCCGACCATGCGTGAAGACCTGGTCATGTTGATCGACCACGCTGAAAAGAACGGGCAGGTCTGCGGCTTGATCACCGACGGTTTGAAACTTGCCGACAAGGACTATCTTGAGATGCTCCTGCAAACCGGGTTGGACCATGTCATGCTCATCCTTGAGCCTGCCAACCCGCAGGCATGGAATGCCATTGCCACCATCGTCCCGCAGGATATT
Source organism: Anaerolineales bacterium (assembly GCA_017985935.1). Lineage (GTDB taxonomy): Bacteria > Chloroflexota > Anaerolineae > Anaerolineales > Villigracilaceae > Villigracilis. Next base: position 57,989 of record JAGNWT010000001.1, on the reverse strand, counting down.
TTCCTCACCGTGCATCTGACGCTCAACAACGAGAACGCCGCGCAGGCAAAGGAGATTTTGCAAAAGCTGGCAGAAGTGGGCGTGAAAAATATTTCTCTCAGCGCCGCCGACCATAACCTGACCGATGAACTGATCGAACTGCAGGATACCGCCAGCACTCTCCAACTCACCATCCGCTGGGATTTGCCCGTGCCGTACTCTTCTGCAAATCCCGTTGCTTTTGAAACCATTGACGATGAAATCCCCTCGGGTGCCGGTAAGGCGTGGATGTACGTGGAGCCTGACGGAGATGTGCTCCCTGCCCAGGGTGAAGCAGATAAAGTTCTCGGTAACTTCCTGCGCGACGATTGGGAAACGATCCGCAAATAAAAGTTTATTCATCCATGAACAGGTCGGAGACCTTCCGACCTGTTTGGATTAAAGACAAGGACGGGTAATCACATGAAACGAATCCTCGCCGCTATTTTTGTTTTGATTCTTGCCTCCATCTCCTGCCAGACTTTGATGCCGACCGAGCCTCCTTCAGCCACAGAAATGCCGCTTGTAAGCGAGGCAACTCTCGTCGTTGAAACAGAGACGCAGGTCACATCCACGCCGCGCCCAACGCCGCATCCCATCACTTGCGTGGATGATTCCTGCCTGAACGCCTGCCTCGTCAGGATCCAGGATGCGATCTCGATCGGGCAGATCGAATCCCTTGGCGGCGATTATGCCGGCACCGAGGCAGACTTGAATCTGGTGACTTACAAAGTGAAGGACGGCGAACTGGGCGAACCTTTGATGCTTTACGCGCCGCAGGAATTCAAATCTTTTCAAGAGGATCTAGAAACCCAGCAAATGGTTTGGGATTACGCCTCTGCGCTTCTTCCGCCCGATGAACTGAAATGGATCGGCGAGTATTACATCTTCACCGACAACGCGGATAATGTTCTGGCGTGGGTCAGTCCGCGCGGCGAGGCAGACCGCTCAAGCTGGCAGTTGGCGGTGGATATCATCGACGCGCAGGAACCTGTTTACCTGACCTACACTCTCGTCCATGAATTTGGACATTTGCTCACCCTGAACACAGACCAGATCCCTCCTTCCGACTTTTATTTTGGCTGGGGGCAAAACCCTTCTTTTTGTAAACAGTATTTGGACCCCAACGGATGCTCGACACCTGATTCGTACATCAATCATTTTTACCAAGCCTTCTGGGTCGACATCTTCGAGGAATGGCGCGATACCGTTGAGAAAGTACGTGCCGATACGGATGATGAATATTTCGCTCTCGTGGATGAATTTTACAGCCGGCACGAAAATGAATTTGTGCGTGACTACGCCGCCTCGAACATCCATGAGGATATGGCTGAGTCCTTCACTTACTTTGTGCTGGAGCCAAAACCCGAAGGCGATAGCGTCATTGACCAGAAGATCCGCTTCTTTTATGACTTCCCTGAAATGGTCGCTCTGCGCCAACAGATCATTCAGAACGTGTGCTCGTACACAGCGGAGTGACTTTTTTCGATTATGGTATCCTTGAAAATATGAAAAAACTTCCCATCGTCGAATCCTACTGGGTGGAGGAGAATCGTTTTCTTGCGGGTGAGTACCCCGGCAGTTACGATGCCGAAACCACGCGCCGCCGCATTGACGCTTTTCTCGAAGCGGGCGTCACTACCTTCATCAACCTGACGCGCGAGCATGAACTCCCTCCGTATGAAAAAATTCTCAAAGAACAGGCAAAACTCTATGGAGTGATCGCCTCTCATCATCGCTTTGCGATCCGTGACCACGGCGTCCCTTCCTCTGACCTGATGACCTCCATCCTCGACACAATGGATGATGCCATCAGGAATGGCGGCTGTGTGTACGTTCACTGTTGGGGCGGGGTGGGGCGCACAGGCATGGTCGTCGGCTGCCACCTTGTGCGGCGCGGCATGCCGAATGAACAGGCGTTGAAAAAGGTCGATCAACTTTACAAAACAAGACCGAACAACCCTTATCTTTCAACTTCCCCTGAAACCGAAGAACAAATGCAGTTCGTCCTCAACTGGTGGGACGAACCCAAAAACAACAAAATTTTTTGCGAAGGATGAACTGGCACACCCGTTATCTTCAACAGGCGGCGTGGACCCGAGACCTGCGGGCTTATGTTTTTGAGCAGGCGGGAATGAACTCTGCGCGCCGCGTGCTTGAAGTGGGATGCGGTACAGGTGCGATCTTGCGCGAAATTCCTTGCGCCGTTCACGGTCTGGACCTTGAGCCTGCTTCACTCGCCGAGTGCAGAATCCACGCTCCGGGTGCTTCGCTCCTATGCGGTGATGCGCATCATCTGCCATATCCCGACCAATCTTTCGACATTGTCTATTGTCATTTTCTTTTGCTGTGGGTGCGAGACCCCTTGCAGGTTGTGCGAGAAATGGCCCGGGTGGGGCGTTGCGTGCTGGCACTTGCGGAGCCTGATTACATCTTGCGTGTAGATGAGCCGTCCGCGCTCAAGCCGCTGGGCGAGTGGCAGACCGAGTCTCTCCGCAGGCAGGGAGCTGATCCATCATTTGGGTCCATGCTGGCAGAGACTTTTTTTCAGGCGGGGATTAAACTGATGGAAACAGGACCCATTCAGGGCGGGTTGGTGATGCGCTCTGCCGAAGAGCGGGAGAATGAATGGGCGGTGATCGAATCTGATCTGGCAGGGATTGCTCCAGAAGGTGAGATCCAAAAAATGAAGGTTTTGGATGAAGATGCCTTCAAGGCCGGGAGGCGCGCCCTGCATGTGCCGACCTATTTTGCCTGGGGTAAGACCTAAGACCCAGTGGACTTCGAAAAAAAGCGATGTATAATCCCATCGAAATAAAGAAAGGTATGGAGGCACGTTTGGAGACTTTACAACCAGAAGGGCAAACCGAAGAACAGCAGGCTGTGACTCCGGTCTCTGCGCCTATGGAAGATAGTATGAATTGGGGGCGTTTTGCGCTGGATATTATTGAGACTCTTGTCTTGGCGGTCGTTCTTTTTTTGGGGATCAATGCGGTTTCGGCTCGTGTGCGGGTGGATGGGTTTAGCATGCGCCCGACCTTGGAAGACGGCGAGTTTGTTTTGGTCAGCAAGTTGAATTACCGGTTTGGCGATATTCAACGCGGCGATATTATTGTGTTTCACTTCCCTATGGATCCCACCCAGGAGTTGATCAAACGGGTGATCGGTTTGCCTGGCGATCGGGTGATCATTGGTGAGGGCAAGGTGACCGTGAACGGTCAAGTGCTGGATGAGCCCTACATCGCATCGGCTCCGCTTTATGCGGGACAATGGTTCGTGCCTGATGGTCAATTGTTCGTGTTGGGAGATAACCGCAATGATTCGTCCGATTCACATTCCTGGGGGCTGTTGCCCGCTGAAAATGTGGTGGGCAAGGCTGTGGTGATCTATTGGCCTCCGCCCATGTGGGAAGTGATCCAACATAAGGAATTACTGGTGCAATGAGGTATTGTGATGATCGAACAAAATAATAACCCTGTGAATTCTTTTCCGTGCAATGAATGCCACACCGGCATTCTTCAACCGAGATTTGTTACCTACTTTACCTGGCTTGGTAACGAGTTGGTCACGGTACCGCATTTTCCTGCGTGGGTTTGCGATGTGTGCGGCAAGCGAGAATATGATGAGAAGGCGATCTCGTGGCTCAATATGATCCTGGATCCGAATGCGGGTCACCCCACGAGCAATCACCGCCGTACTCCGCCGCCCCCGCGACCTCGTACCGGTCCCACCCGCCCGATCCTGGATTCCTAACCCAAAGAGGCAGCTCCCATGACCCTTGATTCATCTCCGCGAACCTATCGTTATCTAAATTGTGATGTGTTGACATCGGGGTATCGCGTGGTTGGCAAGATCATGGTCACACATAATGGTGTGATGGGAATGATGAACGACACCACTCATTCTGCCATGGAAGTTAATGATTCAAAGATGGCGCGCTTGTATATGCCGACCAAACTGGTCGATCACTTTGAACTTGTGCGGATGATGAAGAAAAGTGTCCATGCGGTGTGCCTGCCCCGCCGTGAAGATCTGGGTCCTCAGGCCATTGTGCGCGGAGGTTTTGCTTCTGTAACCGAATACCCGGTGCGCATTACAACCAGCACCTTTGAAGTGGAAGGTGTGATCGAATTGCCCGGGCGTTTTGATTTCACCGGGATCATGACGGATGGCACACGGAACTTTATCCCGGTATTTAATGCAACGGTTACTGCCATCCTCATCCCAACTCTGCGGGTGGAAAGTGCAGGGATCCTCGTTAACCGCAATCTGGTCGATTTGATCGCGCTGCTTAACCAGCGAGTTCAGCCTGAAAATTAACTTCAAAATTGCTTGACTGCCTCAAAAGTGGGTGATAGAATTCGCCCGCTCTAAAAAAGGCCCCCATCGTCTAGAGGCCTAGGACGCGGCCCTTTCAAGGCCACGACCGGGGTTCGAATCCCCGTGGGGGCACCAAAAAAGAGACCTGCTATTTAGCAGGTCTCTTTTTTTTATTCGGCTTTCTTGCGTTTGGTCGCTGGCTTCTTTTTCGCCGCTTCCTTTTTTACGGGGGGCTTTGTCTTCGTGCGGGTGACCGCTTTCTTCTTTACAGGTTCGGGGGTCATCTCTTCAACAACATCCTCATTATCTGATTCATCTTCAAGAGCGCTGGTTTCATCAGAGATGGAAGATCTTGTGCGGGAGGATCTTTTTTCGGTTTCGGCAGGTTTGATCTGGTAGCTTTCCTCCCAGCCTTCTGCAAAAGCCAGTTGCAGTTTTCCAAAACGGACGAGGAGCATGATCGCACCGGCGAGCGCCATCAAGAAAGAGACCAGCATGGTGTAGCTGATGAATGAGTCGCCAATGCGGGGCTGATCTGGGCGGAAGAATTCAATAAAGATTCTCGCCAGCCCGGCAAAGACCAGCCAAAGCGAGAAGGTCGCGCCGGGCTTCATCTGCTCGGCGTATTGGCGCGAGACCCAAAGAAGTAACAAGGCGAGCAGGATGTTCAGGATCATCTCATAGGCAAAGGTCGGGTGGAAGCGGGTCGTTTCCACGGGATATTGACTCAGGTCGGCAAATTGAGCGAGGCGGTGCGCAGCATCGATCGGAATTCCCCACGGAAGTTTGGTCGGCTGGCCGTATAGTTCTTGATTTATGAAATTCGCAGGGCGCGCAAGTGCCTGACCAATGAAAACGGCTGGGGCAATGGCATCCAGAAAGAGCCAAATATCCATCTTATTGCTTTTCAAAAAAGCGAACAAGGCAATTGCTCCGAACAAAAGTCCGCCAAAGAAATGCAAACCACCTTCCGGGATGTTCAATATTCTGGCAGGGTCTTCTGTGTAGTAGGTACTTCCACCAAGAATGTTGTTCGCAACATACCATAGACGCGCGCCGATAATGCCAACAGGCAAAACCCAGACCATCGCATCCCAAATGGACTCGCCGTTTTCGCCCCTGCGTCGAATCTCACGCTCGGCAAGCCAGGCTCCCGCCACAGCGCCAAGCATCACTAACACGCCATACCAGCGCAGGACAACCTGAATGTTGAAAAGTTTGAATTGAAAAATAATTGGGTCGATCATTTATTACCTCTGAGGGGATTAATTTTTGAAGATTATATCATCCATCCTCCCGGGCAAATTTCAACAGGGAGGTGGAGATCGGAATAAAAAAATCAGACAACTAATGTAATAAATATCGCACATCATGACCTAAAAGAATAGACATTTGTCATATGACAACGTGACGAAAGCCACATCAAAAAAACTATCAAAATCCATACAATAACAGTCAACGTTGACAATAATGCTCAACATTGAATGGAAAATTTATGCTAAAAATCAACCGCCAAACCGATTACGCCGTTCGAGTGATACTGGCCCTTTCCAAAAGGGACCGGGGTGCCCGCGTGCCTACCTCGGAAATTGGGCGTGAAATGTTGATTCCGCCTTCGTTACTTCAACGGATCGTGGCGGAATTATCCAGCGGCGGGTTTATTCACACTCAAGCCGGTCGTGACGGGGGAATCTCCCTTGCTCGCGCGCCCAAAGAGATATCCCTGCTTCAGGTGGTTGAGCATTTTGAAGGCGAAATCTATCTTTCAGACTGCATCCTGAAACCGGGCGAATGTCCCTTTGAGTTAAAGTGCCCGGTCCATTGTCAGTGGGTGAGGCTCAAGAACATGCTTCGCAAGGAAATGGCGCTAATCTCCTTTCAGCAATTGGTGGAAGAGGGCGAATTATTGGACGCCAGCCTGAATGCGAACATTTCATTTGTCTCTGCGCCGGTTCCAGTTTTGACAGGTAAAGTACTCGCATGAACAAATACCTGTTGAATGGCATTTACGGCATTTTAGGTCTGATCGTGATTTCGGCAGTCGCCTTCAAGGTTTTTCAGCCGATCCAGGTATTGCCGCGCATGCAGTTATCTCCGGCTTTCAACCTTACCGATCAGGATAATGAGCAGCTTACCAGCGAAGAACTTCGTGGAAAGTTCATACTCTATACCTTTACATACACAAATTGTCCCGAGCCTTGCTATAACATCGACGAGACAATGCAGGAAGTGCAGGCTCGGTTGAACGAAGTGGACCTGGGCGGTGTTGATGTTTCTTTCGTCACCATCTCCATTGACCCCGATCGAGATACCCCGGAAGTTTTGAACGCTTATGCCAAGTCGTTGGGCGCGGATGTGAGCCGTTGGCAGTTCGCGAGCACCACCAACAAGATGTTGCTTAAGACCATTATCAGTTCGGGCTTTGAAACATATTACGAAGATAAAGGCAACGGTGATTTTGCTTTTGACCCCGCTTATGTGCTGGTAGATGGCTGGGGAATTGTCCGCGCTGAATATCGTTACCAGACCGAGGTTTCCAGCGCTGACCGCATCCTTCGTCACTTGGGAGTGTTAGCGGAAGAGGTTCAAAATAGCGACGGCACTTCAAAATTGGCTTACGAAGCTGCCCATTTATTTCTATGTTATGCGCCATGACCATTCAATAAGGAAAAAGATTTATCAATGAAACTCAAGGTCGTTCTTCCCATTGTTGTTGTAATGCTCGGATTAGCCGTCGGGGTGTACTTCTTCCGTCCGCATACTTTCCACGGCACGGTCATTCAATCGCCCGAGCCTTCCTTTGATTTTAAGTTGACAGGGAAAGATGGCGACGTTTCATTAAATGACTATCGCGGCAAGCTTGTACTTATTTATTTTGGTTATACCTTTTGCCCAGACATTTGCCCGGCTACACTGGCGAATGTTGGGCAGGCATTGCGAAATCTGGGTGAAGATAAAGCCAGCGAAGTTCAGACCATCATGATCTCACTTGATCCTGAACGGGACACGCCGCAGAAACTTGCAGAGTATGTGACCCACTTTCACCCTTCCTTTATTGGCATCACCGGCACTGAGCAGGATATTGCGCAGGTGACATCCCTTTATGGAATTTTTTATCAAGTGCAGCCCGGATCAGATGCCACGGGCTATCTGATCGACCACACGGCCACTTTGCTGGTCATTGACCGTGAGGGTTACTTAAAGTTGGTATTTCCATTCGGCGTAACGGTTGACGAGATCGCCGATGATCTGGAATACATGCTAAGGCAATAAGGAGGTGGAACTGGTAAAGCGCTGAAGAATCTCCATTTCCCCCTCCGCAGTTTGCGGGCCGTATGAAGCGGCAGATTCCAAATCCATCACTTTTATGAGGAGAATGTAACATGGCGAAAAAAGATAAAGAAGATGATGAGTTTCGCCCGACCGGTACGATCGCGGTTTTGGCGATATTTGTGGTCACACTCATCGCAATCTGGGCAACGATCTATATGATCCTTGTCGGCAGAGGAGGCACACTATGAGCACCAAGCAAATGCACATCGATCCCTACGAGCGCAACTGGATGATCTTCAGCGCCATCCTGCTTGTGTTATTTGCGACGGCTGTCAGTGTTGCGGCCTTTGGTATGGGAATTCAAGTTCCCGCCCCAGAACAACGTGTTGATCCCCGCACCGTTGCCACCGATCCCAATAGCCCCTGGTCCAACCCTGGACTGCGTGAGATCGAAGCCGGCAAGAAGTATGATGCCTATATCCTGGCGCGTGCGATTCCCAATTGGGAATATCTGCCCAAGGAGATCACCGTGCCTGCTGGCTCGAGCATTTCCTTCTATGTGACTTCATCTGATGTTCAGCATGGCTTCAAGATCCAGGATACAAATGCGAACTTCATGGTCATCCCCGGACAGGTCTCCAAGTTGACTGTCAAGTTTGACAAGCCCGGTACCTACAACTTCATTTGTACCGAATACTGCGGCAGCGGACATGGCGTCATGTACGGCGCAATCATTGTTACGCCATAGGCTGAAAGAGAGACATCATGAAACAATATCAATTATCCACTGGCGAAAAGAAATTCATCGGTTGGCACCTTTTGACTGCCATCCTCGCGCTTGCTGTCGGCAGTCTTTTTGGACCGTTGCAGGCTTTTGAACATGCGGGTTGGGATGTTTATGTTTATCTCAAGCCGTTCATTAAGTCTTACTATCAGGGTTTGACCGTTCACGGTGTGTTGAACGCCCTGGTCTGGACGACCTTCTTCATCATGGGCTTCCTGACCTTCAATGTCATTTTCGGTTTGAAGCGCCCCCTGAAGAACATGACCTTGAATGTTGTTGGTTTCTGGATCATGGTCGTTGGCGTGGTTGCTGCTGCGATCCCGATCCTTGCCAATCAGGCGACCGTGCTCTTCACCTTCTATCCGCCTCTCAAAGCGAACTGGGCTTTTTATCTCGGTTTGACTTTGGTGGTCGTCGGCAGTTGGGTTGAAGGCTGGGGTCTCTTCATGACCTACGTGGCCTGGCGCAAGGAAAATCCCAATGAACGCTCCCCGTTCATTGCGTTCGCCAGTATCCTTACCGCTTTACTCTGGCAGATCTGCACCATCGGCGTTGCTGTTGAGATCCTCACCATGCTCCTGCCCTGGTCGCTCGGACTGCTCGAAGGCGTAGACCCGCAATTGGCTCGTACCTACTTCTGGTTCACCGGTCACCCGCTCGTGTACTTCTGGCTTCTGCCTGCATACATCTCCTGGTATGCCATGCTTCCCAAGCAGGCTGGCAATGGCAAGATGTTCAGCGATACACTCGCCCGCCTTTCCTTCTGGATCTTCCTCGTTCTCTCCACCCCGCTTGGCTTCCACCACCAATATGTGGATCCCGGCGTTCCCCCCGCCTGGAAGTTCCTGCATGCCATGCTCACCTTTGGTGTGTTCTTCCCCTCCATGATGACCGCCTTTACCGTGGTCGCCTCCCTCGAGCACGCTGGACGCAAAAACGGTGGCAAGGGCGCTCTCGCCTGGATCGGCAAGTTGAACTGGAGTGATCCCTCTGTGGCCGCCCAGCTTCTCGCCGGCATCCTGTTCTTCTTTGGTGGTATCGGTGGTTTGGCGAATGCTTCCTACAACGTCAACCTTGTTTTGCACAATACCGCCTTTGTCCCCGGTCACTTCCACCTCACTGTGGCTACTGGCGTGACCCTGAGCTTCATGGGTATTTCCTACTGGCTCCTGCCTTACCTCACCGGTAAGAAACTCTGGAAGCCCAAGTGGGCTGTGGCTCAAGCCTGGACCTGGTTCGTTGGTATGATCATCTTCTCCAACTCCATGCATGTCCTCGGCTTGCTCGGCGCTCCCCGCCGCGTACCGCTCAACCTCGCTCCCTACGTTCCTGCGGAATGGAACAGCCGCCTCTTCCAGGTCGGTCTCGGTGGCGCGATCCTCTTCGTCAGCGGTTTCCTCTATCTCGCCGTCATGTTGATGACTGCCCTGAACAAGGAAACTGTCAAGGAAGAAGTGGAAGTCCCCGTGGCTGAAGCCATGCAGGATCCCGCCCTCACCCCCGATTGGCTCGACCGCTGGGCTCCCTGGGTGTACGGTACCCTCGCCTTGATCGTCATCGTCTATGGGCCCCAGCTCTTCGACATGATCAAGAACATCTCGCTCACTTCACCCGGCTTCAAAGTCTGGTAGTTTTATCACTGGGTGGCAGTCGTTTGCATTGCAGGCGGCTGCCACCCCTTTCTTTTTTTCATTTCGCGACCTTTATTAATTGCGCTTACTTTTATTATTATCATTTACGCGAAGTTACCTGCATCGTGAATAAACAATGACCTCTTCCCCTGAAAAAAAACAACTGACGGATTCCCTCTCTGAGCGCAACCCTAGCGTGGATTGGAATGCGCGGCTCAATTCCCCCAGCCGACGCCTGATCAATTTTTTCGAGAACATCTCCCTGCGCCTCGAAGCCCCCATCAACTGGCTGGTCAACGACCCGCGCTTTAATCCCCTGTATCACACGGGGACGATCACCATCTTCCTGCTGGTCGTCATTCTGTTGACCGGGATCTACCTCACCATGTTCTACCCGTTCGGATTCACTTTTTCCTATCGGGCGGTCTCCAGCATCGAATCGAACTTCATCGGGCGCGTGATCCGTGCCATGCACCGCTACGCATCTGATGCGGCGGTCATTTTCGGGCTGCTGCATGGATGGCGCACCTTCTTCCAGGATCGCTTCCGTGGTCCGCGCTGGCTGGCGTGGGTGACTGGTGTGGGGATGGCCGTGGTGGTCTGGGTGATCGGCATCACAGGCTACTGGTTGATCTGGGATAACCGCGCGCAGATCTTAAACCAAAGCCTTTACCAGGTTCTTGGAAATTTCCAAAGCGGACAGGCCTTTATCGTCGACTTCATTGTCGGTGACGCGGCCGGCACAGGCTGGGTCTTTATGATGCTTGTGATCGTCCTGCATTTGGGGCTTTCCGCATTGACGGGATATTTCCTTTGGCTGCACTTGAAACGCATGAGCCGTGCCAAGTGGCTGCCGCCCAAATATTGGATGGTCATCTCAACGCTGGTGCTGCTGCTTGCATCGGCTCTTTTTCCGCTTGGAATGCTGCCGCCTCTCAGCGCCACTCAATTCCCTGCGGAAGCCCCCATTGACTTATTTTATTTATTTTATCTGCCCACTTTCCTGCGCGGACCCCAGGCTCTTTTTTGGAGCGTTCTGCTTTTTGGTCTCGGCTTTTTCCTTGCATTGCCGTGGATCATGCCCCGCGCAAAAAAACTCGAACCCGTCAAAGTGGACTTGTCCAATTGCGATGGCTGCACGCTTTGCGAACGCGATTGTCCTTATCTTGCCATCAAGATGGTCCCGCGCACTGATGGGGCACGCCCCAAATTCCAGGCAGAGATCGACCCCAAACTTTGTGTCTCTTGCGGCGTGTGTATCGGCAGCTGCCCCGATAACGCCCTGACCTTTGGCGATATTCCGCTCAACCCGCTTTGGAAGACCACCCTCGGCCAGGTTGCAGAAAAGAAAAATGTAAAGGTTGTTTTCACTTGTGAGCGTCATGCTTTGCATGGAGTTGGCGCACACTTCAACGACCCGAATGTTCACATTGTCCCGTTGACTTGTATTGCAATGGCGAATCCCAACCTTGCGGCGCAGGCGCTTGAAGCCGGTGCCAGTGATGTGCAGTTCATTGGCTGCCCGCCCGAAGACTGTGCCAATCGTGAAGGCAATGTCTGGATGAACGATCGTGCAAATGGCGAGCGGCTTCCCAAGCTGAAACCCGACTTCATTCCGCTGGTGCATACTGCCTGGGCGGCGCCGACCGACTTTGGTAAGGCGATCAAGTCACAGATTAAGTCAGATCCGAACACGTTCAAATTCACGCCCGATCGATCTCATATCCGATTTATCCTGCCGGCTTTGGGAGTGCTTGCTGTCATCAGCGCGTTTTACATCTGGCTTGGTGATTGGCAGACAAAGTTCTATGCCGCAGATACTGCTGCTCTTGCGATACAAATGACTCACCATAGCGGGTATGCCGTCCATGATGCCGCCAGCCTTGCAGAAGTGGATCCAGAACTTGAACACCCGACCCGAATTACTTTGGAAGTGGACGGAAAACTGAAGTTCGATAAAACTTATACCGCCACGGATAACCATATCAATCAAGGTGTGCGTATCTTTGAGCAGGTACACTTGCCGGTGGGAACTCATCATGTGGTCATCAAAATGTATGACCGCCCTGATGAAGATGTCGAACAGGTGCTGTTTAACAACACGATTTCACTTGCTGAAAGACAATACCTGACCATTAACTTCAGGGATGTCCACATTGCAGACCCGAAGGCGGGCGAAAGCATTTACTACGAGACCACTTCAGCGGTCAATGCGGGATGCCGCATCTGCCATTCGCTGGAAAAAGGTGAGACGATCATCGGACCGTCATTTTATGGCATTGCAGACCGAGCCGAAGAGCGTGTGCCCGGGATGTCTGCTGAGGATTACTTGAGGCAGTCCATTGTTGAGCCGAACGCATTTGTTGTTCCGGGCTATCCTGCGGGACAGATGATCCAAAACTTTGGGCAGATCCTGACCGAAGAGCAGATCAACGATCTGATCGCATTCCTGATGACCATGGAAGAAGATGATTAAATACAGGGCAATGGACGGGAGGTTTACCCGTCTGTGCCGTTACTAGAGGAAACATGAAAAGAATTGCAATCCTGTTTTTGTTACTGACTTTTTTCCTTTCGGCTTGCGGACGGAACAAACCCGGTCCGCTCGGCGCGGACGCGCCAGCCGATAACATCCCTGATATTCTCGGCTCTTACGCGCTTAATGCCACAGACCCTCATGGCGAGGAATATGGCGGCACGCTCACCATTTCTGCTGGCGGGCAGCCCAATGAATTCAAATTCCAGTGGCTGGTCTCTGGCGGCATTCAAGAAGGTGCGGGAACTTTGGAAGGCAACAAACTGATATTTACCTGGGTCAGTATTGCCGGCGCGGATCAAGCCATCTCTGGCACGGGCGAATACACGATCACAGTGGATGGACAACTGTATGGGACGCGCCTGCTCGAAGGTATGGATGTCCCCGGCGAAGAGACAGCTTACCCAAACCCCAAATAAGTTCTCCAATTTCATTCCGCTATTAATGGCGGAATGTGTCGAAGCAGGAAAGCTACAGAGTTTCGGACCAACCTCAAATTTAATATGATCTGATAGCCAAATACGCGGGACGTCATTATTTTATTGATCGATGACGTCGTGAATTCCACATCATTTCAGATGAATGGAGTTATTCACCATGCCTCGTGTGCTCACCTTTCAGAAAAGTGGAACGCTCCCTCGCTTGCAGGGATGTGACTTTTCGTGTGTGCAATGGGTTGTCGTCAACAGGACAGACAGCGGCGTGTGCCCCTGCCTGTCCTGATCTTTTTTAATTCCCGAAGGAGGAAGAAACCATGGCTAAAGTTGTTGTAATTGGGGCGGGCTTCGCAGGGCATACTGCGGCTCTGTATCTCGGCAGCAAGATCGGCAGGAAACACGAGGTCACCGTCATCAGCAATCGCGATGTGTTCGGGTACGTCCCCTCGTGGGTGTGGGTGGGGGTCGGTCACATGAAACCTGAAAAGACCGTCTTCAAGCTCAAGCCTGTGTACGACAAGATGAACGTCAAATTCGTTCACGCCGCCGCCAAAGAGATCCACCCGGATGCAGGCGACCAATATGTGCTTGGGAATGAAGTCGGCACCGACAAGGAAGTGCGCCTTGATTACGATTACCTTGTCGTTGCGCCCGGGCCGCTCCTCAACTTTGCCGGCACCCCTGGTCTCGGACCCGAGAACGGCTTCACACACTCCATCTGCTCGCTTCCGCATGCCATCAAAACCCGTGATGCCTACCTAGCCTTGTGTGACCGCATGGGCAAAGGCGAAAAGGTCAAGATCGTCATTGGCACAGGTCACCCCGGCGCAACCTGTCAGGGCGCGGCATTTGAATACATTGTCAATGTCCACAAAGACCTCGTCAAAAAAGGGCTGCGCGATAAAGCCGATATTCTCTGGCTTTCGAACGAGCCCGCCATGGGAGACTTCGGCGTTAACGGCGTGCAGATCAAACGCAATGGGCATGTGATAAAGAGCGAGGAATTCCTCACCTCCGTCTTCAACGATCATGGCATTCGCTATCAAGTGCAGACCGGTGTCACCAAGATCGAAGAAGGCAAGATCCACTGGCAGAACTACGAAGGCGAAGAAGGCACTACCGATTTCGACTTCTCCATGCTCATCCCGCAATTCAAAGGACAGCCCTTCAAATATATCGACAAGAACGGCGAAGACATCACCTCCAAATTGACCAACCCAGCGGGATTTCTCCTGGTCGATGGAAAATACGGTCTGCCTTACCCCGAGCTTGCCCAGACCCCCGAAGCATGGCCGGCGCAATATCAGAATCCTACCTACAAGAACATGTTCGCCGCGGGCATTGCCTTCGCTCCTCCCGGGCCGATCTCCAAGCCGTTCACGAACAAGAACAACCTGGCTATTGCCCCAGCGCCTCCACGCACAGGCATGGTCAGCGGCGTGATCGGGCGGGTCGTTGCTCTCAACATCGTGGACTTGATCGAAAAGGGGGAGATGACCCATCGCGAACCCATGACCGACATGGTCGCCGCCTGCATCGCTTCCATGGGAGATTCTCTCTGGGATGGAAATGCGGTCGTGATCGTTATGCATCCCGTGGTTCCAGATCGCAAGAAATTCCCCAATGAGTTTGGGCGCGACCTGTTCACCTCTCATCTCGAAATGGGCGTCAGCGGCGCATGGATGAAGTTCATGCTTCACCACACCTTCATCTGGAAGTTCAAAGCCCGCCCCGGCTGGACCATCATCCCCGAATAGGAGAACCGAAATGAATACCTCACAAGAATTCTCAAAAGCCGAAAAGTTCTGGATGAACTTTAAACTTTATCAACTCTGGCGCTTCATCGTCTTGAACGTCAAGATATTGATCGCTGTGTATCAAAGCAAACGGTCTTAGATAATGTCGACCCAAAAAACAGAGCCGGGGTTTCCGGCTCTGTTTTTTAAGCCGCCGAAATCAAATGTTGAATTTACAAAATCGTATACTCCACGATGAAATCAAATAATAATCAACTTGCATGGCATGCATGGAAGTGCTATAATCTCGCCATCTCCCCAGACTTTGACAATCGATCCTTGTCAAACATCCGACACAATTGTGTTGCGTCTCGAACTGTAACGATAACCTTGACTCAAATCCCTGATTTATTAACAACATCCTAGGAAATTTGCCAGCCCTGCAGGGGGATGCTGGTCTTTTTGCATTCATAATTCAATCCCACCAAGAGAAAACAAAAACATGAAAATACTAGAACTAGAGAACCAACCGCTGGCGAAACTGCGCAGCATGGCGAAGAGCCTGAACATCCCGAATTTCAACCGCATGAAAAAAGAGTCTCTCGCCATGATGATCCGCGAGGCGGAAGCTCAAAAGGAAGGCATTGAGCTGCGCGGCGGTATCCTTGAGATCTTAAGCGAAGGGATCGGGTTCTTGCGGGCAACCAATTACCGGATCAGCGACCAGGATGTGTACGTTTCGCAGGCGCAGTTGAGAAAGTATGACCTTCGAGCCGGAGATCTCGTCATTGGGCAGGTCCGCCCGCCGCGTGAAAGTGAAAGGCACTTTGGTCTTCTAAAAGTTGAATCGATCAATGGGCTCGAACCAGAGACCGGCTCACGCAGGATCGTTTTTGAAAACCTCACCCCGATCTTCCCAGACACAAGATTTGACCTCGAATTAGATCACGACACTCTAGCACCCCGTTTGATCAACCTGATCGCACCGATCGGCAGAGGGCAGCGCGGATTGATCGTTTCTCCTCCCAAGGCGGGCAAAACCACGATTTTGAAGCAGATCGCAAATTCGATCTCAACCAAATATCCCGACGTACATTTAATTATTGCCCTCATCGGCGAACGCCCCGAAGAAGTGACCGATATGGACCGCTCCGTAGATGCTGAAGTGGTTGCTTCCACATTTGATGAGCCAGTCACCTCGCATGTTCGCACAGCCGAGCTTGCCTTAGACCGTGCTAAGAGATTGGTGGAGATCGGTCGTCACGTGGTAATCTTAATGGACTCGATCACCCGCCTCGCCCGAGCCTACAATCTGACAGTCAACCCTTCTGGGCGCACACTCTCCGGCGGTATGGATCCCTCCGCGTTGTACCCGCCCAAGCGTTTCTTTGGCGCGGCTCGTAACGTGGAAGAAGGCGGCTCGTTGACCATCATCGCCACCTGTCTGGTTGATACCGGCTCACGCCTTGATGATGTGGTGTACGAAGAATTCAAGGGTACCGGCAATATGGAGTTGCACCTCTCGCGTAAACTGCAGGAACGCCGCACCTTCCCCGCTGTGGATATCGAACGTTCGTCCACCCGCCGCGAAGACCTGCTGCTCGGACCCGATCTTCTCCAACGCGTTTGGCTGATGCGCCGTATGTTCATTCAGATGACCTCACCTCCGCCGCAGGGCGCTGGCATGGATAACTCTGTAGCCACCGAAGCCATCATCACCCGCATGGAACGCGCGAAGAACAATATTGAATTTTTGGAAAACCTGACAAAGGATGCTTAGGCACAAAACCCGCCCTTGAATGTCCACACGGGTAATGTGCGGGCAACAGACGGATAACGAATGAAAAAACTTTTAGATAACATAAGAGCCTTCTTTTCTGCCTTCGGGAAGAAAACAGAACGTAACCCGGAATCTGATCCGCAGACCAAGGGCAGACTGGATCGCTTTTCGATCGTTAGTTGGATCGTTACGGTCGTGCTCGTGGTGAGTCTGATCGGCTCGACGATTTACTACAAGAACTCGCGGCCGGCCACGATCGCTCCTTCAGTGCAGCCAACAAGTGCTGCCGGTGTTGGTCAGCCTGACCCCGGCGTACCCGCTATCAGCGCGGATGGAGGCGCCGTATCTGCGATTCCTCGCAAACTCCAATTGATCACCAATATCCCCGAAAGACCCCGGTATGATTCGGTGGTCTATCGTGTTTCGCGCGGTGATGCCATGCTTTCGATCGCTGAAGATTACAACCTGAAATCTGAAACCATTCTCTACGTCAACACGCAATTGGAAGATAATCCGCATAACCTGAAACCCGGCATGGAGTTGACCATTCCGCCGGTGGATGGTCTGTATTACGAGTGGCAGGATGGCGATACTTTTGAATCGGTCGCGGAAAAGTTCGATGCAGTGCCGGAAGACATCATCAATTTCCCCGGCAATAATGTAGACTTGACCGACCCCGAGATCAAGCCTGGAATGAGCGTGATGATCCCCGGCGGTTCTCGCGAACTGCGCCAGTGGCAGCAAGACCTTGCCACCAACGGGCGTGGAGCGGATACCGGCACCGGCGAGATCAGTGGAAATGCCTGCGGCGGCGGCCCGGTTGCTGGCGGTTTCGGTTGGCCCGCATCTTCACATAACATTTCTGGGAACGGCTATGGCCCTGGTCACCTCGGCATTGACATTCAGGCCAATGAAGGCGAGCCGGTCTTTGCAGCCGGCTCAGGCGTGGTCACCATGGCGCAGGGCGGATGGAATTACGGCTACGGCAACGTAGTGCAGATCGATCACGGCAACGGCTATGTCACGGTCTATGCCCACTTGAGCGTGATCAATGTTGGCTTGTGTACCCCGGTGGGGCAGGGCGCCGTCATTGGCGCGGCGGGCAACACTGGTAATTCCTTCGGTGCGCACTTGCATTTTGAGGTTCGTATCGGCGGCTCGAACGTCAACCCTTACAGCATTGTCCAATAAATAAAACCTGGCAGGCTCACAGTCTGTCAGGTTTTTTTCACCATGAACAAACAATCCCTGAAAAAAGCCATCTCAAAATTAAATGTCGGCGAATTGCGCTTCTATGATTCGATCGGCTCTACGAACGATGCGGCGCTTGCCTGGGCGGCGGAAGGCGCTCCCGATCTCTCCCTCGTGGTTGCAGATGAACAAACGCAGGGACGGGGCAGGCTTAACCGAAAGTGGTTCACGCCCAAAGGCAGCGGACTTGCCTTCAGCCTGATCCTGCGTCACTCTGCCGCCCTGCGCCCGCATCTTTCGCGGACCGTTGGGTTGGCCGCGCTTTCAATTGCAGAATCTTGTGCGCAGCTGGGACTCGATCCGCGCATCAAGTGGCCGAACGATATTTTATTGGGCGGCAAAAAAATGGCTGGCATTCTGGTCGAGACGGTCTGGTCTGGCACGGATGTGGATTCGCTGGTTATTGGCATGGGCGTGAACGTTCATAGAGAATCTGTGCCTCCTGCCGAACATTTGCAATTCCCTGCCACCAGCCTGGAGGATGAATTGGGATCGCTGCCCCCGGCAAGCGAAGAACTTCTTGCACAGATCCTGACCACCCTCCTTCGTTGGCGCGAACGCATTGGCTCAGATGAGTTGATCCATGCCTGGGAGGAACAGCTTGCCTTTCGTGGGGAGCAGGTTCAGGTTCAAGCCGGGGGCGAATCTCCCATAACCGGCACATTAATGGGGCTCGAATCTGACGGCAGTTTGCGCCTGAGTGATGCGCATGACAAATCCGTAATAGTACGCTTTGGGGATGTCAGCCTGAGGCCTGGTGCGTGATATACTCCGTGAAAAGTAGAGGTCAATATGTTTGATAATCTCCGTGATGATGCAGCATCTTCCCCGTTCTATGAAGACGAAGCGAAGTTCCAATCGGCCGCCGGCACGATTTCTCCCGAGCCTGCCCGAAGAAGTTCCGGGCGCTTTCTGGGAATGACATCCCTCCAGCGATTCGTGATCGCGTTCATGTTGATGATCGCTGTCTGTGTTATTGGAACAATGGCGTTATTTGTGCTTGGTAAGATCGGGATCTAAAATAACAGATTTATAAAAAAGTGACGGCAAGTGCCGTCACTTTTTTATTTAAAAAGGTCTTAGAAAAAGGTGCAAGCCCGATCATTCGTGATCAGCTACTCAGCTGCAACCAAAACCGATGGACAGTGTTTTCTTCAGAAAGGGAGATGCTATGAAAACAGTTGATCCTCAGACCTACACGCCTCATTTTTTAGAACAAAGATATCTGTTTGCCCTCTATAAAAAAGTTGGACTGGCAAGGACCGTTATGATCGCTTGCGTGATAGCATTCTTTGTGGGGACGCTGGTCATTGTTCCCGTGAATATGATCATGGGCGGGAAGGTGTTGACCGGGCTGACGATCAATTTAATTCTTTGCTCCACACTTTTGCCTTATCATCTTTTTCAAATGGTCAGCCTGCTGGGTGAGATGGATTCCATGCGCGAAGAAATGCATGACAAGTCCATTCACGACGAATTAACAAAGGCATTTAATCGATATTATTTACTGGATAAAATACGGTCCGTAAATGATAAGGACGCCGTACTGCCTGGAGATACTTCCATCCTGTTGATCGATCTGGATGATTTCAAAAAGATCAATGACAGGTATGGGCACAGTGCCGGCGATGATGTTCTGAAACTTTTGGCAGAGACCTGCCGTTCGGTGTTCAGGTCCACCGATGTTTTTGTGCGTTATGGCGGAGATGAGTTTATCTGCCTTTTATCTGAGACTAGCATCGAACAGGCGATGGAAATTGCACAGCGGCTCAATATCAAAGTGGGGCAGTTGAAGGTGCCGACTAGTAAAGGCGCTATCAAATTTACGATCAGTATTGGGGTTGCCAACGGTGTGACCGGGCAAAAACTTGAAAGGTTGATCTCGTTCGCAGACCAGGCCTTGTACAAAGCCAAGCATCTTGGCAAGAATCAGATCACGATGATGTGAGCAGGTAGAAAAAAGCCCCGGAATTTCCGGGGCTTTTTTCTACACCAACTTGGGTTGTGTTTCTTCTTTTTCAGGGCTGTCTAGCTGCGCTCCAACCTTCTTGAGGTCTTCAGCAGAGATGCGCGCTACAGAGGCTACGCTGTCGCCTTCCTGAGGCTTGATGAGGTGTACGCCGCGCGTTGCTCTACCCGACTGCTTGACTTCCTTTACTTTCAGGCGCAAGGTCACGCCGTTGGAGGTCATGATGGTCAGATCGTCTGCGTTTTGTACCACACGCGCTGCCGTGATCTTGCCGATCTCTGCAATGGCTTTCTGATCGATCGTGGAAATACCGCCGGTTGCGCGTCCTTTTGCGGCGTAATCTTTGAGCGGGGTCTGCTTGCCAAATCCCTTGGTCGTAACGATCAGCAGGTTGCCGTCTTTCTCGACCACATCCATGCTGGTGACCGCATCTCCTTCTGAAAGACGAATGCCTTGCACTCCGGCAGCCTGGCGTCCCATGGCACGGACCTTTGTCTCGCTAAAGCGCAGGGCTTGTCCATTTTCAGTGACGATGATGATCTCATCCTTGCCAGAGGTCAGGCGCGCCCAGCCTAATTGGTCGCCTTCTTCCAATGACATTGCGATCAAGCCCGAGGGACGCACAGAGGCAAATTCTTCCATCGTCACGCGTTTGATCTTGCCGCGTGAGGTCATCAACATGCAGTAGCTGTGAGAGGAGAAATCTCCCACCGACATGGCGGCTGTCACTTTTTCGTTCGGTTCGAGCGATAGCACGTTCACCAATGGGATGCCCTTTGTTGCGCGGTCTGAATCAGGGATCTGATACACCTTCTCAGAATAGACCTTGCCCTTATCAGAGAAGAACAACATGGTATTCAAACTGCGGGCGGGAATGAGCATCACCACTTCGTCTTCGTCCTTGGTGGTGTGACCCATCACGCCGCGTCCGCCGCGGCTTTGAGCTTTGAAGGCGGTCGCAGCAACCCGTTTGATGTATCCACGTTCGGTCAGGCTGATCAACACCGCTTCATCTGCCACGAGATCTTCATCGTGGATGTCTTCCTTCGCTTCAGCAGAGATCTGTGTGCGCCGGTCATCGCCGAACTTTTCAGTCAGCTCGTTCAGGTCAGTTTGGATCAGCGCAAGGATCTTCTTTGGGTGTGCCAGCAGGTCTTCAAGGTGATCGATCAAAGAGCGGACTTGCTTGTGCTCCTCTTCGATCTTCCACCGCTCGAGGGCGGCAAGTCTACGAAGCTGCAGGTCAAGAATGGCTTGTGCCTGTAATTCGCTGAGTTTGAATTTCTTCATTAAGTTGGATTTGGCGACATCTGCATCTTCGGCTTCGCGGATCACTTTGATGATGGCGTCGATGCTGTTGAGCGCGATCAGGTAACCGTCAAGGATGTGCAGGCGTGCCTGAGCCTTGGCAAGCTCAAATTTGGAGCGGCGGGTGATGACCGTCTGGCGATGCTCGATGAAGATCTGCAGCATGCGCTTGAGGGTCAACGTGCGGGGCTCGCCATCGACGAGCGCGAGCATTTGCACGCCAAACGTGGATTGAAGGGCTGTGTACTTGTAAAGCTGGTTAAGGACTTTCTTGGGCTGCGCTCCGCGCTTCAACTCGATGATGATGCTCATTCCGCGTTGGTCTGATTCGTCACGCAGGTCCGAGATCTGATCGATCTTATCTTCACGTACGAGTTCGGCAATGCGCTCGATCAGCGAGGATTTGTTGACTTGATAGGGGATCTCGGTGATATTGATCTGGTATCGTCCACCTTTGGTCTCTTCAATGTGGGCGATGCCGCGCATCACAATTCTTCCACGACCGGTGCTGTAGGCAGAATGGATTCCCTCTTTGCCGACGATCATGCCGCCGGTGGGGAAGTCCGGTCCCTGCACGAACTTCATCAGGTCATCGACCGTGATGTCATCAATGGTGTCATGGTTGTCGATCAGGTAATTGATGGCGGCGACCAATTCGCGCAGATTTTGCGGCGGGATGTTAGTTGCCATTCCCACAGCGATGCCCGATGAGCCGTTCAACAGCAGGTTCGGCAGGCGCGCCGGAAGCACAAGCGGCTCTTGTAGAGAGTCATCGAAGTTCGGGCCAAAATCTACGGTGTCTTTTTCGAGGTCTGCCAGCATCTCTTCGGCCATCTTTTGCAGGCGGGCTTCGGTGTAACGCATGGCAGCCGGGGAGTCGCCATCCACAGAGCCGAAGTTGCCCTGACCATCTACCAACAGGTAGCGCATGGAGAAGTCCTGTGCCATGCGGGCCATGGATTCATAGACCGCTGAGTCGCCGTGCGGGTGATATTTACCGAGCACTTCGCCCACGATACGGGCGGATTTTTTGTAAGCGGAGTTCGAGCGCATACCTAATTCGTGCATTGCGTATAGGATGCGGCGGTGGACGGGCTTCAAGCCGTCTCGGGCGTCTGGCAGGGCGCGGGCTACGATCACGCTCATGGCGTAATCGAGATAGGCAGTGCGCATCTGCTGGTCGATGTCTATGCTCTCGATGTTGCCCAAGTTATTTGGGACGATATTCTCTTCAGCCATAAAATATCCTTAAAGTTGGTCAAAATTGCGAAAAATGGCATAAAAAGACACGAAGATGAGGGAAAACTTCGTGTCTGCATTAGATGAAAGAAGTTTATTTGGTTAGTGCAATTATACCATTCAAACTCCACTTCTGGCTTGTGAAAATCAGAGAAACTGTAAATAAAAAGAGACCTGTTGGCAGGTCTCTTGATGGTTGATTGTGATCTACTTGTACTCCACCCGCACACTGGTGGCGACTTCCTCTTCACGGGTCTCGAAGTTGAAGCGTTTGAAGATCTCGGGGTACATTTCCACGATCTGCCTGCGGGTAAAGCCCATTTCTTCGTAGGAGTAGGTGTGGTCGCTGTTGAAGGTCATGGTCTCTTTGACTGCCTGGTCGATGATGATGGGCAGACCGGGCTTGTCGGGGTAGCCAAACTGCTCATAGAATCCGCGAATGACCGCTTCGGGGCGTTGGATCAGGTCGTCGTATTTCAGGATCAGGTGGCGGGGCGAGGGATGAGCGTCCAGATAGCTGAGCGGGTGACTATACCAGTATTTGCTCAATTCCACGATCTCGTTGATGTAATGATAGCCGGGTTTCGGGTCGGTGAATTGACGGCGGGCATAGTTGATCCACGAAATGGTGGATGGAAGCATGTCAAGCGGATTGCGAGCCAGATAAATGATGCGGACATCGGGGAAAAATTCAACCAGCGTTTCGATCTTTGCACTGAAGGCTGGATTCTTCGCCACAAAATATTTCTTACCCGTGGCATACATGTGCCGCTGGATCATGGACCTGTAAAAGGTCATGATGCGGCGCTTGTGAGCCGGGGAGAGCGCCTCATCGAATTGCTGGTAGTTTGGCATTTCGTCCATGAAGGGGAAGAGGAATGTGACGAAGTAGCCGTCCCAGATCAGCAGGTGAATATTCTCATCTTCTTCCGGCTGGAAAAATGAAATGGGATGAATTTTGATCTTGCCGAGTGTGGCATCGTCAAATTTGTGCAGCAGGCGATGAAGTACGCGGTTGAAATATTGGGTATCGAGCCGGGCGATGAATTGGGTGATCTTCTTTTGGGTGACCGATGGCGTCAGGTAGATGTCCCAAGTGGTGAGGCTGGTAAAGGTTTGAGAATCGCGCGAGAGCAGGCGGTGCAGGAAGGTCGATCCGCTGCGTAAATTGCCAAGAATGAATAATGGCTTTTCAACGGGATGAGTTTTGTATGCAGGGAAGAGAATGTCATCCAACCAGAAGAAGAACCAGTGAATGAGCATGCCAGCCGGCCAGACCAGGTAGAAGAGCGTAAGAAAGGTCAAGCGTTTGCGGGTAAGGCGGGCGGTTGTATTTTTTGAGGCGAAGAATGAACGGTAGAAGGTGCGCCAGAATAAGTTGAAGTTATATTTCATGTACGAATATGTATCCTTGCGTTTTGTACTTGCAACAAAAAAGCCCTTTTGGACTTTCTCGGTTATTCTAACAGCAAATAATGGTTTTGGATGGGCAGGGAAACGGTTTTGTTCGTTCAAATAAAATGCTGTAAATTGCGGTTTTGGTCGTTCTGATGCTTGAAGAAATTATGTTAATATCTGTTCCGCACGGATGCAAAAATTGCCCGGTCTTGAGCAAGTGAAATATGTAGAAGGCAGTAAAATTGGCGCTGGAAAAATTAACGGTCAATACCACCGATGGCTTGCGGGGTTCATCTGCCTCGTCATGGCCGACAAAGATGGGTCGTTTCGCTTGCATCCATGCGGAAGGTAATGATCGTAGCCTATAAAAATCAGAAGGAAAATATGACAGACTTCAATAATATTCCCAACCGCCGTAATTCAAACTCTATCAAGTGGCTGAGGTACCCAAAGGATGTTTTACCCATGTGGGTGGCAGATATGGATTTCCCTGCGCCTAAGCCGATCCTTTCGAAACTACACAAGGCGATCGATCATGGTGTGATGGGATACGAGATGCCAACCCCTGCTTTGCTTGAGACTGTTGCCGCACGCATGGACAGGCTGTACGGTTGGAAGGTTAAGCCCGAATCGGTGGTTGCGGTGACGGGCATTGTCAGTGGGTTCAGCGTCGCTGCGCGCATGTCTTGCACGCCAAAGCGCGGGGTACTGGTGCAGACGCCGGTCTATAACGAGTTCCACGAAGTGAAGACCAATCTTGGTGTCCCGCAATTGGATGCTCCGCTGGTTAGGCGTGTCAATGGCAATGTCTTGAGCTATGAGATCGATTGGGATATTTTTGAAAAACAGGTCAAGAAGGCAGGCATGTTTCTGCTGTGCAACCCTCATAACCCGCT
This sequence comes from Anaerolineales bacterium, assembly GCA_017985935.1. GTDB lineage: Bacteria > Chloroflexota > Anaerolineae > Anaerolineales > Villigracilaceae > Villigracilis. The sequence continues at coordinate 33,413 of JAGNWT010000001.1, read as the reverse complement.
CGGCATTATCTACTCGCGTAAAGACCTGTTGAAAATGGCGGAGCTGTGCATAAAGAATGATGTACTTATCGTTTCAGATGAGATCCATTCAGAGTTGATTTTGGATGGGAATAAGTTCACGCCGATGGCGAAACTTTCAGCCGAGATCGCGAAACATACGATCACCCTTGTTTCGCCTTCCAAGACATTCAATGTCCCCGGGTTATTTTGCGGATTTGCGGTCATCCCCAACGAGGACCTGCGTAAGCGATATGAGCAGGAGGTTGGGAAACTGCGCCTGCATGTCGGCAGTTCGGGGTTGTACGCTGCTGAGGCAGCTTTTTCCGGTCAATGTGACGGCTGGCTCAGGGATTTGCTGCGCTATCTGACCGGCAATCGCGACTTTATTTCGGAGTATGTCACTCAATACATGCCGGAGGTCCGCGTTACGATTCCCGATGCCACCTATCTTGGCTGGCTGGATTTTTCTCAACTGGGTTTGGATGGATCGCCCTACGAATACTTCTTGAAGAATGCCAAGGTGGCAGTGAGCGACGGAAGGATCTTCGGTAAAGCCGGAGAAGGGCATATCCGCTTGAATTTTGGTACTTCTCGTAAATTATTGGAACAGGGGCTTGAAAGAATGAGAAGATCATTGAGGAAATAAAAAAAGACGGACGGGAGTTGACCCGTCCGTCAAACGTTCACTATGTGTAGGAAAGGAACGATATAGCAACCATCATTTCGTTTGGGGGAACGTCTGGAGTTCAAGTTGTGGCTTGACCCAGGTCAGTGCGTTTCGACCTTTCCATTTTTGTATGTTTCAGGCGGTGTATCTATCGCAACCTCCTTTCTTTTATCTGTAGTAAGCATACAACGAAATTGAAGGCTTTACATTAAAAACACCTATTAGATTTGAAAGTAAATACCATTGAGTTTTTTACGCCTTCCCTATTTTAGGGTTCTACTCATGAGATTGCGTAAAGTTGAAACCAATGATTCAAGACCTGAGTGTGCCAGTTCCAAATCGTTTAGCTGCACATAAAATCTTTCGCCGTTCGATAGGATTTGCAGCTCGTAGATAAAACAATCCGCGCATATCTTTTCAGGTTGAGTGTTCTCTTCGTATTCTGCGGATGCAATCAGTTCTTTTATTTTTGAAAACTCTTCAGGGCTGAGAAGGCCTGTGTAGGTTTTTCCCGTGCGTTCATCGGTTGCCCAATATTTTCCATCAGCCGAGATATCTAAATTGCGGGAAAGCCCCATTATGCCGCCGGAATGTACCAACCTGATGCTCCATCTGCCTTCAAGCACTGGCAAGCCTGTGCTGGCAGTTTTCTCCGTTGGGGTGGCGAGCGGAATTGACGTGGCAGCTGGGCCGCAACTGGCTAGCAGCAGACTAAATAATATCAAATAGCCGGAAAGATTTCGGGTCATGTTGCACTCCTTATCGCAAAGCGTGACAGAAAACAGACGCAGTCCCAATATCTATTGTTCCCATTGGGGTAAAATAAATTCAAGCCTATTTATACTACCTGTAGGCGGTATTGTACGGGATGGATGTTTGAAAAATTTTTGATAGTCCCTGATAGGCAGGGAGTGTAAAATTAACCCATGAGAAAAATTGCGATTTTAGGTATTGGTCAAACAAAAGTTGGCGAACATTGGGAAAAGTCCCTGCGCGAGGTTGGGGGGGAGGCCGCCTTTGCAGCCATGCAAGACGCAGGGTTGGACAAAGTCGACTCGCTTTTTGTGGGCAATATGATCGCTCCCATCGTCAGTGGTCAGAATCAGCTTGGAGCGTTTTTTGCAGATTGGATCGGGCTGTGGAAGCAGGAAGCCGTAAAGATCGAGGCTGCCTGCGGATCTGGAGCTGCGGCGTTCCGCTCTGCCCTGATGGCTGTTGCCTCCGGCGATATTGAATCAGCACTGGTGGTTGGTGTCGAGAAGATGACCGACAAGGCAGGGCGTGATGTCACTGCCGCGCTGGCAACTGCTGCAGATGCAGATTATGAAGTGGAGCAGGGCGTTTCTTTTGTGGGGATCAATGCCCTCGTTATGCGCCGGTACATGCATGAATTCGGCTGGAAGCACGAAGACTTTGCCCAATTTTCCATCAATTCACATGCCAACGCCATGCACAACCCGTATGCGCGCCTGCATGAGAAGATCACGCTCGAGAAATTTGAGAAGTCGTCGATGGTGGCGACCCCCATCAATCTGTTGGATGCATCACCCATTGGTGATGGTGCTGCCGCCATGGTGATCGTTCCGGCAGAGAAGGTGAAGCGCAAACCTTTGATCACAGTGGCTGCCTCGGCGGCCGCAACAGACAGCATTGCCATTCATTCGCGCAAGGACCCCATGTTCCTGCAGGCGGCTTACGAATCTTCCAGGCGAGCCTACGAGATGGCTGGAGTCACTCCGGCAGATATTGATTTCTTTGAACTGCACGATGCCTTCTCGATCATGGCTGCGCTATCTCTCGAAGCCAGCGGCTTTGCCGAAAGAGGCCAAGGCGTTAGGCTGGCCCTCGAAAACGAGATCAGCATTCAGGGCCGTGTGCCCGTCTGCACTCGTGGCGGATTAAAGGCCCGGGGGCATCCGGTCGGTGCGACAGGCGTGTATCAATTGGTGGAGGTAGTCCAGCAATTGCGCGGTGAGTGCGGCAAAACCCAGGTGGATGGTGCAAGGATCGGTATGGCACAAAATATCGGCGGGTCTGGCGCGACCATCCTGACCCATATTTTGAGAAATGATGGCTGATTGGTCTTGATTCTTGTCTAGGTTTGTTTTATACTGATTTCACCTAACGGATTTGCAAAGGAGGCTTTTATGGTTGCAGAGCGAAGGCAATTGGCGAGGAGAAATTTTTCCTACTATATGCTCGTCAATAACGAAAAAACAGGTGAATTGATCGGGCACTTATCAGACATTAGCACCGGCGGATTTAAGGTGGAAAGTACGCGCGCCTTGCCTCCGAACACGAACTTCCGGCTCCGCATTGAGCAGGTTGGGCAGATCTCATCCAAGGGATATTTGGTTTTTAGCGCGCGCGCCATGTGGTGTCAGAAAGACCCATACGATCCGACGATGTATAACATTGGTTTCAAGATCGTGGATATTGCCCCGTCAGATTATGATGTGTATGTGAAGATGTTCAATGTGTATGGTACCCAGCAATCCAGCCATCAGAATAGCGGCGCCGACTATCTGTGGCGTTGAGTGATCGCAGCTTCTTCAGAGCTCCGCAAATGCGGGGCTCTTTTTTGTTGAATGGCATCCTGCAAAAGCGTGTAAAATTCACTTATGAAAAATTTCATTGTCTGGCTCATCCGTTTTATCATCAATATCATCGCAAGGGTCAAGGCGAGTGGGTATGAAAATCTGCCTGCCAATGGCGGTTTTGTCATCGCTGTGAATCACCTTGGTTTTTTGGATGCGCCCATGGCGTATTACGCGCTCAACGATTGGAATCTGTTCATTCCCGTGGCAGAGAAATGGGAAGAAAGCGCGATCTTGCGCTGGCTGGGTAAGCATCTCAATGCGATCTTTATTGATCGATTCAACCCTGATCTGCGAGCTATGCGTGAGATGATGAAACGCATGGAGGAAGGGCAGACTTTGGTGATCGCTCCCGAAGGGACTCGTGCCCGTGATGAAAAAATGGCACAGGGCAAACCTGGTGTGGCTTACCTCGCTTCCAAGATGGGGTGGACGATCGTGCCGGTTGCCATCGTTGGCACAGAGGATCGCATCGTGATCCAAAATCTCAAGCGGCTTAAACGGACCGATATCCAGTTGATCGCCGGAAAGTCTTTCGTTCTTCCGCCTTTTCCAAAACACGAGCGTGAAGAAAAATTGCAGGAGTACACCGATGAGATCATGTGCCGCATCGCTGTTCTGCTGCCGGAGCGCAACCGAGGATATTACGCCGAACACCCGCGCTTGAAGGAATTGCTCGCGGGGCAGGGATAATGTCTGCATCCATTCGTTTTATTGCACGAAAAATCCTTCCGCTCTTTGCCGATATTGAGGTGAGGGGAGATATGAGCAAACTGCCCAAGGGTGGATACATGCTGGCGTCCAATCATCTGGGGCGGCTGGATTCGCTCGTGGTGTATTACGTCATAGACAATGATGATCTCATCCACCCGTTGACCGATAAATACAAAAAATATTTTTGGTCGCGGGTTTTGGCTTGGTGGTTGAATGTGACCTGGCTTGCCCGCGGGCAGGCAGATATGAAAGCCATGCGCGAGTTCATTTCGCGTTTGAAGAATGGGGGAGTGATGGTCATTGCACCTGAGGGGACGCGCTCGAAGACAGCGAGCCTTCTCAAAGCAGAAGCTGGCGCGATCTATATTGCCAGTTCTGCCAATGTAGGCATTATTCCGGTCGCGTTGACCGGCACAGAAGATGCCGAGGTAAAAGCTCACTTGAAATCTTTCAAGAAGTTAAAGATCACCATCAGCGCCGGTGAAGAGTTGTACCACCCGCCAAGTCTTAAGTCGGTCAAGGGAGCAGAGCGTGATGCGCTTTTGCAAAATTCCATTGATGAAGTCATGTGCCGGATCGCGGCAATGCTTCCTGAAAGTTACCGCGGATATTATCGGGATTTCCCGCTCACGAAACAGTTGCTGAAAAAAGAAGACCCTGCGTAACGGCAGGGTCTTCTTTTTTGGTTATTGGCAGAATTTACATCCACGCTTCTCAGCCTCGACGATGGCCTGGTCGCTGGACCAAAAGAAATTTTCAGCGCCGATGATATCCACGAGCCCGCCGCGTTCCATCATGTTGCGCGCGTTGTCGTGAGTGCCGGCAAACATCAGCATTCCGCCCTGCTTGTGCAGGCGCTCGTGCAGCTTGTGGATCGCTTCAATGCCGGCGGTGTCGATCAGTGAAACACCGCGCATGGAGAGGATCAATGCGTGGGTTTCCGTCAGGTTCGAGAAGGCTTCGTTGAATTGACCGGTCGCGGCGAAGAAGAGCGGACCTGTGAGAAAGGCAACACGAACATGCTTGCACTTGCCTTCGGTTTCGATGCCTCTCTGCTTTAATCGTTCGATGTCCACTTCCTGCACTTCAATATCGATGCTCGCGATCTTGTTCAAGAAGACCGCACCAGCGAGGAAGGAGCCGATCAGGATGGCCTGTGTCAGATCCAGGACGATGGTGGCGAACATGGTGATGGTGAACGCGATCATATCGGTCTTGAAGCGTTTGCCAAACATGAACTTGATCGCATCCCATTCATTCATGCGGACAGCGGTGACCATCAACACGCCTGCCAACGCCGCGAGCGGGATCTTTTCCATGAATGGGGTGAGAAGAAACATGGAGAGCAGTAATCCAACCGCGTGAATGATGCTGACCATTCGAGTCTGTCCGCCGGATTTGATGCCCACGCTAGATCGGGCTATCGCCGCCGTGGCAGGGACGCCCCCGAAGAACGGAATGATCACGTTGCCGATGCCCTGCGCGATCAATTCTTGATTGGCTTGCAGGCGCACCCCGGTCATGTTCGAGCCGACCGCGCCGCACAGCAAAGACTCAACAGCGCCAAGGGCGGTGATGGTGAGGGTCGGTGCGATAAAGTCGGAAAGATTGCTGAATGGAATATTGGAAAGGTTGAGGCGGTCGGCGAGGAACAAGGTGCGGGGGATGCTTCCGATCATTGGGGCAGACCAGCCCAGAGCGAAGTTAAGGAGCGAAGCGAGAATGATCCCGAGCAGGGAGGAAGGGAATCTGGAATTCCATTTTGCCGGCCAAAAGAGCATGGTTCCGATCACAACAAGCCCGAGGACGATGGTATGCCAGTCTGGTGAAATGGGGGCGCTGAAATATCCAATGAATTTTTGCGCGGCAGTTTCAGTGCCCGGGGTTTTGAATCCGATAAAGTTATCGATCTGCCCAATGAAAATGATGAGGGCGATGCCCGAGGTAAACCCGCTGATCACAGGCGCGGGGATGAAGGCGATGAAACGCCCGAGGCGCATGATGCCGATGAAGAGCAGAATGAGCCCTGAGAGCAAGCCCGCGATCCATATCCCCTCGAGCCCATAACGGGTGACAAGCACGATCAGCACAGCAGACATTGCGCCTGTGGGACCGCTGATCTGGTAGGGCGCACCGCCAAGTGCACCGATGACAATTCCCGCCAGAATGGCAGTGACCAACCCGGCGGCGGCAGTGGCACCAGATGCGACGCCGAATGCCAGCGCGAGCGGGAGCGCGACCGCGGCAACGGTCAGACCGGCAAGCAGGTCTTGTTGGAATTTGGCAAACGAATAGTCTGAGAACTCGTCTTTATAAAGACGAGCAAGGGAGCGCCTAGGCATATTTGATTCTCCGTAAAAAGGTATTTCACCAAAGGCTCGGTGCTCCCCCAAGGCGTCCTTTGGTTTAATGGTCGGTATTTTATCAGAGAATTTATCTGTGCTGGGTTAAGAGTGCCGGAATATTGATCAGGATTTATTTTCGAAGGTCCCGTCGAGATTCAGGTAATAGGTGTCCACTTCCAGGTGCGGGAACAACCTTCGGATCTTGTCTTCGGCTTTGTCGAGATCTTCTTCGTGACGTTCTTCAGATCCGCCGGGACCGTACATGCCGCAGTCTTCATGGTTAATGAGGATCACCCTGGTGATGCCATGCAGGCGGGCGGAGATATCCACCTGGCGGATGACATCGTACACATCGTGCACACCCCCGGCCATCACTGCCCGGTCATAGGTACCTTTGCCGAGGTTGGTTTCCAGCCATTGATTGATAAATGACTGCAGGCGAAAATCCATGCAGTGAACAACGATCGCTTCGCATTGATGACTCATATCACCTCACCTTCGCTTCTCTTCAGAAATTTTCCGTCACCGCTTTTGCCTTTCCATTCTTTGCCGTCCACGATCAATTTTCCGCGCAGGAAAACCTTTTCGGGGTAACCAGTCAGTTCCCATCCTTCATAGAGACTGTAATCTGTGCGTTGGTGTGAGTGCGCAACCCCGTACTTGAGTTTCTTTTCGGGATCCCAGATCACAATATCTGCATCTGCGCCGGGGACAAGCGCGCCTTTGCGTGGATACAAGCCGAATATCTTGGCGGGATTGGTGCAGTTGTAAGCCACGAACTGATTGGGCGTAATGCGCCCGGTTCGCACACCGTATGTCCACAAGATGGGCATGCGGTCTTGAATGCCCGGCAGACCGTTGGGGATCTTGGTGAAGTCGTTCCTGCCCAACTCCTTGCCGGGGATGGCGATCTCGCGTCCTTCGTAGACGATGGGCTTGGTCCCGTCAAAAAAGAACGGGCAATGATCCGTGCCGACCGTTTGCAGAATCCCTTCCGAAAGCCCTTCCCAGATTCGGGCATTATCCTGCTTGCTTCGCATCGGCGGTGAGCAGATCCATTTTGCGCCATCGGGTTGGCGGAGATTCTCGACCGTGAAGAACAGATATGGCGGGCAGGTTTCACCCATCACTTTGACCCCGCGCTCGCGGGCGTACTTGAGCATATCCACTTCGCCGCCCATATTCATGTGGACGATATACACCGGCGCGTCTGCTTCTGCAGCCATGCCTGCCACCCGTAATGTGGATTCAACCGCGCCCCAGCCGGGACGTGTCAATGCGTGCCATTCGGGCGAGGTGTGCCCAGCGGCGAGTGCTTCAGGGATCAGTTCTTCGATCACATCTCCATTCTCGCAGTGCGCCATGACGAGCATCCCATTGTCTCTTGCGATCCGCAGCGCCTTGAAAATGCCGCCATCGTCCAGCCGCAACCGACCGTTGTAGGCGGTGAAGACCTTCAGGGTTTGAATGCCCATTTTCATCAGGGATGGAATCTCTTTGGCGATCTTGTCATTGAACCTGGTCAGGTTCATGTGAAAGGAGTAATCGATCGCGGCTTTTTCAGCCATCTTCATCCAGACATCGACCGAGTGATCGAACCCGCTTTCTTCCTGCACCACGAAATCCATCACAGTGGTTGTGCCTCCGAACGCCGCCGCTTTGTGCCCTGTGTAATGGTCATCAGAAGAGACGGTGCCGAACATGGGAAGGTCCAAATGCACATGCGGATCGATCCCCCCGGGCATGATGAGCTTGCCAGAGGCATCCACCACTTCGGCATTGGGGTGGGTGAGGTCTTTCCCGATCTCGCGGATGATCTCGCCTTCAACAAGGATATCTGCCGGGAAGGTGTCTGATGCTGTAATGAGAGTGCCGTTTTTAATGAGGGTGTTCATAAGGTGCTCCAGAAGTACAAAGATTCAGAAGTGCAAAGGCGCAGAGATCCGGAAATTACAAGTGAAAAGCTATTTGCGATCGAGAGACTCGATCAACCGATGAAGCAGGAAACCTATTTCTGCACGCAGGGATTCCGCTTCGTCATATTGCGGTTGCGCGATGTATTTTAGATCAAATGCAAGGATCAAATAGTATTCTACTTCGGCAAGCGACCCTTGTGAAATATCAAGATAACGTCCAAATTGACCTTTTCCTTCAGCGGCACAACCTTTAATCCACCTCATAAACATCAGACGCATCCGATACATTGTGTCCCTTGATTCCCAACAATGCCATCAGCACCTCAGGGGGGATATCCGCTTCAGGCAGGTCAATTTTATAGAGTTGTTCATCCTCAGCTCGTTCACGCAAAGAGCGCCATAAGATCTGCCTTTCACTGCCGCTGACCACAAGGTCGTTGAGCGTTCTCGCACTCAGCAGATATTCGCCGGTCGAATATAGAAATGTGACCCGCTTCCACTTTTCGGCTGTGATCGGCCGGGATAATTTTTCCAACGCGCCAAGCTGCAGCTTGAAGTATTCTTCGTTCGCACGCGGGTGGTTTGGCTCATCGCGCAGCAGTTCGCCTCTTGTTGTCAGTTCATGCCCGCGAACCTGCGCCACATACTCGATCTGCCCGCCATGCTCACCAAATGCCGCGGGTTGATAAAAAGCCAGATAATCCACCGCCACAACTTTCGGCGCGGTACGAAACGGGATGCGATACCATCCCAACAGGCGCGCGATCTCCAGATCCCGCACCGTTGGCATCAGGCAGACCAAAACCAGATCCGTAGGCTTGAGCATGGCTTTATTATAATATTTGCCATGAGACTCATTCCCGCTCTTTTGATAATGACCCTGTTGACCGCGTGTGGAGGAGGTCCGCCGCATCTTTCGACGCCGACACCTGCTCCTGTTTTTGTTGCCTCTCCCACGCTAAGAGTGACGCCTGCACCTCGTGAAATTTCCGTGATCGGATACTTCCCCGATTATCGTGAACTTAACCCCGCATGGACAGCGAACCTGACCGACATCATTTACTTTTCCGCCGAGCCTCGCGCCGATGGCTCACTTGATACTTCGCGTTTGAATGAAGCGACCTGGCAGGTACTTAAAAAGATCAAAACGCAAAACGGAACCCGCCTTCATCTTTCCATTGGCGGATGGGAGCGATCTTCTGGTTTTGCCGCCATGACAGCCGACCCAATAACTCGCCAGAGCTTTATCAGTTCATTGACTGAGTTCGCGTTGACTCACAGCCTTGATGGCGTGGATTTTGATTGGGAATTTCCCGAAGATGAAACCGAGTTCGCCAATTACGTTTTATTACTGGGCGAAATGAAAGAAGCTTTTTCAAGACATGAAATGATCGTTAGTGTTGCACTCTCACCAGACCCGAACTTTCCGCTTGGGTCTTTCGATGTGGTTGATCGTGTTCATATTATGTCGTATGACCGGGCAGCTCAGCATTCCACTTATGAGCAGGCATTGGAAGACATTCAAATATTTTTGGATGCAGGTCTTCCGCGCGAAAAGTTGATTTTGGGGATTCCATTTTACGGGAGGAATATCCAGCCGCCGTATCGTGTGCTTGCATACGAGCAGATCATGACGCAATATCATCCTGCTCCGCGCGCCGATGAAGTGGATGGCATATTCTTCAACGGGATCGAAACCGTCCAGCACAAGACGTGTTATGCCTTGCAGGAAGGCTTGGGCGGTGTGATGGTTTGGGAGCTTGCGCATGACACGACCGACAATACATCCCTGCTGAAGACCATCTTTGAAATTTCCGTTGGGAGAAAACCATGTTGATCCATTCATCACCGTTTGAACGCATGACTGCGCTGACCGATATATTTCTCGGTACGCTTGCCGCTGTCCTTGCTGCCTGGCTTGGTCAGTTCGCAGGCTTTAAATCAGATGTTTGGGCTTGGGCTTTTGGCTTGCTGGCTTTCTCGTCCTTTTTGGGCGCGGCGGCGCATGGACTTGAAATGAGCCGCAAAACCAATGACCGAATATGGATGCCTTTGAATTTGGCGCTGGGTCTTGCGTTGGGATTATTCGTTATTGGCGCTTTGTTTGACTTGAGCGGTGAAGGTGCTGCGCGGAGCGCGCTGCCGTTCATGCTGGCTGCGGGGTTTATCTTTTTCCTCGTCACAGTTTATGTTCCCGGTAGTTTTCTGACCTTCATTGCTTACGAGGCGGTTGCCATGCTGTTCTCATCTATCGCTTATGGTTTCCTTGCCGCTAATGGAAAACTCCCTGGCGCTGGTTGGATGTTGGCTGGCGTCCTCGTGACCATCCTTGCGGCAGTCGTTCAAGTGATCGGTAAAGCAGGAAGGTCCATGATCTGGTATTTTGATAACAACGGGGTTTTTCACTGGATTCAAATGGCGGGGCTTGTCTTGCTGGCGCTTGGGTTGAACGCGGCGCTATAAAAAAACTCCGAGGTTTTGCCTCGGAGTTTTTTGTGTCTATGATAAACCAACTTCTTTGTTGAACTCAACGATCAACTCGTCAATTTCATCCGCCTGCTTCTGAACGTCGGTCCAGTAAGTGGGGGTGTACCATTGATCCTGGATCTCCTGATAAGTGCGTCCCTGTTGTTCAACCCAGGTGTAATACTTCAGGTTGTGAACCCGGCGACGCTCGGGGTAGGTCAACTCGAGCATGTTATCGATGGATTGTCCATGCAGATAACGTGCAAAATCGGCAGCGGCATCCTTCTCGCTGTACTCGCCGAACTCTTGATGCATTTCATGCAAGCGTGAGCGATAGAGTTCCATCGAGTCGGTCAGCATGGTGATCATCACGTCGTTCTCGTCCATTTCGTAGTACTTGGCGGTCTTGATGCAGGAGAGCACGTTCGAGATGCCAGAAAAACCGAGCAGGTCCAGGTTGGAGATGACTGCCTCTGGCACACCTTTCTCAGCGAGATAGGCGCGTCCGTTCTCTTCGTTGAAAAGGCGCGCAATGTTGACCACGGCATTGTCATCAATGGCGGTGACGATGTCGGTGTTCTTGGTGTTGTGGACCCAGGGCACATGCTTGTCGCCGATGCCTTCAATGCGATGCGCTCCAAAGCCGTTCTCCAAAAGGGTCGGGCATTGCAGGGCTTCGCTGGCAACGATCTTGCTGTAGGGGAAGATCTGCTTGAGGTAGTCGCCGCTGGCGATGGTGCCGGCGGAACCAGTGGCAGAAGCCATGCCGCGGAAGCGGTCGTTCGGTCCCATCACATGCTTGAGCACTTCTTCCATCGCATGTCCGGTCACTTCGTAGTGCCAGAGATAATTTCCGAACTCTTCGAACTGATTGAAGATCATCAGGTCTTGGCCGGAGTTGCGAAGTTCCCAGCACTTATCAAAGATCTCTTTCACGTTGGATTCAGAACCGGGTGTCTTGATGGTTTCGCCAGCCACCTTGGCCAGCCATTCGAATCTTTCCTTGGACATGCCTTCGGGCAAAATGGCGATGGACTCACATCCGAGCAGGGCGGAGTCGTACGCGCCGCCCCGGCAGTAATTGCCGGTGGAAGGCCAAACTGCTTTTTGAGTGGTCGGGTCGAACTGCCCTGTGACCAGTCTTGGCACGAGGCAGCTGAACGCCGCCCCGACCTTGTGTGCTCCGGTGGGGAACCACTTGCCAACAACGACAACGATGCGGGCTTTGACTCCTGTCAGCGATGATGGAAGCTCGAGAAAGTTGACCCCGCCGAAGGTCCCGCCTGATGCGGTGGGTTGATTGTGCCAGTTGATGCGAAAGAGGTTTCGCGGATGAATATCCCAGAGTCCGATGCTTCTTAATTCCTCTTTGACTTTGGCAGGAATTTTTGAAGGATCTTTCATTTGGGCATACGTGGGGATGATGATGTTGCGTTCCTTGGCGCGTTGAATGGCGCGGGCGCGACGATCTTTGTGAATGGTCAGGTCAATTTTTGTCATGGTATTCTCCTGAGGAATAGTTGTCAGACAACTTATTATAGCGCACAATCGCGCTTTTTTCTTTATAATTGCCTCATGGATGCCAACTGGGTATACATCACTGGGGCATTGCTCGCTGGGGTGGCGATTGGTATGTTCCTTGCGTCTCTGCGCTGGCGCGATATGAGAAAAACTCAAATGGCTGATAACTTGAAAAAAACGGAAGCGCTCATGACCGAGCGTGATAATTTGATCCGGTTGCAAAGTTCGGCTTTGAATGTGGCGGTCAATGCGGTCGTGATCTCGGATGTGCGCGGAAATTGCATTTGGGTCAACCGCGCTTTTTCAGACATCACCGGGTACGCGCCTGAAGAGGTGGTTGGGAAGAGCCTGTCTTTGTTGAAGTCTGGTGTGCAGGGTGATGATTATTACAAGAACCTGTGGCAGACGATCACTTCAGGAAGGATCTGGGTGGGTGAGATCGTGAACAAGCATAAGTCGGGTCGTTTATATTGGGAGGAAATGACGATCGCGCCTGTGTACAACGAAAAGCATGAGATGACGAATTACATCGCCATTAAGCAGGATATTACACTTCGAAAAAAAATGGAAGCTGAATCGAATGCGCAGATGCAGGAGATCCTGACCCTTCAACGTCAACTGCGTGAGCAAGCCATCCGTGACCCTCTGACCGGGTTGTATAATCGGCGGGTTTTGGAGGAGGCGCTCGAGCGTGAAGTCTCCAATGCTGAAAGAGATGAGCATGGTTTTTGTATCGCCATGATCGATCTGGATAACTTCAAGAATATCAACGATCGTTTTGGACATCAGGCCGGTGACCTGGTCTTGAAGTCTCTCGCAAAGATTTTGGATGAAAACACCCGCCGGGGCGACATCACCTGCCGGTATGGCGGCGAGGAATTTTCGGTGTTGATGCCGAATGCCAGCCTCGAAGGCGCCCGGCGGCGCGCCCAACAATGGCGTAAGGCTTTTCAATTGCAGCATCAAATTTTCAATGGGCAGGATCTGCAGATCACACTCTCTGTCGGAGTTGCGCATTACCCCGACCACGGTGCTGATGGACATTCCGTTTTAGACGCCGCGGATAAGGCCATGTATCGGTCGAAACAGAAGGGCAAGAATCAGGTAAATGTTTTTGGTGAAGAGTAACCAGCCGCTGACCGCTTTGCTGCGGTTGGCTAGGCTAAGGAGATGATGTTGATGAAGCCCGCGAAGACCACCGCTTTTTCTGGATGTATCATCTGGTTTGTGATGATCTCATTGATCGGAAGTTGCATTTTGCCCGTTTTTATTTTCGCTGGCAGTATGAGTTCCTTTAGTGAGTTTGCGATCAAGACTACAGGAAGCTTGCTGTGCCCGCAAGGGACCACTCCCCAGAGCCATTCGTACGCAACCACATCCATCGGTTCAAATGGCTTTGAGCGTCCCTCCACGGGGTATGAATTACATTGCGTGGATGCGGAAGGCAATGTGGTCAAGAAGGATCCGCTCGCTTACGCAATTCTTTGGGTCGGATCGTTCGCTTTGATCGGGGTGGTGGTTTCTGCGCTTCTGTCTTTTGTTTTTGCTGTGCCCGGCGGAATGTTGGTCACCCGTTTGCTGGAGAAGTTCAGGGTAAAAAAGATCGAGCCCCCAAATTCACCCGCCTAATTTTAGGAATAAAAACGGGGAAGTCCGCAAAATGGACTTCCCTGTTTTTATATTTTTTTATAAACCAAGGATCTTGCTTACCACTGCCAACAGAACGCCGCCAGCAATGACACTTCCCAATTGACCGGCGGTGTTCGCGCCCATCGCGTGCATCAAAATAAAATTATCCGGATCTTCGTCGTTGGCGGTCTTGGCTGCCAGCCGTCCGGCCATTGGGAAGGCTGAGATCCCCGCTGCGCCAATAAGCGGATTGATCTTTCCGCCAGACATAACCGCCATTAACTTCCCAAATAACAACCCGGCGACGGTATCCAACCCAAAAGCAAGCAGACCGAGCAGCATGATCTTGCCCGTATCCCAATTGAGAAAAGCCTCCGAACTCATGGTCGCGCCGATGGAGAGCCCGAGAAAGAGTGTGGCGATGTTAATGATCTCGTTCTGTGCTGCCTTGCTCAACCGATCCACCACGCCAGAGACCTTCAGCAGATTTCCAAGCATCAGCATGGAAATGAGCGGGGTGGCTTCAGGGACGAGCAATCCCACCACCAGGGTCAATACAATGGGGAAGAAGATCTGCGTTTTCTGCGAGATCGGTTTTGGCGCGTAATCCATTTTGATCAGGCGCTCTTTTCTTGTGGTCAATAATCTCATCAATGGCGGCTGGATGATCGGGATGAGACTCATGTACGAGTAAGCCGCCACCGCGATCGGAGCCAGTAGTTCCGGCGCGAGTTTGGTCGCTACAAAAATGGATGTCGGTCCATCGATCGCGCCGATCACCCCGATGGATGCGGCTTGATTCAGCGGAAAGCCAAGCAGCACAGCAAGAATGAGTGTGCCGAAGATCCCGAACTGACCGGCCGCGCCGAGCAGTACCATGCGCGGCTGGGCGAGCAGCGGCGAGAAGTCGATCATTGCGCCCACGCCGATGAAGATCAACAGCGGGAATAGCTCGGTCTTGATCCCCGCATCGTACAAGACGCCCATCATGCCCTCGGCGGCGGTCATGCCGGCCAGCGGAATATTTGCCAGCAGACAACCAAAGCCAATGGGCAAAAGAAGGACCGGCTCATATTCCTTGATGACCGCCAGATAGATCAAGACCAAAGAGACCGTGATCATCACCGCGTTGCCGGGTGTGAAATGCGTAAAGCCTTTCAACAGCTCAGGGAGCAATGAACCTACATCCATGATGCCTCGCCCGCATCTGCGAACTTGATCAACACTTGTTTGTGCGCCACACTTTGCCCGGCGCTCACGAGCACTTCATGAGCGGTGCCGCTGCGGGTGGCGCGGATGCTGTTCTTCATTTTCATCGCTTCGATGATGAGCACCACCTGTCCCTTTTCCACTTTATCGCCGGATTTTACAAAAACTTCAACGACAGTGCCGGGCAGGGGAGCGATGATCTCATTGGTGTTCGCGGCGGAAGCCGGTGCAGATGTTTGCGGAGCGGCGTAGGTCTTTGGCTCAGACGCTTCTTTCTTAACTGCGGGCTGGTCGGTATTTGCCGGGGCAACCTCGAACCTTTGACCATCCACTCGTGCAATGATCGGGCGAGCGTTGATGTCTTCGATCTCGACTTCGTAGGTTTTGTTGTTTATCGTAACGTTATATTTCATGTCATTCCTCAAACAGCGGACCTCAGCCCGCGTTCATTTTCAGTGTCTTCCCGAATGTCCCTTTTCAGACATCTGACGTGTTCGCATGCCCAACTGCCAGGCCGAGACAATGGCTGTAGGGGGGTCGGGCAGCGGGTGGGCGGAGGATAACTCCTGTTCGGTCAACGCCACTGCCACGGCCAGCGCGGCTGCCCGGGCAAGATCAGAGTCGGTTGAAACAGAAGCCGGCCCGGTTGAGTTTGATGCGCTCACTTCTGCTGGGGCCGATTCCGCGCCTTCTTTGTCGGCAGTCAGCATTGTCAATAACGTCATCATCAACCAGAGCAAAAGGATCGCCCCAAAGACAAGCCCCATGCCGAGCGCGGTGATTTGGAGGGAGAGTATCAGATCGCTCATGATTTACACCGGGATATTCCCATGCTTGCGCGGAGGGGCGGGCGCGTACTTGTCGCGCAGTGCGGAGAGTGACGCGATGATCTTCGGGCGTGATTCGCGCGGCTCGATGATGTCGTCCACGTAGCCGGTGGATGCCGCGTAGTAGGGGTTGTTGAATTTCTCGCGATACTCGCTTGCAAGTTTTTTGCGCTCTGCAACCGGGTCAGACGAGGTCTCGATCTGCTTCTTGAACAAAATGTTTGCCGCACCCTCTGCGCCCAATACAGCGATCTCAGCCGAGGGCCAGGCGTAGGTCACATCTGTTCCAAGATACTTGCTAGACATCACCACGTACGCGCCGCCATAAGCCTTGCGCGTGATGACACAGATCTTCGGAACTGTGGCTTCCGAGTAGGCGTACAAAAGTTTCGCGCCGTGGCGGATGATTCCACCATGTTCCTGGGCAATACCCGGCAAAAAGCCCGGCGAGTCTACAAAAGTGACCAGCGGGATATTAAAGCAGTCACACATTCTTACAAAGCGGGTCATCTTATCGCTGGCGTCAATGTCGATCACGCCGGCCATCACCGAGGGTTCCTGACCTACGATGCCCACACTATGCCCGCCGATGCGAGCCAAACCAACAATGGCATTGCGTGCCCAGGAAGGCTGTATCTCAAGGAAGGAATTTTTATCGATGATCTTCTCGATCACCTGGTGCATGACATAGGGGGTCGAAGCATCAAGCGGGATCATGCTGTTCAGGGATTCGTCCATGCGTGAAGCTTCGTCGGTGGGGGGAACGTACGGCGGATTTTCCACATTGTTCGAAGGCAGGTAAGAAAGGAAGTGGCGAGCCATATCGAGCGCGGCATGTTCGCTTGCAACGCTTAAGTGCGCCACACCGCTGACCGAGTTATGCACGTCTGCGCCGCCCAATGACTCGGCATCGATCACTTCACCTGTGACAGCCTTGATCACATCGGGGCCGGTCAGGAACATGAAGGATTGCTTCTCAACCATGATGACCAGGTCGGTCAGAGCAGGGGAGTATGCCGCGCCGCCGGCGCACGGGCCAAGCATCACGCTGACCTGCGGCACCACGCCCGAATATTGAGCGTTGCGTCGGAACATCTCTGCGTACCCGCCCATGGACCGCACGCCCTCTTGAATGCGCGCGCCGCCAGAGTCGATCAATGCGATGAACGGCACCCCATTGCGGACTGCCAGATCCATCACGCGGCAGATCTTATGCGATTGCATTTCGCTCAGCGTACCGCCGTAAATTGTGAAATCCTGTGAATAAAAATAAACAGTCCGCCCGTTGATCTGTCCATAGCCTGTGATGACGCCGTCGCCGTAAAACTTTTCCTTCAGCAAATCCAACTCATCGCCTTGATGTGTGATGAATGGCTCGATCTCATTGAATGTGCCCGGGTCAAGCAGCGCAATCACACGCTCCCGCGCTGTCATCTTGCCTTTGGCTTTTTGTTTGGCGATTCGCTCTTCGCCGCCGCCTTCCAAAGCCTTGGCGCGCATCTTTCTCAATTCCAAAATTCTGGGATCTTCAGTTGTCATAGTGATTCCTTTGAGTGATAAATTTCACAATTGAAAGTATATCATGGCGTAAATTTATCCGTAGTGACGGATGACACACAAATTGGATGAAGAACCGCTTCACTCTTAACGGATGCCGGATACGGCGTTTTGAAGATTTTCCACCCTTTGATACTCCCGAGGACATGGATTAAACATCCATGTCCTCGGGGAATTTCTACCCTTTCAAAAGCACAAGCTCGGTTTGAGGCGCATGGAAATATTCCGCGCCTTTGTCTGTCATCACTACATCTTCTTCGAGACCGAGATAGCCGTAGCCGTTCACTGGCAGTCCCGGTTCAATCGTAAAGATTTGACCCGGTTCCAGTTTTTGGTTGGGCGAGTCGCCATACTTTTCCCAGAGCGGACCGAGCAATGCGCCGCCATCATGCGCCACGCGTCCGAGTTGATGACCGAGGGCGTATTTGTAATCGGGGTAACCTGCATCGGTGACGATCTCGCGTGAGATGGTATCGATGAAGTTGCCTGTCACGCCCGGTTTCATTGCCTCGCGTGATCTTTCAATCGCGGTGCGGAGGGTGATGAATCCGCGCTGCACTTCTGCGGGGGCTTCTGTCTCACCTTCACGCAAGACATAGCACACGCGTTGAATATCTGAGCAATACCCTTCGTACTTCACTCCAAAATCAAAGTGGATGATATGCCCCCGTTCAACCTGGATCCCCGTGGGTCCGTTGTGACCGACAGGGGAGTTGGGGCCGCTATTGACCGCGGGATCGCTTTCGCGCGGCCAGGCAAAATCCACGTTGTGTTCTTTCATCAGCCCGTGCATGTAATCCGCGATTTGAATTTCGGTCATGCCGACTTTGATGAAGTTGAAAGTCTGTTTGAATATCTCTTCGGTGATCTCCACTGCTTTTTTCACGCGAGCTTGCTCGGTGGGAGTCTTTCGTCCGCGCAGCGAGTTGATGACCGGCTCGGCGCTGATGAGCCGGTCTGCGTAGGGAGTGCCCGACAGATATTCCAAAAGGAAGCCGTGCATGGCGTGAGTCAAGCCGTCTGCGTGGACGTTGTTGCGGGAGGTGTTAACGGCTATCTTGTCTGGGTTGAGGCGGGTGATGGTTTCTTTGAAGAGTCCGCTCACCGCGGTGTCATACCCGAGAATTTCAGTAAATACATCCAGCCGTTGAAGGGCATCTTTTTCAAGATTGCCGATGATGGCGATCTTTTCGCCTGTGCGGGTGATGATGAGTGCAGATTGCCAGGTGAGGTCGCCTTCGCCGATCAGAAAGTCGAGGGCGGGGTCACGTACGCCGCTGGTCTCGCGGACAAAGGTCAGCCACATATCGATCTGCTGTTCCTTGAGAATATCAACGGCTTGATTTACTTTTTCCTGAATGAGAGACATGGATACTCCTTTGATTAACCTAATTTGTAATGGGTCTGTGCTTATGCGGGTCTTTAACCAGGAACAACAAGACAGCGATTAAACCTACAGACAGAATGGCTGAGATTGAAAAAGTGGGGATGAAGCCTGTTAGATCAACGATCCAGCCGCCGATAAGCGGAGCGAGGATGGTGGCGGGCGCGGTGAGGGTTTGCGATAACCCGATGTAGAGCGGGCGGTCTGCTTCCGAGCCAAAGTCCACGGTCATGGTCATGCCAATGGTCCAGATCGAGACGTTGGTCAGCCCGGCGAGCAGAAAGATGGGATAGAACCATGCGATGGATGTGGCTAGCCATGCCAGTATCGAACTCAGCAGGGCAGCGACCGCGCCAATGATGAGCATGGAGCGGTGTCCCCATCGATCTCCAAGCCAGCCCATGGCAATGTTGGCGACTGTTTGCGAGATGGTGAGTGTCGCGATCAGGAAGCCTGATGTGACTTCATCCATGTTGAATTCGCGCAGGGCATACACAATGTAAAACGAAAATCCCATGCTCGCAAATTGGGAGAGGAAACGCGCGAAGAGGAACCAACTGAAATTTGAATCCCGCTTGAGGATCTTTTTTGAATCTTCCCAGAAGTGAGGCTGCACCTCAGGAATGACCTTTTCTGTATCTTCCGGCTCGCGGGTGGATGCCAGCGCCAGCCATGATAAACCGAAGAAAATGCTTGCGAGAAAAAAACACAACGCAAAGTCATAGGGCTGATCGAGATAGTCCAGCAAATAGCCGGCAAGGATGGCGGTTCCGCTCAGGAGGAGATTAGCCAACCCCGCTTGAAAGCCAAAAAATGTTCCGCGTGATTCGGCGGGCATGATTTTTGAGATCATGCTTGTCCATGAGTTTGCGGTGAACCCGCCGCCGAGTCCCTGCCAGATTAGCAGGAGAAAGCTGATGATCAAGCCCGCATTCTTGCCGATCACAGGCAGCAGCAGGGCGGTGATGGCAAGCCCCAGGAATGGCACCCGTTCATGAATGGTCATGAGCAGCACGTTGCGCTTGTACTGACGGAGCCGCGCAACATGGCTTGCTGTGAAAAGCTGCGGAAATAACCAACCTGCCGAGTGAATGGCCGGCACCAGCCCGATCAAGAGCGCAGAATCTGTCATGGATGTGAAGAAAAGTGGAAGAATGCCGCCAAAAGATGCGAAGCCCAAGGCCATGCCGAAGAGCCCGCCATCCAATAAACCGACAGTGATATTGTGCTTTAAGTTTTGCCGTATGTTCTTTTCGAGTGTTGAAAGGGGAAGCATGAAAGGATTTTACCATCCAGTTATTTGGGGGTTGACATGGGGACTGTTTTGGGTAAAATAAAAACGAACGTTCGTTCATTTTTATTGAGGAAACATGACATCCAAGATCAAAGACAACCCGACCAAAGGGGAAACCACCCGCCTCGCCATTGAAGATGCCGCCGTTGAGCTTTTTATGGAGCACGGCTATCACGCCACATCCATGCGGCAGATTGCTGAACAAGCCGAGCTTGCACTCGGGGGAATTTACAACCACTTCAAAAGTAAAGAAGAGATCTTCGAAGCTATTATTGTTGATAAGCATCCCTATAAAAAGATCCTGCCCCTTATTCTTGAGGCAGAAGGGGAGACACTGGAGGATTTTCTAAGTAATGCTGCACATGTGGTCATAAAAGAACTGACTTCTCAGCGTTATTATGTCAAACTGATGTTGATCGAGATCGTAGAGTTTAATGGCGCACACGGGGCTGCGTTGATTAAGGAACTTGCGCCAAAAGTCTTGCCAGTATTTGAGAAGATGGTGAAAACGAGGAAGAATCTGCGAGGAATTCAGCCGGTATTAATGCTTCGTTCGTTTATTGGTATGGTTCTTTCATATATCATCACCGATATTATTATTTCCAACTCCATTCTCGCCAAACTTATGCCTAAAAATCCCATCGATGCCTATGTGGATATTTATCTGCATGGCATTGTGAAATCTGAGGTTTGATACCCATGTTCAATTCCCGCATTTACTCCATCATTCGCAAAGAGTTCCTGCAGCTCTTCCGCGACCCGCGCACAGTGGCGCTGGCGATCGTCATCCCTGTTGTGCAGTTATTCCTGTTGGGATACTCTGCCACTTCTGATGTTCGGAATGTTGCCATGGCGGTCTGGGACCAGAGCAAGACGCCCGAGTCCCGTCAGCTGCTCGATGCCTTCCGCGCCGCCGATTATTTCACCCTCGATCATTATGTGAACTCGGCGGATGAATACCAGAAGCTGATCGAATCCGGCGACGCGCGTGTGGCGCTGGTCATCCCGGCGGATTATGCCCAGCGAGTGGCTGAAAGCAACGCCGATGTGTTGATCGTGCTCGATGGTTCCGATGCCAGCATCGGAACCACGGCGCTTTCAACTGCGAGGCTTATCGGTCAATCCTACTCAACCAAGATCCTGACCCAACAAGCCGCCCTCAGCGGGCGGGGTGCACCTGCATCTCCGGTGGAAGTGCACACACAGGTCTGGTACAACCCCGACCTCAACTCTGCATACTTCATGATCCCAGGCGTGATCGGCATGATCCTTTCTTTCATCACGACCATTCTCACCGCCACCGCCATCGTCCGTGAACGCGAACGCGGCACCATCGAGCAATTGATCGTCACGCCTATTCGTTCATGGGAGCTGGTCATTGGCAAACTTCTGCCTTATGTCATCCTTGCCTTTGTTGAGACCTTCGAGATCATCATTATCGGTCATGTTTGGTTCGGTGTGCCAGTGCGCGGCAGCCTCTTGTTGATCACCATCACATCAGGCATCTTCCTGATGTCCAGCCTCGGCATCGGCCTGTTTGCTTCCACTATTGCAAATACGCAGCAGGAAGCCATGCTCAGTGTGATGATGTACAACCTGCCGAGTATCTTCCTCTCCGGCTTTTTCTTTCCCATTCAAGCCATGCCCAAGTTTTTGCAATGGGTGTCTTATGCCATTCCGCTTCGCTATTACCTTGTCGTTATCCGCTCGCTGATGTTGAAGGGAGTCAACGTCGAAGCCATCCGCGCTGAAATGCTCCCGCTCATCATCTTTGGCGTTGTCATCATGACCGCCGCCGCGTTGCGCTTTAGAAAGCGCCTTGATTAATCAATTACCTCATAGGAGATATACCCATGCTTAATAAAATTCCACTTCCTGCTCGAATTGTTCTCGCCGTCATCGTCCTTGGCGTTGCTGGATATTTCGGCTTCAAAGCTCTCACGGATACACAGAATGGAAACATCGCCGCCTCCGGAACCATCGAAGCTACCATTGTGAACGTCTCGCCTGAGATCGCCGGCAAGGTGACGGATGTACTTGCTGGCGAAGGTCAAGCTGTGACGAAGGGCGATGCGCTCCTTTCCCTCGACCCGAGCCTGCTCACTGCCCAACGGACAGTGACTGCCGCCCAGGTAGAATCTGCCAAAGCCGCCCTCGCCGCCGCGCAGACCAAATATGACCAGACCCTCCAATCCGCGCTGGCCGCTCAAGAAGCCTTGACTGCCAAAGACCTGCGTATCGGCGCTCCCGATGAGTTCGATCAGCCCGCCTGGTACTTCAACCAGACCGAGCAGATCGCTTCCGCCCAGATCGAAGTGGACGCAGCGAAGACGTCCCTCGATGATGCGCTTGCCAACCTCAATGCCGTTATCTCTGACTTGAAAAATGCTGATTACGTCACCGCAGAAAAAAGCCTGGCGGATGCTCGCGCCGCCTTCCTCATTGCAGACAAGGTCAAAGTGCAGGCAGAGAATGCCAGCGATAACAGCGGACTGCAGGATGCCGCGTACGATTATTACAATGCCGCTCTGGATGAACTCAATTCTGCTCAAGATGCCTTCATCGCATTGACGAATACCGAAGCTGAAGAAGATGTTCAATACGCCCGCGGACAGGTGATCGTAGCTCAACAACGCTATGATGCCGCTTATGCGCGCCTGCTCTCCTTGCAAACAGGCTCGCAGTCTCCCGCGGTCGCCTCCGCTATGGATGCGCTCACTCAGGCGCAGACCGCAGTTGCTTCGGCTCAGGCAAGTCTCGATTACATTGATACCCAGATTGCCAAACTTGAGATCCACGCCGCGATGGAAGGTATCATCCTTACCCGCAATGTCGAGCCCGGGGAATTCGTCCAGCCGGGAGCGGTGGCCCTTACCATGGCAGACCTGAACAACATTACGATCACGGTCTATGTTCCTGAAGATCTATACGGACAGATCAATATGGGGCAGCAAGCCGAGGTCCGCGCAGATTCATTCCCCGGCGAAACCTTCTCCGCCACCGTTATTCAAATTGCCGATCAAGCAGAGTTCACTCCGCGCAATGTTCAAACCGTGGAAGGACGCAGTTCCACTTTCTATGCCATCAAACTTCAAGTGGATAACCCCGACGGTAAATTAAAGATCGGCATGCCCGCGGATGTGGTTTTCAAATAAGAGTC
>JAGNWT010000001.1:0-10027 GCA_017985935.1 Anaerolineales bacterium | reverse complement strand
CTCCGCGCAATGTTCAAACCGTGGAAGGACGCAGTTCCACTTTCTATGCCATCAAACTTCAAGTGGATAACCCCGACGGTAAATTAAAGATCGGCATGCCCGCGGATGTGGTTTTCAAATAAGAGTCGAAAGTCAAAGGTCAAAAGTTCAAAATGGCAGGAATAACCCGCCTTGAAGATATCGAGGCTTGGAAAGCAGCACGAGACCTGACCAATAAGGTCTATGCCTTTACGAGACAGAAGATTTCACCCGAGACTTTGGTTTGCGAGATCAAATTCGCAGGGCGAGCATATCTGTCATGAGCAATATCGCAGAAGGATTCGAAAGTCGCACTGATTTACAATTCATTAATTTCCTGGGAATGGCGCGGGCTTCTGCTGGAGAGGTGAGAGCGCAACTTTATATTGCTTTTGATCAAGGCTAAATCCAAGAGGAACAATTCAATATGACTTTGTCTCTTGCGCAAACCTGCTCTCGCCAGATCGCTAATTTCATCAAATACCTCGAAACGAATCCCTGCCTTAGACGCGTTTCGGAAGTAGATGCGGAATACCAAGTTTAATGACCTTCGACCTTTGACCTTCGACCGACTATATTTACTGTTCAACGAAAGAAATCTATGACCGATTATCTAGTACAAGCACACGGACTAAAAAAATCCTTCGGCGATATTCATGCCGTGAATGGGGTTGACCTGAACATCAAGCCGGGCGAGATCTATGGACTCGTCGGCTCGGATGGGGCTGGGAAGACCACCACCATGCGGCTGCTCGTCGGTGCGCTTTTGCCCGACGCGGGCGAAGTTAACATCTGCGGCTATGATGTAGCAAAACAGGTGGAGCAGGCCCGTTCCACCATTGGCTATCTCTCGCAGAGATTTTCAATGTATGAAGACCTCACCGTGCTGGAGAATATCCGCTTCTTTGCCGAAGTGCGCGGACTATCTGCCAGTGAGTGGCGACCGCGTTCCATGGAAATTCTCGAATTCGTCGGGCTGGGGCGATTTACCGACCGCCGCGCGGGTCAACTCTCTGGCGGCATGAAGCAGAAATTGGGGCTTGCCTCCGCGTTGGTCACGCGTCCGCGACTGTTGCTGCTCGATGAACCCACCACAGGCGTGGATCCCGTCACCCGCCAGGATTTTTGGCAGTTGGTGATCAAATTGGTGAACACCCATGATGGCAACGGTGTCTCGGTCATCATCTCCACGCCTTACATGGATGAAGCCTCGCGCTGTCATCGGGTGGGGTTTATGAAAGCGGGAAAGATCATCGCCGAAGATGCGCCGTCCAATTTGCGGGCGCGTCTCAATGGGCGCGTGCTTGAACTACGCGGCACACCGCTCAACACCCTGCGCCATGTTGCCCATCAGGATGAAGATGTGGAAGATGTCGCCGCTTTTGGCGATAAGCTGCATGTGCGTGTGGGTGAAGGGAAATCGGAGCAGGTCATTCAACGCTTGCCCGAAGAGATCGCAGCCGCGGGCGGCAAGCTCACCGATCTGCGAATAATTCCGCCTGCCCTCGAAGATGTCTTCATCGCTTTATCGGAGTCCAACCATGACTGAGCCCGTTATCTCTGTTCAAAACCTAACCCGCCGCTTTGGTGAATTTGTCGCTGTGGATCACATCAACTTCAATGTGAACAAGGGTGAGATCGTGGGCTATCTCGGTCCCAACGGCTCCGGCAAGACCACCACCATTCGCATGCTGCTTGGCTTGTTGCAACCCAGTGACGGAAAAGCAACCGTCCTTGGCTATGATGTTTTCAAGCAAAGCGAAGAAGTCCGCAAGCGGGTGGGCTACATGTCGCAAAAGTTCGCCATTTATGATGATCTGACCACTTTGGAAAATTTGACCTTCTACGGCGGCGTATATGGGATCACAGACAAGAGCCGCATCTTGCATACCCTTGAGCTGGTCGGTCTCAAAGGGCATGAGCGCACGCTGACAAGGGATATGTCCACCGGCTGGCGGCAGAGACTCTCATTGGGCATCGCGCTTGTCCATGAGCCGCAATTATTGTTCCTCGATGAGCCCACTTCGGGTGTTGACCCCACTGCCCGCCGAGCGTTCTGGGACCTGATCTATGAACTCGCTGAAGGCGGCGTAACGATCCTGGTCACCACGCATTACATGGACGAAGCCGAATACTGCGAGCGGGTCGGTGTGATGCGCGATGGAAAATTGCTTGCCATGGATACACCCACGAATTTGAAAAAATCCATCATCACCGGCAATGTGTGGGAAGTCTTTGCTCAACCGCTCGAGCAGGGACTTGAATTGCTGGTAGGCATGGACGGAGTCGACCGTGTCGGGTTGGCGGGTGATCATTTACGGGTCATCAGCCAACAGGTAGGGAAAGACGCGCTGCAAAGCCGCTTGAGCAGTGAAAATATTCGGGTTGAAAAAATCGTGAGGGGAGAGCCAACTCTGGAGGATGTCTTCCTCGCGCTGGCAAGGTAATGGGTTGAGCGTTAAATATTCAACGTTTAACGCTCAACGATATTTATTGTTCGGGGGTGACAATTGCCATAATGAGATAGGCAATCAGCATGGCGCCATTGAAGGTGAAGAAACCAAGCACAAATAACAAACGGATCACGGTGGGGTCTAGGTTGAGATAATCTGCGAGACCTGCACACACGCCCGCGATCATGCGGTTGGATTTGCTTCGGGTAAGGGTTTTTACGTCGCTCATTTTTTACTCCTTTCGTTTTGTCTACTCACTTTACGCAGGCAAAAGAAAAGAGTTGCAGGCTATTTGTGTTTTCTAGCTTCAAAAAAATTTGCAGCCGCCGCGTACAACAAAAATAGACCCAAAGCAATAAAAATGGCTGCTTGCAAGCCGAGCCACTTCAACTGCCAGAGTCCGAATCCGGCAAAGACCGTTCCAACCGATCCGTAAAAGACCGCGTTCCGCATGTAGCCCGAAGCCACCCGTTTGGACTGGAAAAAATTCCGCGCAGTGAGTTGTTCCCAATTGCGGACTTCTGTTTCGTGACGATCTTTACAGGCAAGGACATCTTCAACGACAACAGCGCACTCGGCGCACAGTCCGCGCTGGCAGTGCTTGCACGAACCAACAGCAGGAAGCGTGGGATGATAGAAGCAATTCATAAATACCTCGTTTGAATGTTCGAAGGTCTGAACGTTCAAACGTTTTAACCTTCCAACCTCTAAATTGTGACAACCGGGTGTCTTAAGACCGTTTTCATTTTATCAGGCGCCGCCTTGCGCGGGTCGCTGAGGTAGATTTCATGATGTTTGCCGCCAAGAGGTCCCACTCTATCTTTCAGCCCACTCTCTGTCATAAACTTGTGCATGCGGTCAAGGGTGGCAGGCTCGGTCACGTACGGTCCGATGTGCATGGTTTGCACACACAAGCCCTCTTCAAAGCGTGCCAGCCGCGCTTTGTTGAGCATGTGGCTATCCCCTTTCTTCTTGCGGACTTGCTCACGGGCTTCCTCAAAAATTTCAGGTGTGATGATATTCGGCTGCATGATCATCAATGTGTAGAACCAGTTGTCTTTGACGGTGATGTTGAAGAAACCATCTTCCACCCACCACAGTCCCTCCAGTGCCATGACGGGGTAATCGATGGCATGTGTCTTGTGTTTCTTGAACATGAATTTGAGCGTGTACGACAGGCTGTATAAAGCCTGAGTTGCCTCAGCAAAAGATGGTGACTTGCCCGGCTCCGAGCCTTTTTCAATGGCTGCGTCGATCATGGCAAATTGTAGATTTGGCACTTGCACTGTCTCGATCTTTTTTGCCGAAGGTTGATAGAGCGATTTGTACTGTTTTTTCAAATCTAGAATTTTCATGGCTTTATCCTTTGGTTATTTGATTGCTTTCCGAATCGTGGTCCGAGCCCAGCGGTAGTGACTGCTGGTGGCAGAGATGAAATACGCCGCGAGCAGGTTGTTATTCGTCCACGGGTAGATTTTGCGGGTGAACAATTCTTTTTCAGGGATACTCTCAATTGTATTGAGAATTTTTTTATATGACGCTTTGAAATTCTTTTGAATTTCTGCCAAGGGCTTGGCACGGTGTTTGAGGAAGATAGCGTGATTGAGTGCGGGCAATTGTCCCCAGTTGTACTCGGCAGAAGGCACGGTAGGAATTTTGCCCTTTTTGCCGATCTCATACCACTGCACGACCATGCCTTCCCATTCAATAAGATGTGCCAATACATCTTTGACCGCCCATTCCCCGATTGTATTGGGTTGAGTCATCTGTTCTGGTGTCAGAGTTGATAGAAGTTCTTCCAATGCTGCGCGTTCTTTTTGAGCGCCTCCGATCAGTTCTTTTTTTGTTGTTGGCTTGGGCATGTATGCCTCCTATGATTTATATCGATCCAGGGTCGCTTGAGCCCACTCCTGTACTAAACTTTTCAATTCCGGCGGCTCTTGCACCGTGACCCAATTGGCAAAACTCAAGGTCACGGACGCCAGCCAGGATAGGTCGGGTGCGGTGAGGGTCACATCCACGCTGCCGTCTTTGTTCTCTTGCGTTGATTCCCACATGGAGAGATTACTTTTGACCATAAACGCCGCTTCTGGCGCAAAGCGTAAATGGGCACAGATGACGGGTTGATTCTTGAACTCCGCTTGCAGATAGACCTGCACATCGAAATCTTCGGGATATTCAAATGATGATGTTAGTATCTTCAAAGTCTGGATTCGGTCAACACGGAAAGTGCGTATTGCCTTTCGTAGATGACAATGTCCTACCAAGTACCACCAACCCGAACGAAACACCAAAGCGTAAGGGTCTATTTTTCGTCTTCCCTGATTTTCCTTGGCAAGTCCCTGATACTGCATGGAAATCTGCACTCGTTCACGGGTGGCTTGGCGCAGTTTTTCCATTACCGGTGAGAGGCTGGCGAGTTCGGCACGATAAAGGTTGGTGCTGATCAATGATCGCCGCGCCCATTGGATCTCTGCGCGTTGTTCATCTGGCAGGATGTTCTCAACTTTTGCCAGCGCACTGCGGGCAGCATCTTGGTACAACGTACCCCAGGTTTCGCGGATCAAGTCTGTGCCGAGATAAACTGCCACGGCTTCTTCGAGTGAAAAGGTGAGTGGCGGAAGTTTATATCCGCGCACCAGCGAGAACCCGCCATACGGTCCACGCTCGGCGTAGACAGGAATGCCCATTTCATCAAGCATGGCAAAATAACGATGGATGGTACGCAGGGAAACGCCCAACTTGTCTGCCAGTTCGTAGGCTTTTTGGTTGGGCTGATTTTGCAGCAATGTGATCAGGGTTAGTAACCGGGTGGCGACGTTGGTCATGGTTCATCCTCGTTAAATATAAAACGGGTATATGTCATATTGTGACATATACCCGCAGGGAATTCCAGCGACGTTTTTACCCTTTTTTGATGATGCTTTTCCCGTACTTGTCTTGAAGTTGATCCACCACCTCTTGCAGTTTGCGGGATTTTTCGCTTCCTACGTCCCATAAGCTGAGTTGCCGCACCGGGGCTCCGATTCCGCTGACGCCGACTCCGATCAACCGCACAGGCTGGTTCGGCTTGCGGACGGCTTTCATCAATTTGAGAGCGGCATGGAAGATCTCATCTTCGTTGTCTGTGGAAGTGGGTAAGGTGGTTTGGCGTGTAATGGTGGTAAAGTCAGACCAGCGTAGTTTTACTTTGACGGTTTTGCCCGTCAGGTCATTCTTTCTTAATTGCCGCGCCACATCTCTGGCTTGTTCGCGCAGAGTTTTTTCAAGAGTCTTTTCATCACTAACATCCACATTGAAGGTTGTTTCCTGGCTGATGGATTTGGTTTCGGACTCGGTGCTGACGGGGCGATTATCAATGCCATGTGCATGCTGCCACAGGTCGCGTCCGTTTTCGCCGAAGAGGCTGACCAATTCCTTTTCGGGCCAGTTGGCAATGTCACCAATGGTGTGAATGCCAAGCTCGGATAATCTCGCGCTCGTTTTGGGACCCACGCCCCAGAGCATGTCTGCGGGCAGAGGGGCGAGGAATTTGGCTTCGTCGCCTGCAGGGACAACTGTGAATCCAAATGGCGGCTCGTTCTTCCTTTTGCTCGACTTCTTGCCGACCTCGGTGGCGATCTTTGCCACGAGTTTATTGGACGCAATGCCAACGCTCGAGGGTAGATTCAGTTCGGTGCGTATGGCCAGTTGAAGGTCCCGTGCGACCTGTGTGGAGGATTCACGAATGTCCGTGATGTCGAGAAAGGCTTCGTCAATGGAGATCTGTTCCACTAGGGGAGTCAGTCCGTGCAGCCTTTCCATTACCTTTTGAGAATATTCCCCGTAGAGCCCATGCCGCGACGGGACGATGATCAACTCGCGGCACAGACGCACCGCTTGCGACATGGGCATGGCGCTGCGGATTCCTTTGGCGCGCGCGGCATATGAACAGGAAGCAACCACGCCGCGTTCATTTGGCTTGCCTCCCACAGCGAAAGGTTTGCCAGCCAAGGCAGGGTTTTTGATCTCTTCCACCGAGCAGAAGAAGGCATCGAGGTCAAGATGCAATATGATGCGAGGCATGTTTTTATTATAGTGGATGCGCTGGCAAATAAAAACTGTTATGAAAAATAGGTACAAAATTACCATGAAATTGCCCTATTAATATATTGAACAATCTCTTAAGAAAAGTTATACTAGGAACGGCGTATAGTCATAGGGAACTTTTATGAATGTTATTCGTCGTTATTATGTATTGAATAAGACGGAGGAAGAAATGAAATTAGTATCCAAATTTGCAACGGCCTTACTGTTACTGGCATTGATGCTCACCTTCATGCCTGCGGCTGTGCAGCCTGCCCAAGCCGCAACATGTTACTGGGCGCAGTTCATTGCTGACGTAACCATTCCGGATGGCACAAATTTTGCTCCCGGCACTGCCTTCACTAAAACGTGGAGACTTAAGAATATCGGCACATGCGCGTGGACCAGCGGAGATGTCTCTCTGATCTTCGACAGCGGTGAACAGATGGGCGCGCCTGCTTCATCTGCCTTGCCTGTTACGGTGAATCCCGGTCAGACCGTGGATATTTCTGTGAACATGACCGCGCCCAGCGTTGCCAAGAATTATTTTGGTTTTTACAAACTCAAGAGCAATACCGGCGGCGTGTTTGGTATTGGCTCAACCGCAAATAAATCTTTTTGGGTCGAGATCAATGTGACCGGGTCGGCGAGCGCCGCCTACAACTTTGTTGATAAAGCGCCTGAAGCCACATGGACCGGCGGCGCTGGTTCGTTGTCCTTCCCCGGTACAGACGGCAATGCCAACGGTTTTGCTTTGAAGAGCGAAAAGCCCAAACTTGAGAATGGAATTGAATCCGCTCAGGCGGGTTTGCTGTTTGCTCCCAACAACGTGAGCAATGGATATGTGCAGGCGGTCTACCCGGCAGTTAGGGTGGAGACCGGCGATCAATTCCAGGCGACCATTGGATGCGAATATGGCGCGACCACTTGTTACGTTGCCTACCGCCTTGATTATCAGATCGGAACCAATCCGGTGAAGACCTTCTGGACCTTCCGTGAAAAATATGAAGGGCTGACCTACAATGTGAAGCTCAACCTTAATTCACTTGCCGGGCAGGATGTGAAGTTCATCCTGGTTGTGAACGCCTACGGCTCCCCGACTGGCGACCGAGCTCTTTGGGTCAACCCGATCATTTCACGTGGAAGCGGAACCACTGTCCCCACAGTCACTCCGTCTGCGACTGTGACCGGCACCCCGCCCACACCCACGCCCACCAAATCCGCGACCCCTGCGCCTGCCGCTTGTGACCGCGCTCAATTCATCAGTGATGTGACAGTGCCTGATGGCACCACCTTCCAGCCGAATACCGCCTTCAACAAAACCTGGCGTCTTAAGAACGTGGGTACCTGCACATGGACGAATTACAGCCTGATGTTCGACTCCGGCGAGAAGATGGGCGGACCAGACTCTGCGGTCATCCCGACCTCTGTGGCTCCCGGCCAAACTGTGGACATCACCATCCCGTTGACTGCGCCTGCCACCGCGAATACCTATCGCGGAAATTGGAAACTGAAGAACAGCAGCGGCGTACCGTTCGGCATTGGCTCAACCGGCACGAAGTCCTTCTGGGTCGAGATCAAGGTCGCAGGCACCGCAGTGACTCCGACCACTCCTGTGCCCGTCACCCCGGCTACACCGGTTTCCGGTACTGTTTATGATTTCGCAGCCAACGCCTGCACGGCGAAGTGGTTCAGCGGCGCGGGCGAGCAGCCCTGCCCCGGTTCCGAAGGGAACGCGAACGGATTTGTTTTGGTTACCAACCCCTCCAAGTTGGAGAACGGTGTATCTGATAACCGCACCGGCTTGCTCACATATCCGCAGAACATCAACAATGGGTACATGCAGGGTATCTACCCGGCCTACACAGTGAAATCTGGCGACCGCTTCCGCACCATCGTCAACTGTGAAGGTGGCGCCACCTCTTGTTATGTGGTCTTCAAACTGGAATACGCCCTCGATGGAAGTTCCACCGTGCAGACCTACTGGGCTTTTGTTGAAAAATATGAAGGACAGTATTACCCCGCCGATATCGACCTGACCTCTCTGGTTGGCAAGAGTGTGAAGTTCATCCTCAGTGTGTACGCTACCGGCTCACCGGTCGGTGACCGCGCGCTCTGGGTTGCTCCGATCATCTACAACCCGTCCGGCGGATCTGTCCCAGCCACGGCTACGGCAACAGCAACCGGAACCCCTGTCCCTGCAACAGCGACCGCAACAGTGACTTCCAGCCCCACCGCCACATCCACCACGGCGCCGGCGACAGCCACTCCCACGGCAACATCAACTACAGCTCCGTAATCAAGCACAAGAAAAAAGTTCCCGTTGTCGAAAGACAGCGGGAACTTTTGCTTTATGCCCAAGGCATGGAAAGAGAGATTTATGAAGCGCTTCCTCTTACTGGCATTGATCTTCCTCACGGCTTGCTCATCGGCTCAAGCCACACCCGAATCCTACTTTGCCTCGAATCCTGCTCCAGCGATCCTGACGATGCCTGCCGCCCTGCCACTCGTGACCGAATCAGGTGTCTCGTCCAGTGAAGATGCGGGGGAGTTGTATTTCTTCCTGCAGCCGCGGCAGTCGGCGGGACAGTCCATTCAGTTGGCAAAGGTTTCCGGCGTGTGCGTCTTTGATTCGGCGAACTGCCCGCCCCTGCAGGTTGTGGAAGTTCCCTTCGCGTTCAAGTTTATGATCAACGCCTTGAACTGGTCGCCTGATGGGAAATCTGCCGCTTTTGCCTATTCCGATAACCCGAACGGTACACCGACCAAACTCTGGCGGTACGATGCCGCCGCCAACACATGGACCGCGCTGGCGGAGTTCCCATACATTGACCCGCCCTTCTGGTCGCCCGATGGCGCGTGGATCGGCTTTCGCATGCAAGATGGAGCGGGCGGAGAAGGAATCTATGTCACCCGCGCCGATGGTTCGGACTTGCGAAATATCTCCGCAGGTTTGCCTGCTTTGGGTAAGCCCTACATTATGGACGGCTGGTTCGCCGATCATGTCCTTGTCCATTCGGCATTGCCCGGCAACGAAGGCGTGATGATCCTCCTGCGTGCCAGCGACGGAGCCGCGCAAAATTTGTTCGCGACCCCGCCTGCGAAGACTCAATTCCATGCCGCGCCCGACGCGAGCCTGCTTGCTTATGATGACCTTGACGCTGTGAGCCAGAGTCATGTTGTGAAAGTCGTTCAGCCTGATGGCGCGAACGCGATTACTTTGGCGAACTTCGCGGGCGGACGAGTGTTTCCCATTGTCTGGTCGCCAGACAGCCAGCGCATTGCCTTCACTTACAGCGGATTTGTGGATGGCAATCCCACCGCTGATGTGTTCGTGGCGAGTCGCAGCGGGGGGCAGGTGCTGCCGGTTTATAAAGGTCGGACGGTCGGTCGCCTGCTTTTTTCTCCCAATGCCAAATATTTGTTGGTTGAAGAAACCACCTCTGCCACGGGCGGACATTTATATCTGGTGAACCTCGCCACGCTTGAGA
>JAGNWT010000098.1 GCA_017985935.1 Anaerolineales bacterium | reverse complement strand
AACGGGTAGAAGTTGCGCTTCTCGGCCCGCAGCCCCTCGGTCAGTGTGGTTTCGAACGCGGCGTTGACCGAGTCCTTCGCCATGCGCACAGCGAGCGGCGCGCGCGAAGCGATCTCTTCGGCAAAGGCGACTGCCGCATCGAGATACCCTTCCACAGGCACCACGCGATTCGCCAGCCCGAACTGCAGCGCTTCGGAGGCGGTCAATGTGCGGTTGTTGATGACCATCTCCATTGCAAGGTTCTTTCCGAGCAAACGTGCAAGACGCTGCGTTCCGCCCGCGCCGGGAATGATGCCGATGGTGATCTCGGGTTGTCCGAACTTCGCGCTTTCAGAAGCAACGATCATATCGCACGAAATGGCGAACTC
Organism: Anaerolineales bacterium; assembly: GCA_017985935.1. GTDB lineage: Bacteria > Chloroflexota > Anaerolineae > Anaerolineales > Villigracilaceae > Villigracilis. Next base: position 11,106 of record JAGNWT010000098.1, on the reverse strand, counting down.
GCACCCGCCGCCCAAAGCCCAGCCTGACACAGCCGCAATGACCACCTTCTTCATGCCGCGGATGCGGTCCCATTTTTCCACGCGCCCCTGGTTGATCATTTCAAATGGGCTGGATTCCGCCATCTCCTTGATATCCGCGCCGGCGGCGAAAGCCTTTTCGTTTCCTGTCACGATCATCGCGCCGACGTTCGGATCGTTATCAAAAGCCTCAAGCGCATCGAAGAGTTCGGTCAGCATTAACGTGTTGAATGCGTTCATCGCCTGCGGACGGTTCAGGGTGACGATGCCCACTCGTCCACGGATCTCTGTCAAAACTGTTGTGTAAGCCATAATTCCTCCGTAATATTTTGGGAGATTATAAAGGATGATATGCGATACTGTATAATTCGCGGCCGGTATTCAATTTATCATTTCAGACCATTGGAGTAAAAAATGCAAATCTTATTAATGTTCCATTCCATCCTGCGCTGGCTGGTTGTGATCGTAGCCGTCGCAGCCGTCATTAAGTTCGCGCTCGGCTGGCTTCGCGGCGGAAAATTCTCCGGCATGGACCGCGGACTCGCATCCGGGTTCAGCGGGCTGATCGACCTGCAAGCCACACTCGGCATCATCTATCTCGTCTGGGACGGCATAGCCAACTCAGGCTTCCCCATGTTCCGCATTGAGCATGCCACCACCATGATCCTTGCCGCCGTGCTGGCACATCTGCCCGCCATGTGGAAGAAAGCCGAAGACCGGGTGCGCTTCCGAAATCTGCTCTTCGTGGTCATCGGCACCCTGGTTTTGGTGTATGTTGGCGTGGCGCGCCTGCCCGGCGGCTGGACCCGCTAGGAGGACAAATTTCCTAGTCTCAAAATATTAATCTATGATAAACTTGCGAAATCGTTCAGGCTGGACGTTGAAACATTTGGAGAAGAGATGGAAAACAAGCTATATGTAGGCAACCTGCCCTACGCCGCCAAGGAAGATGACATTAAAGCATACTTTAGCAAGGCTGGCACAGTTACTTCTGTTGCGCTCATCATCGATCGTGCAACAGGCCGCGCAAAAGGCTTTGGTTTCGTAGAGATGTCCACCGCTGAAGAAGCCCAAAAGGCCATCAGCATGTTCAACGGCCAGGATTTTATGGGCCGCGCAATTACAGTCAACGTTGCCAAGCCACGCGAAGACAAGCCCCGCGGCAATTTCGGGGATCGTAACCGCGGTGGTGGCGGAAGAAAAAGCTTCTAAACAAATCTCCAGCCCTGAACCTGACAGCAAAATAAACAGCCCCGTTCAAGCGGGGCTGTTTTCATTCACTCATGAAACGTATCCTACTGCTCGCTCCCATTCTTTTCGCGGTGATGGTCACCGCCCTCACCTTCGCCCAATTTGACTTCCTGCTTGGGTTGGGCTGGCATCCGCTGCGCGACCCCACCTTTGACTGGCCCAGTGGGTTGGCGCTCGGTCCCTACGGATGGATGATGACCGCCACCTTCATCATCAGCGGACTGCTTATCGCCATCCTTGCCCTGCGCCTCCGAGCGGACCTGGGGCCTGCTTCAGCATCCCAAACAGGATCAACCCTTTTCGCATTATCCGGCATTGCGCTTGCCTGCCTTGCCTTCACCACCGACCCAACCATCCGCGAAACGCCCGCCACCTGGCATGGGAGACTGCACGACCTCTCCTTTGTCCTGCTTGGGCTCACCCTCTTTCCCGCCATGATCACTCTTGGCTTCGCCTTTCGCAATCGATCCAAATGGAAATCATTCGCAGTCTACACATGGCTGTCGGTGGCATGCGCCATTCCCGCATTCATTCTGAAAGGTGCCGCCTTTTATGTTTTCCTCTTTGTCATCCTGTTTTGGATGGAAGCGGTCGCCTGGAAGGTCAGCCGGTCTTGATCGAACAGAACCGCTAGAACTTAAATCGAAGCAGTTTGGATTTACTGACATACCCCGCGCTTTCGAGGGTCTTCTTTGAATTTCTGTTGTAATACCAGCAGCCCGGCACGGGAGTCTTCCCCCGCTCATGGACGATATCCTTCAAATGCAGGATGATCGATCTGCCAACCCCCTCGCCTCTTCTATTTTCATTCGTGAACATCCCGGTGCCGATGCAGTCCCGCATGATCAGGTTGTCGATCGTCACACCCAGCCCGAGCAGCACTCCGTCGCTTTCCAAAAGATGGATCTGCCCGTCTTTTATTCTTTCCTCATACTTGTCGAGAAAATCTCCGGCAAGTTCCTTCACTGCATCCAGATCGGCGGCAACTGCCAGCCTGAGCTTCTCACGCGGAAACTCCGGAGGGCGCACATCCCTGCCCGCCTCCATGAAGTGATAGGCTTGAATTTCAATGCCCGCATATTGTTCCATTGCCACTGAAAGAAAACCAAGGTCAGTGGTTGGGACATAAGCTTCATGGATCTCGAACTCGTTCTTGATGTCTTCAAAGATATCATTCGCCCTGTGAAAGTATTCTTCCATGACAAAAAAGATGGTCGCCATGTTCCCCAGTTTTCCAAAGAAGCCCACATGCCGGTCTTCATAAAAAATGGAGAATATCTCGGAGTTGAAAATGTGTTCTTCGAGAAAATCATCATACGGGATCGAGATCCCATCCACATAGGTATTTAGATTTGCCTGGTTCTCCGCCAGAGACGAACTTTTGTAACTGATCATTCTTTATTCCTCACATAAAATCCCTCCGGGAAAACCGGAGGGGAAAATTTATTCACCGCTGACCACGGGGGAATCCACCATCTTTGGTCTTTCGCTTAGTTCCTTATGCGGCGTGAACAATACCGAGACCAACCCAAGCACCGCCGAAACACAGGCGATCACAAACACCAAATGGATCGCATCTGCCATGGCTAAACGCGCGCCGGCATCGACCACCACCTCCGCTCCGGGCAGGGGATCTAAAAGTTGAGAGACCAGTTTCGGGTCCAGCCCGGATGCGCTCAGGTTTGAAGCAAGGCGCAGGCTCAAAGCAGCGCCCATCACGCTCACGCCCAGCGTTCCTCCGATCGAGCGGCTGAATTGCAGCAAAGATGTAGCCGCGCCAAGGTCCCTGCGCTCAACGGTGGTTTGCACTGCCACAAGGAAAGAAGGAATGGACAGCCCCATGCCCACGCCCATCAGCCCGACATAAACCATCATGATCGATTGACTCGAACCGGCGCCGATCAGGGTCATCAGAAACGCGCCCGTCACAAATACCGATGTGCCGATCACGCCCAGTCTACGGTAGCCAACGGTCATGATCAGACGCATGCCGATGATACTCGCACTCACCCAGCCCAACAGCATCGGTGTGACGGTAATGCCGGCCTGTGTGGCGCTGGTACCGAACACAGACTGGACAAAGAGCGGGATGAAAGAAACACTACCGAACATGGCCCACCCGGTGAAGATGCCGTGTGTCACCGCAGACAGAAAGAGCCGGTCGCGGAAGAGAGGAAGCGGCAGGATCGGGTCTGCGGCGCGGCTCTCGACCCAAAGCAATACAACAAAAAAGATCACAGCCAGAACGTTCAACTTCCAATCACTGAGCGTCAGCCCCAACAGCAAAGAAACAATACTGGATGTGAGCAAGGCCGCGCCGAGATAATCGACCTTCGGTCTCTCGTGGGTTTGAGCCTGCTCCTGCCACCCAAAAGCGACCAACACCACAGCGATCAAACCGGGCGGCAGGTTGATGTAGAAGACCCAGTGCCACGTGAAGCGGTCCACAATGAATCCGCCCAACAGCGGACCCACAATCGACGAGAACCCCCACACACCGGAAAAGAAACCCTGCATGCGGGCACGTTGCTGAAGATTGAACATCTCACCGATCAAAATGAATGCCAGCGGTTGGATCCCACCTGCGCCCAACCCCTGCAAGGCGCGCGCCAGAATGAGCTGTGTCATGCTTTGCGCCTGCCCGCTCATGACCGAGCCGATCAGAAAGAGAGCCATCGCGGCTACATAGATCTTTCGACGCCCGTAAATATCCGAGAGCTTTCCATACAACGGCACAGAGGTGGTGGACGCCAGCATGAAAGCCGAAAAGACCCACGAGTAGTGCTCCAGCCCGCCGAGCTGACCAACAATGGTCGGCATGGACGTTGCCACGACAGTCGATTCCATGGAAGCCAGGAACAGACTGAACATAATCCCCACTGTAACGAGGATGATCCGATTGCGAGTCATGAACCGCCTTTCAATTGCGTTCCCATGTTTTTACCAATACGATTTGGGGAAAATCCCCGCTAAGTTTCGTCAACTATACAACCATTCCAATGGTTTGACAACAAAACTCATCTCTTCATTTTCCGTTTTCCATGCCATATTGGATTAAAATCATTTGGTGACATCCGAACAGTATGATTTCATAACCGGAGTCTTTTCCCGATCCCTCCTCAGTGAAAGAATGGACCAGGAGGTGGGTCGTTCTTTGCTCGGAAACTTCTCAGTTTCCCTGCTCATGTTGGATATCGATCACTTCAAGAGCATCAACGATGCCTTCGGTCACAGCCGGGGTGATCAGGCGCTGGCTGAAGTGGCAGGGCTGATCAAATCGCAGATCAGACAGACCGATGAGGTCTTTCGCTATGGGGGCGATGAATTTGTGGTGCTCCTTCCCGAAACGAACAAACATCAGGCGGCCATGCTGGCCACCCGCATCTTGAACCACATTAACGAGTCGCGCCTGAGCGGTGAGCCGCCCATCATGTTATCGGTCAGCATTGGCGTGGCGAATTACCCCGAAGACGCGGAATCTGCTTCCGAGCTGTTCGAAAAAGCCGACCGCCGTCACTACAAAAGCAAGGAACTTGGACGGGCCCGCATCACCACTCATGAAGGGGAGAGCGTACCCTTCGCAGAAGGTCCCTCTCCCAGCCGGCTGATCGAACGCGACCACAGCCTGTCTCTGCTGAAAAATTTTTTAGATACCGACAATGAGCAGCCTTACAACGTGCTGCGAGTGACCGGCAAAAAAGGCGTGGGGCATACCCGCTTTTTGGAGGAAGCCCGCAGTCTTTTCAGCCTGCGCGGATACGCATCGCTAAAATTAGGCGGCACCCCGGGGCTTCAGCTTCGTGTGCGGGGCGCGGTGAGCGAAGCCCTGCGCGATTGGGAACCCACCCCAAAACATCTATCCGGCCAGGGGGTGAGTCAGACCGCAGCGCAGCTCATCGAACAGAAAAAACTCAACGGGTTGGTCATTCTCATTGACGACTGGCAATCCCTCGACCCACACAGCCGCGAGGTCATCCATTATCTATTGAATGGGAGCGGGCTGCCGCGGGTGATCATCATGTACACCGATGACGGGAATCTGCCCGTGCCTTTGCCGCAAATCACCAGAGACAAGATCATCGACATTTATCTTTACCCCATCTCAGACGCGGGTGTGCGCATCTGGCTTCGTAATGTCATCCGGCAGGAACTTCCCAACCAGGTACTGCAGTTGATCGCTGAAATGTCTGAAGGCTTGCCCACGCGGCTGTCCCTGCTGACAAGGTGGCTGGTCTCCGAGCACCGCACTCTGCTTGATGTGAACAACATCCCGTCTCTGCTTGTGCGCCTTGAGGGAGAATTTTCGCGCATCCTCAAAGAGTGGGAGAATCGCCGCGCCAGCATCCCCGCATCACTGCCAACTCTCTTTGGGCGCGAAGACGAGATCACTCTGCTGAAAAAGACTCTGAGCGAAAAACCGATCGTGGCTCTGGTCGGCACCAACGGTATCGGAAAGACCCGCCTCGCGCTGCAATCTGCGATCGAACTGCTCGATCATTTCGATGACGGCGTGCATTTCATCTCGTTTGAAAACTTCGCAGCCTCGCAGCTTTTTGCCGTCTCCATCGCTCACTCGTTAAAGATCAAACTTGACCCGCGGCTTGAAACCTTCGAGCAATTGCTCGAGCAGCTTTCCACCAAAAAGATTTTGCTCATCCTCGACGGATTCGACAAGGTGATGGATGAAGCGCTTCTGCTGGAGCAGATCGCCGAGCGCGCGCCTTCGGTCAAGATACTCATCACCGCCACACGCTCTCCGGGGCTGACCTCTGTGCGGGTGATCGAAGTCGGCGGGTTGCCCTTCCCCCATGAACAAGATCCACATCCTGAGAATTTCCCTGCCGTTCAACTATTCCTTGAACGGGCTCGTTTCACATCCAACGCAGAGCCCGATCTCGTTTCGATCGGACGCATCTGCCGCCTCCTCGATGGAAGCCCGCTCGGCATTGAGATCGCGTCCACCTGGGTCAATACCCTGACCTGTGAACAGATCGCGCAGCACATCGAAAAAAATCTATCCTTCCTAACCTCCAACGAAAAGATCGGTCCGCGCCGAAGTCTGACCGCCGTTTTCGACTCGGTATTTGATATGTTCTCCGCCACCGAGATCCGAACTCTCATATCGCTCGGCATCTTCAAAGGCGGATTTTCACGCGAAGCCGCAGCGCAGGTGACAGGAGCTTCGCCGTTCTTTCTGGATGCGCTCGCTGCGAAATTGCTCATCCACCATAACGGACCGAAGTTCTTCAGAAGCAATGGACCCTTTGCGCTGTATCTGCTGGAAAAATTAAGAGCTGACCCGCCCCGCCCCTGCTCGAAGAGATCACATCGCGATTCCTCACCTACTATCTCGATCTGTTGAAGGAATACGATCAATCGAACCTGCAGCACACCAATCGAGATATCCTGCCTGAGGTGGACAACCTGCGAAACGCGTGGAGTCTCGCACTGGACTCTTCCGCCCTGATACAGATCGAACCGCTCCTGCCCGTGTGGATGACCTTCCTGCGCAATCGCGGTTGGTTCCATGAAGCCATCGAGTCTCTGACCGCCGTGGATTCAAAATGCGCGGGAGACCGCAGTCTATTGATGATGAGAGTCGGCGCGAAGAATTATCTGGGGGAATTCTATTACCACCTTGGCAGGCACCTCGACGGGATCACAGCCTTGAATGACGGGTTATCCCTTTTGCGCGAGAACGGGCTTGAAGGTACAAAAGAACAAGCCTCCATTTATCTTTTGCTCGCGAACAATTACGGCTCTCTCGGCTGGCATGTGGAAGCCAAAGACATCTGCCTGAAAGGTATGGAGATCGCCGAAAAAGCCGGGGAGTTATCGCTGGCGTTTCAGTTCGCGAACACCCTCGGAGTCGGCGAATATCTGGTGGCAGATTATCCCAACGCAATCCTGTACACCCGCCTGGCATTGGATATGGCCATACAACTCTATGACAACGGGAAGATCGTGCAGGCGCTTAATAACCTTGGGAACATGCTGTATGAATCAGGCGATATTCAACAAGCCCGGCTGACCCAAGCCCGTGCTCTTGAATACCTGCCGGGGATCGACGGGCTGACCTTGAAGGCGTCTGTGTTGGATACGATGGGGAACATCCTCACAGCCTCCGGCGAATATGAATCCGCCTGCCGCCAATTTTTGCAGGGACTGAATCTCATTCGCGATATCGACGCCGCGCCGCTCGCCGTGGAAATGCTCGTCGGCTTGGCAGAGTTGCTCAATCGCATGGGTGAACGCTCGCTCGCGCTCTCGTTCGCGACCGTCCTCGCCGGGCACCCCGCCGCCGCGAGAGAGGTGGGCTTCAGAGTGGACAATCTCTTAAAGGAGCTTTCCACTCAACCCATTGAACCATCCGCGTACAACTGGAGCCCCAATCAGATCCCGACCATGATCGAAGATGCGATCCACATTCTTGAAGAAAAGTTGAAATAAAAAAATCCCTTCCATTTTACAGAAGGGATTTTTTTATTTCATGTTCCAGGATCACTCGGCAATATTGCCGTACAACTTGCGATGCACCACGCTCAAGGCGCGGACCTGTTCCGCGGCATGATACGAAGACCGCACCAATGGATTCGACTCAACCCATTTAAAGCCGATCTCCATGCCGAAAGCCTTCAGCTCGGCAAACTCTTCCATGGTGTAGTAGCGGTCCATGGGCATGTGTTTCTTGCTTGGCTGCAGATATTGACCGATGGTCAAAATATCCACGCCCCAACTGCGCTGGTCGCGCATCACCTGCTTGACCTCATCCATGGTTTCGCCCAAGCCCAGCATGATGCCCGATTTGGTCAGCACTTCAGGGTCAAGCTTCTTGGCATTGGAGAGGGTCGCGGCCGCCCATTCGTAGTTATCCTGCGGCTGGACATTTTTGAACAGACGCGGAACGGTTTCCACGTTGTGGTTCAAAATTTCAGGGCGGGCATCCATCACGATCTTCAAAGCTTCAATGCTGCCTTTGAAATCGGGGATGAGCACTTCGATGGAACAGCCCGGCAATAACTCGCGGATGCGGCGGATGACCATCGCAAAGATCGGCGCACCGCCATCTCGGCGTTCGTCACGGTTGACCGAAGTGATGACCGCGTGCTTCAAGTTCATAGACTTCACAGCCTGAGCCACGCGCTCGGCTTCACCCCAATCCAATAAAGCAGGCTTGCCGTGTTTGATGTCGCAGAAAGCGCAGGTGCGCGTGCAAACGTCGCCGAGCATTAGGAAGGTGGCCGTGCCGCTGCCCCAGCACTCGCCGAGGTTCGGGCACATGGCTTCTTCACACACGGTGTGCAATTCCTTCGAACGCATCAGCACTTGCAGGCGCTCAAAAGTTTCGCCGGAAGGCGCGCGCACTTTGATCCACTCCGGGCGGCGCAGCGGGCGCGACTCTGGCTCAGGTTTGACTCTGTCTCTCGTAGGTGTAGCAGGCATAGGTTCCTTTATAACTCGCAGATCATTTTTTCTTAACGATCAATCTTAATCCACGCACTTCGACAACTTCGACAAGGTCTCCCTTACCGATGGATTCCGACCCGGCGGATTGTTCGGCGCTCCATAACTCGCTTTCCAACTGGACCTGTCCCTCGGTCGCCACCGACGTTCGGGCGGTTCCGGTTTTCCCGATCAGGCTCTCACTTCCGGTCTGCACCGGGCGGTGCTGCGCGCGCAAAGCGATGAGCAGGATCGCAAAGAATAACAAGCCAAGGAATATCCCCATGAAGATCACCAAAGGCACCGAAACCCGTTGGAACTGGGGTGTGCCCGGCGAGTTGAAAAGCACCAGCGCGCCCACAATGAACGAAGCAACGCCCGCCGTGGTTAGTGCGCCATGCGTGGGCGCCTTGATATCCAGAATGAACAACACAAAAGCGATGATCAAAAAGATGATGCCGAACCAGTTGACGGTCAGCACGCCCATGCCATAAATGGCGAGGGTCAGGCACACCGCGCCAAGGAATCCGGCAAACCAGCCGCCCGGGCTGGAGATCTCGATCAAAATTCCCTGCACACCAATGGCAAGCAGCAGAAATGCGATGTTCGGGTCGGTCAGCATCATCAGCAGCTGCTCAATGAAGTTGATCTCCAACTCCTCGGTGCGGATGTCTGCTGTGTTCAAGGTCAGACTGATGCCGCCGTCCATCTGAACCGTGAAGCCATTCAACGACTGCAACAGATCCTCGGTATCGTCGGAGATGAAATCGATCAACTCCGCGTCCAATGCCTCTTTCGCAGTGACCGCCTTCGCGTCATCGATCATGGCTTCCGCGAGACTGATGGCTTTCGCTCCGCGCCGTTCCACCATGGAACGCGCCTTGGCCTTGAGATCTTCCTTGATCTTCTTCGCCATCGTGGATTCGATATCGCCGCCCGAGCTATCCACCGGGCTGGCAGCGCCGATCACTGTGCGAGGTGACATGGCCGAAGCCTGACCCGCCATTGTGATGATCGCACCGGCGCTGGCCGCCTGCGCATCGTTGGGCGACACATAGATCACGACCGGCACTTTGCTTTTACCAATGGCTTCCACGATCTCGGTCATGACGCTGATGCTTCCGCCGGGCGTGTTCAGTTGAACGACAAGCACGTCTGCATCTCGTGCCTCAGCGTACTCGATGCCGCGCTTGAAGTATTCGAGCATGGGCGGCATGATCGGTCCTTCTGCTGTCATCAAAACCGCAAGAGGCGAGTCCGTCTGCGCAAACACCTGCGTGAATAACGCAAATATCGTAAAACCCAACAATAGAAATCTGGTCCATCTCATACTTAGATTATACGCCAATAAAAAAGACAGCCTTTCGGCCGTCTTTGAGAAGCTAGAACAAGCCTTCCAGATATTGCTTTGTCCGTTCGTGTTTGGGGTTGGTGAACACTTCGTGTGCCGGACCGGCTTCTGCCACTTCACCAAGATACATATAAATGACATGGTCAGCGAGGCGCTTTGCCTGACGCAAGGTGTGCGTCACAATGACGATGGTGTAGTCTTTCTTTAGTTCAAGCAAGCGGCTCTCGATGTTCTGCGACGAGATCGGGTCGAGCGCGGAGGTGGGTTCGTCGCCGAGGATGATCTCTGGTTCGACTGCCAAGCCGCGGGCGAGGCAGAGGCGTTGTTGTTGTCCGATGGAAAGAGAAGTTGCGGGGTCGTGCATGCGCTTTTGGACTTCTTCCCACAGACCGGCGATCTCCAAATAATGCCGCACGGATTTTTTATATTCGGCACGGTCTTTCTTCATCTGGTGGATGCGCATGCCGTAGGCGATGTTATCGTAAATAGACATCGGCAATGGCGAGGGGCGTTGTGCGAGCAAGCCCACCACCTTGCGGACTTCGGTCACGTCCACGTTGAGGTCGTAGATATTTTCACCATCCACGAGTACTTCGCCGGTGAGTTTGACGTTCTCGTTCAGCTCAAAGAAGCGGTTGAAGGTTTTCAATAAAGTGGTCTTGCCGCAGCCAGAGGGACCCATAATGACGGTGATCTGGTTCTTGGGGATTTCGATGTTGATGTCTTTCAAGGCATGTTGCTTGCCGTAATAGGCGTTGAGATTTTTAACTTGAATGTGGGTGTTGTTCATTTTATGTCCTTCGTAGGGGCGGGGTCTCCCCGCCCAATTTCTTGTTGGGCACAAACAAGGGCGCGAGGACCGCGCCCCTACTTGATCGTGTACCTGTTTAACCGCGATGCCAACCAACGCGACCCGAAACTGACCAACAGCACTGCGATGGTTAGAATCAATGCGGCGGCATATCCACGCTCGCGGACTTCGGGGTAGGGTGAGCCGAGTTGGAAGAAGACGGCGAGCGGAAGTGACGCAGTGGGATTCATCA
>JAGNWT010000143.1 GCA_017985935.1 Anaerolineales bacterium | reverse complement strand
AGTTGTGCTTTCATGAAAAGACTCCAGAAGCGAGCAGTAACGCCCACGCAATGGTGAACATGAAAAGCCACGGGCGCACGGGGAGGGGAATATTGAAGGTGTTTGGTGAAATACTTGCAGCCGCAAGCCCAGCCGTGGAAAGAATGCCAATAAGTTTGGAAAGGGAAAGTTTTGTTTTCATTTTGTACTCCTGAGTTTGTGTCACTTGTTACATCGTTAAACTAAATGCAACGCCACCAACAACATATCGATAGCCTTGATCCCAACGAACGGCACGAGCAAACCGCCAAGACCATAGATCAAAAGATTGTCGCGTAAGAGTTGTGCTGCTCCAACCGCACGATAGGGCACGCCGCGCAACGCCAGCGGAATCAAGGCGATAATGATGAGCGCATTGAAGATCACGGCAGACATGATCGCGCTTTCGGGGGTAGCAAGGCGCATAATGTTCAGCGCATTCAACTGCGGATATGTGCTGGCAAACGCGGCAGGGATTATCGCAAAGTATTTACTCACGTCGTTGGCAAGACTGAAGGTAGTCAATGCACCGCGAGTCATCAGTAATTGTTTACCAATCTCCACGATCTCGATTAACTTCGTCGGGTTGCTATCCAGATCCACCATGTTGGCGGCTTCACGCGCGGGTTGTGTGCCTGTGTTCATCGCCACGGCAACATCGGCTTGAGCAAGGGCGGGCGCGTCGTTGGTGCCGTCACCTGTCATTGCGACTAAGCGTCCACCCGTTTGATATTCACGGATGAGTTTGAGTTTTGCTTCGGGCGTGGCTTGCGCGAGAAAATCATCCACGCCTGCTTCGGCAGCGATGGCGGCAGCCGTGAGTGGATTGTCGCCAGTGATCATCACGGTCTTGATGCCCATCTTGCGCAGTTGCGCAAAGCGTTCCTTCATGCCGCCTTTGACGATGTCCTTCAAGTGAATGACTCCCAGCGCCTTGTTGTCGCGAGTCACTACCAGCGGAGTCCCACCGGCTCGGGCAATGGAATCCACTGTCGGCTTGAGATTTGAGGCGACACCGTTTCCGTTCGATTGAATCAATCCGATCATTGTGTCTGGCGCGCCTTTGCGGATTTGCGTCCCATTGAAATTGACTCCACTCATGCGCGTTTGCGCAGTGAATGGGATGAAGTGCATACCATCCACAGTGTGACCGCGCAGACCAAATTTTTCTTTGGCAAGCACCACAATGGAGCGACCTTCGGGAGTCTCGTCAGCCAGCGAGGCGAGTTGTGCAGCTTCGGCAAGTTCGTGTGCGTTTGCGCCATTGACGGGGATGAACTCAACCGCCTGACGATTGCCGAGCGTGATGGTGCCGGTTTTGTCGAGCAGCAACACATCCACATCGCCCGCCGCTTCCACCGCGCGACCCGACATGGCGATGACGTTGCGTTGGATCATTCTATCCATGCCCGCGATACCGATGGCAGAAAGCAGACCGCCGATAGTAGTGGGGATGAGACACACGAGCAACGCGATGAGCACTGTGATGGTGATGGGTGTGCCTTGCCCGCTGGCTTCGACACTATAAATTGAATACGGCAGCAGTGTGGCGCAGACGATGAGAAAGATGATGGTGAAGCCCGCCAGCAAAATGTTGAGCGCGATCTCGTTCGGCGTCTTCTGACGCTTCGCGCCTTCAACCATGCTGATCATGCGGTCGAGAAATCCCTGCCCAGGGTCGGCGCTGACACGGATGATGAGCCAATCGGAAAGGAGGCGCGTGCCGCCTGTGACAGCGGAACGGTCACCGCCCGCCTCACGCACAACTGGAGCGGATTCACCTGTTACAGCGCTTTCATCCACCGAAGCGATTCCAACCACGATCTCGCCATCGGCGGGGAGAATATCTCCCGCTACAACAAGATATAAGTCGTCTTTTCGCAATGTCGTTGATGAAACAATTTCATGTTCAACATTCGAGCTTTCAAATTTCTCAACTTTTGCACTAACTTTTTTTGCAGGTGTATCTTGCCTTGCTTTACGTAATGACTCGGCTTGGGCTTTGCCGCGTCCTTCGGCAACCGCTTCAGAAAAGTTGGCGAATAAGACCGTGAACCACAGCCAAAGCGCGATCGCGCCGATGAAACCAGCGGGCGCTTCGCCTTCGCCGATGAGAGATTGGATCCACAACAGGGTGGTGAGTACGCTGCCCACTTCCACCACGAACATGACAGGATTACGTACCATCCAGCGCGGGTTAAGTTTGATAAAGGATTCCAGCACAGCGCGTTGATACATTTCGCGGCGGGCTTGGGATTTGTTTTTAGTAGTCATAGGTAATCCATTTTTTAAACACGAAGGGCACAAATTACACAAAGGAGGGAAAGGGTCACAAATGTTTTTCCTTCGTGACCTTGGTGTCCTTTGTATTTAAGAATCATCCGAAGATCATTAAGTGCTCAACAATCGGTCCGAGTGCCAGAGCGGGCAGGAAACTCAGCGCGCCAACGATGATGATGACGCCGATGACCCAGGCAATGAAGAGCGGGGTGTGTGTGGGCAAGGTCCCAGCACTGGCAGGGACTTTCTTCTTGTTCGCTAGTGAACCTGCAATCGCCAGAACGGGAATCGCCAGCCAATAACGCGCAATGAACATGGCGATACCGAGTGCGATGTTATAGAAAGGCGTGTTCGCGCCCAACCCTGCAAATGCCGAGCCGTTGTTATTGCCAGCGGACGAAAACGCATACAGCACTTCACTGAACCCATGCGCAGACGGGTTGAAGATCGTCGCTCGTCCTGCTTCGGTCATCAATGCCACAGCGGTGCCGAGCAATACCACCATGACAGGGATGAGAATGATGATGGACGCCATCTTCATTTCGTAGGCTTCGATCTTCTTGCCGAGATATTCAGGGGTGCGTCCCACCATCAAACCAGAGACAAAGACTGCGATGATGACGAACGCCAACATGCCATATAAGCCCGACCCCACACCGCCGTAGATGATCTCGCCAAGTTGCATGAGCCACATCGGGACGAGTCCACCCAGCGGCATGAAGGAGTCATGCATGGCGTTGACCGAGCCGTTCGAGGCGGCGGTCGTCACGGTTGCCCACAGCACGGAATTCACGATCCCAAAGCGGACTTCCTTGCCTTCCATGTTTCCGCCTGGGTTGGTCGCAGACTGGGTCTGGTCAATGCC
>JAGNWT010000097.1 GCA_017985935.1 Anaerolineales bacterium | reverse complement strand
GCACCTTCGAGCAACATTTCAAATTGGTCAAAATCACCGGGGAAGGATTTGCTGCCATGCTCCCAGGGTGTGCCATCGATCCAGCGCGGAAGCGGCTTCGGCTCATATCCACCGATGACCAGCCCGCCCTGTTCCTGTCGCATGTACACCAAGTTATCCGGGTCGCGCAAACAAGGCGTGTCTGCAGAGAACTCATGTCCCGGCACTGCCCGCAACGCAATATGCTGATGATCGACAGGAGTGGTCGGGACGTGCAGTCCCGCCATGGCGGCGATGCGCGGCGCCCACATACCTGCCGCATTGATGATGATCTCGCATCGGATCGTGCCTTTATCGGTTACGACCGCTTCGACCTCTCCCTTCGCAGACACTTTGATTCCGGTTACGCGGGTGTTGGTGTAAATTTCAACACCGAGGTCTTTGGCAAACTTCGCCATCGACGTTGTTACAGTGTACGGGTCAAGTTGACCGTCACCGGGCAGGTAAATGCCGCCAAAAAGATCGTTCTTCGAAATCTGCGGCATATGTCTGGAAGTTTCTTCCGGACCTACCACTTCGCAATCCAGCCCCAGCGCCTTGGCGCGGCTGACACTGCGTTCCATTTCAAGCAGTTGCTCCTTGCTCGAAGCCACCCGTAGGCTACCCACGGTGCTGAACAACCCCAACTCCTTATACAACTCCACGCTATACATGCGGAAGCGCAGCATGGCTTGCGAGGTGGCGAACTGAGTCACCAATCCCGCCGCGTGCGAAGATTCGCCGCTGGCGATCTCGCCCTTCTCAATGATGATTACGTCCTTGCGTCCGTTCTTTGCGAGGTGATAAGCAACCTGCGCACCATAGATCCCACCGCCAATGACAACGATCTCTGCATGATCTTTCATAGGTTCACCTTATTGATTTTGGTTTGTTGTGGTTTCGTTCGTTTTCAAAACTTCGATGGAGTGTTCAGCAAGGTCTTGAATGGCAGAATTGCTGAAGCCCTCATCGGTCACAAGTTTATCAATTTCATTAATGTTTGCCACCTGAAAATTGGAGACCACTCCCCACTTGCTATGATCTGCAATGATGATGACCTGCCCCTTGGTTCGTTCGATCATACGGCGCACCACTTCTGCCTCGGCATTGGTCGGCACGGTGCAGCCGTGCTTAAGGCTGACACCGTCCACGCCGAGGATGGTTTTATTGGCATAGACCAGACCCAAATTGTCGAGAGCGAAACGTCCGGCCAGAGAGTTGGAGCGTGACTGGAACTCGCCTCCGGTCATATAGTAGTGAAAGCCCGGGTCCCCAAGATCCATCACCGCGCTGACGTTGTTGGTAAAGACCGTTATGCGGGAATCGCGCCGAATGTGCTGAAGCACTTGCGTGGCGGTCGTGCCGCTGTTAATAAAAACAATGTCGCCATCCTCGATCAATGAAGCGGCGAGTTCGCCAATGCGTTTTTTTTCTTCGGGGTGGTGCTGAGCGCGCTGTTGATATTCCTGCTCGAAGATCATGCGCTGACTCAAGATCGCTCCCCCGTGCGTGCGTTCCAAAACTCCCTTTTGCTCCAGCCATTCCAGGTCACGGCGGACCGTTGCTTCTGACGTTTCCAGCAATTCACACAAATCCACCGAGCGGGCGATCTGATGAACTGACAGATATTCCTGAATTTTTTCACGCCGCTGAGCCGGGATGAGAGGTTTACTCATTCGAACGATTATATAAGAATTTGAAGGAATTTGCAAGTTTTTGACTTTTTAATTATAATCCGCGCATTACTTGCAGCCCGATTCGTGCTCAATTTTCACCAGAACAACAAGGAATCAAGATGGCTAAACTTGTAAAAGATCTTATGCATCCAGGTGTTATTACCTGCAAACCCACAGCAACCTTGGGGCAAGTGGCTGTTTTACTAAACCAACATCAAGTTCATGCTTTATTCGTAACCGACCGAGACGGGCGCATCATGGGGGTCATCACCGACTTCGATCTGATGGCCGGCGAATGGCTTTCTTCTGATGCAGACAGCCTGACCGTGATGCGGAAGTTGACCGCCGCCGATCTAATGACGCACCCGGTCGACTCTGTCGAAGCGAACATTCCCCTCGCCGAAGCAGCAGAGCGCTTCATCGAAAAAAGGGTCAGCCGCTTTCTGGTGACAGAGAACGGGAAACCGGTCGGCATCATCTCCCTTTCAGATTTTGTCGCCAGCATCGCCAGCGAGATTCGATCAAAACGCGAGACCGTGGGCGATGTGATGTCCGACGCTATTCTCGTTTGCCGCGGCAAGACCACCGTTGCATCTGCGGCGCGCGCCATGACATCCTCAGGCTGGCGCTCGGTTCTGGTGGTGGATGCAAAGGGAAAGATCCTTGGCGTGGTCAGCGGTCATGACCTGCTGCGATTTGTAAAGGAAGGCCTGGGTGAAAAGCTGATCGTCCGCGATGTGATGCACCCGGCGCTGACCATCGACATCCACGCCACCTTGCGTGAAGCAGCCGACATCATGATCCAAAATCATCATCACCGTTTGGTGGTCATTGACAAGGACGACGCGGATGCATTCCCTCTTGGCGCAATATCAACATTTGACATCGTAGCAGAAATGGCTCGCCCAGATTCCGTCTGGCAAAAAACTTCGTAGGTCACGTTTCATACGTGACCTATTACATTGTACAAGGAGAAGATCAATGTCTGAATTCCCAACACAAGCACAGGTCGTCATCATCGGCGGAGGCGTGGGCGGATGCAGTATCGCCTACCATCTAACGCTCATGGGCTGGAAGGATGTCGTCATCCTTGAAAAGCACGAGCTAACCTCCGGCTCCACCTGGCACTCCGCAGGGCTTGTCGGTCAAATGCGCTCCGACGCAAACCTGACCCGCATGATGCACTATAGTACCGATCTGTACCGCAAGTTAAAGGCAGAAACTGGCGTGGATACTTCCTGGCGTGAAGTGGGCGGAATTCGTCTGGCGTGCTCCGCAGAACGCATGGAAGAAACCAAGCGTCTCGTGGGCATGGCCCGCTCCTTCGGTGTACCGATGGAACTGATCACCCCCAAAGAAGCGCAGGATAAATTCCCGCTCATGTCTTTGGATGGCGTGCTCGGCGCTGCGTACACTCCGAACGATGGCAGCATCGACCCGACCGGTTTGACCAACGCTCTCGCCGCGGGCGCGAAGAATCGCGGCGCGAAGATCTTCACCAACACCAGCGTTACGGCCATCAATCTCAAGGACGGACGCGTGAGCGAAGTGGTCACAGACAAAGGCACGATCAAGACCGAGATCGTCGTCAACGCTTCAGGCATGTGGGGACGCGAGATCGGCAAGATGGTAGGCTTGAACCTGCCAGTCGTGCCGATGGCGCATCTCTATATCATGACCAAGCCCATTGAAGGCGTCACCAGCAAATTCCCCAACCTGCGCGACCCAGACTTGCTCGTTTATTGGCGCGAAGAAGTCGGCGGATTGGTCACCGGCGGATACGAACGTCAGCCTGCCACCTTCGGCATGAACGGCATTCCCAAAGATTTCAAATTCCAACTGCTCCCACCCGATTGGGAACGCTTCACTCCGTTGATGGAAAACTCCATCCGCCGTGTGCCCGCCGTGGAAACCGCGGAAGTGAAGATGCTCTTGAACGGTCCGGAAGGATTTACGCCTGACGGCGAGTTCCTGCTTGGTCCGACCACCGTCAAAGGATTTTGGGTGGCTTGCGCCTTCTGCGCTCACGGACTCGCCGGCGCGGGCGGCATCGGCAAGGTAATGGCTGAATGGATCATCGACGGCAGCCCCGAGTGGGATATGTGGCGGCTTGATGTCCGCCGCTTTGGACCCAATTACAACAGCATCAATTACACGGTCGCCCGCACCTTTGAAACCTACACGCAATACTATGACATTCACTTCCCCGGAGAAGAAAGAATGTCCAAGCGAAACGTGCGGATCTCCCCCACCTATTACCGCCTGCGCGACCTTGGCTGCTCTTTTGGCGAAAAAATGGGCTGGGAGCGTCCGAACTGGTTCCGTAAATATGAAGAACTTGCCACCCACGGTCACGAACCGCGCGGTTGGGCACGCCACAACTGGAGCCGCGCCATCGGTCACGAGCATTTGATGACCCGCGAAAACGCCGGTCTCTTTGATGAAACCTCATTCAATAAGTTTGAAGTCCGCGGAGCAGGCGCTTTGAAATTCCTCAATACGGTCTGCGCCAATGAGATCGACCAACCGGTAGGCTCAATTGTATACACGCAAGCCCTCAACAAACGCGGCGGTATTGAGTGCGACTTCACCGTTACCCGCCTTGCCGAGGATCGCTTCTTCATTGTTACGGGTACCGCCTTCGGTCAGCACGATATGTCCTGGCTCTCGTTGAACATGCCCGAAGATGGAACGGTCGCCATCGAAGATGTTGGCTCCTCGCTGGCTTGTATCGGCATGTGGGGACCGAAAGCCCGCAAGATCTTGGAAAAAGCCACGATGGACGATGTGTCCAACGCGGGCTTCCCCTACATGACCAGCAAGCGCATCACCATTGGCGACATCCCCGTTCTCGCTTCGCGCGTGACCTATGTTGGCGAGCTCGGCTGGGAGTTCTACTGCCCCACGGAGTACGGTCTGCGGTTGTGGGACACACTCTGGGAAGCCGGCGAACCCGAAGGCATGGTCGCAGGCGGATACAAAGCCATTGACACCTTGCGCCTTGAAAAGGGTTATCGTTATTGGAGCGGTGAAATTTCACCGGACTACACTCCCTACGAAGCCGGTCTTGGTTTCGCAGTGAAACTCGACAAAGAGAGTTTCACCGGCAAAGATGCGCTCACCAAACAAAAGGCAGAAGGGCTCAAACGCAAACTATGCACCCTTACTCTGGCTGATGACCGCACGATCGTCCTCGGCAAGGAGCCCATCCGCTCGGGCGATAAGATCGTGGGCTGGGTGGCTTCAGGCGGATTTGGCTATTCTGTGAACAAATCCATCGCATACGCCTACCTTCCATTGGAATACGCTAAGGTCGGCACAAAATTGCAAGTGGAATGCTTTGGGGAACAGATGAACGCTGAGGTGGCGCCGTCTGTCCTGTGGGACCCGAAAGGCGAAAGAATTAAGGCGTAAGTGAAGACCAAAGACGATGAACCTTTATCCGTCATAAAGGTTCATCGTCATAAAACACAAAATCCAAACCAAAGGAAGGATGCTGATCTATGTCAACGCTTGCAATTGATAAGGCCATCGAGAAAGTGCCGTTTCTGGCGGAGTCTAAAAACATCAAACGGACCCCGCTGAGCGGCGGGATCACCAACTTGAATTTCAAAGTTGATGCGGACGGAAGGTCGTATGTGATCCGTCTCGCGGGGGCAAACACCGAACTGTTGGGCATCAAACGTGATGTTGAACATGCCGCAAACAAAGCCGCTGGTGAGTTGGGTATCGCGCCGGAGATCGTATACTTCATTGAGCCTGAAGGTTACATCGTGACGCGCTTCATCACCGGAAAGCCCATCTCTCCGGAATTGATCAAGACGCCCGATTACCTCGCCCGCGTTGCAAAAAAGATCCGCCTCTTCCATCGCTGCGCACCCAAACTAAAGGGTGAGTTCAATGTGTTCAAGCGCGTGGAAATGTTGACCAAGGTAGCGAAGTCCAAGGGTGCGAAATTTCCGTTTGACTGGGACTTCATCCTGAAGAAAATGAACGAAGTCCGTAAGGCGTTGGCAAAGGACCCCTACGTGCCGACCCCCTGCCACAACGACTTGCTAAATCTCAACTGGCTGGACGAAGAAGTCCCCGGTGAGATCGGCGAGATCCGCCTTTTGGATTGGGAATATGCCGGCATGGGAGACATCTTCTTTGATCTCGCCAACTTCTCGCATCACCACCGCCTCAACGAAGAACAGGTTGAACGGTTTCTTTATGAATATTTCGGAGAAGTGACCGACAAGCACTACGCCCGCCTGCGCCTGATGTGGCCGATGTCTGAACTGCACGAGGCGATGTGGGGAACCACACAGACGGTCATCTCTACACTGGAAGAGGATTTTCAGGGATATGCCAATTTGTGGTTTGGGCGCTACCGCCAGCATGTCACCGACTATCGTTGGGAGCAATGGCTGAAGGACGTGGCAAAGAAAAAATAAAGAAGTCAGAATGCAGGATAACAAATACCTTGCATTCTTCAATCGAAAAAATAATTTGAAAACAGATAACCAAACAAGGAGTACTAAATGTCCATCGTAAATGCAAAAGAAATCATGATCCCCGCGGCACAGGAAGGCTGGGCGGTCGGCGCGTTCAACGTCACCGACCTGTTGCAATTTGAAGCGGTGATCGATGCGGCGATCGAAAAGAAAGCGCCTGTCATCGTGCAGACCTCGGTCAAGCCCTCCCAGTTCCTGGGAACACAGATGATGGTGAACATCTACCGCACACTGGCCGAATCTGCGCCGGTGCCGGTCTGCCTGCATCTTGACCACTCCACCAGCATTGACTACTGCAAGAAGTGCGCGGATGCCGGTTACACCAACATCATGATCGACGCCTCCAAGCAGTCCTACGAAGAGAACATCCGCCAGACCAAGGAAGTAGTGGATTACTGCCATGCCATCGGCGGCATTTCTGTCGAAGGCGAGTTGGGAACTGTGGGCGGCGTGGAAGACCAGATCAAGGTCGCGGAAGATGAAGCGCAACTCGCCAACCCTGAGCAATCGATCGAATTTGTTGAGCGCACCGGCGTGGACATTTTCGCTCCTGCCATCGGCACGGCGCACGGCGTGTACAAGACCAAGAATCCGAAGATCGACTTCGAACGCATGGCGACCATCCACAAGATGCTCAACAGCAATGGCATCAAGACCCCGCTCGTGGTCCACGGCGGCACCGGTCTGCCCGATGATTATGTTGCCAAATTGCTCGCAGCCGGCGGCGCGAAGTTCAACGTCTCCACCGAGTTGAAGCACACCCTGCTCGATGCGAAATGGGAATACCTGAGCGCTCACCGCGACGAATACGACCCCGGCAAACTGGATGTCTTCGTCCGCGACGCGACCCGCAAAGCAGTAATGCACTGGATGGACAAACTCGGCTGCAACGGCAAAGCCTAATTCACAAAAAATAAGGACCATCAAAAAAAACGGTCTTTAGCATAATTTGAAAAACATTTAGGAGAATTAAGAAAATGAAGAATATTGAAGAATACTACGCCCCGTGGGTTAAGGGCATCCCGATGTACATTTCGGACCATATCGAACTCGCCTGGCGCAAGCCTGAACTGCACCGCATGATGTCCAATGAGAATCCCCTTCCCCCTTCGGATAAGGTATTGGAGGCGATGTTCAAATACGCCAAGATGACGAACCGCTATCCCGATCAGGGACTCATCGTCCGCAGCAAGATCGCCGAGATCAACGGCGTGGCGGGACCGCAGAACGTGATGATCGGCAACGGCTCGAGCGAAGTGTACGATAACATCTTCCGCATGTTCCTCGAACCCGGCGACGAAGTCATTCAGCACACACCGTGCTTCGGCATTTACGGTCTGCGCGGAACATTGCTCGGCGCCAAGATGGTCTCTGTGCCGATGATCTATAAAGATCACAAACTCATCTTCGACCATGAAGGTCTGATGAACGCCATCACAGACAAAACCAAGATCATCGTCATCCCCAACCCCAATAACCCCAGCGGTAACTTCATGGACCCGCAGCACTTCGAACCGTTCGCCAAGTTGGGCATTCCGCTTGTCGTTGATGAAGCCTACATTGAATATGCCGGTTTGGGTATGTCTCAGGTCGAGTTGACCAAGAAATACAAGAATGTATTTGTCACCCGCACCATGTCCAAGGCGTATGGTTTGGCTGGTATGCGCTTTGGTTACACCATTGCCCATGAAGACACCCTCAAACAGGTCGCTGGCTCGCTCCTGCCGTGGAACGTAGGTACCATCCCCATGTGGGCTGCGCTTGCGGCGTTTGAAGACACCGAAGGTCTGGCAGAACGCGTCAAGTTCAACAATGATGCGGTGGATTACATCAGCGAAGCCTTGAGTGTCATCCCCGGCTTCTACGTCATGCATTCCAAAGCGAACTATATTTTGTTCGACTGCGGCGAAACCGGCAAGACCGGCAAGGAAGTGCTCGCCTACGCCGAAACCAAGGGTATCATCCTTCGCGGCGAAAGCAAGAAGTACGGCTCCGATGGCTGGTTCCGCGTGACCATTGGTTCCAAGGAAGAGAACGAACTCTTCGTCAATACCGTGCTTGAATTCTTCGGCGTGAAGAAATAATAAAGCCTTTACCACGGAGGGCACACAGGACACGCAAACAAATCCGTGCCCTCCGTGTTCTCTGTGGAAAAAATGGAGATAAGCATGTCTAAAATAAAGGCAGTGTTCTTCGACCAGGATGGCGTCATCATCGACACCGAGCGCGATGGTCACCGAGTATCGTTCAACATGACCTTCAAAGAGTTCGGTTTCACAGACGAATGGGATATCGAGTATTACCACGAACTTCTGCAGGTCGGCGGCGGCAAGGAACGTATGAAGAAGCATTGGCAAACCAAGGGCTTCTCCAAGCCGTTAACCGAAGCCGAGATCGATGCGCTCGTCAAGGATATGCACAAGCGCAAGACAGCCCTGTTCGTGGAATTGATCGAGACGGGCAAACTGCCACTGCGCCCGGGCATTCACCGGTTCATGAAAGAGGCGATGGATGCGGGTCTCAAACTCGCCATCTGCACCACATCCAATGAGCAGGCTGCGAAAGCCATCACCGAAGGTCCGCTCAAAGACATCAAGTTCGAAGTGGTACTGGCAGGCGATGTAGTTGAAAAGAAAAAACCCGATCCAGCCATCTACAACCTCGCCCTCGAAAAACTTGGGCTCAAGCCTGATGAAGTGATGGTCGTGGAAGATTCCAAGAACGGCCTCGCCGCCGCGAAAGCCGCCGGCGCGAACGTCATCGTGACCACCAATCACTATACCGAAAAAGAAGATGTCAGTGCGGGCGATGTGATCGTCTCCTGCCTCGGCGATGCGGATGGTGAAAAAGCTGAGATCCGCAAAGGCGAACTCAAAGGCTTTGACGGCGTTGTCCATGTGAAGCAGTTGATCGACCTGTTCGGATAGAGCTGTTCATCCAAAATAATAAAAAGGACGTGGATTACGCCACGTCCTTTTTATTTGGAAGGTAAAATTTGAAGAAAGGAGCATGACATGGCAGATGAACTTTTGGATATTGTGAACGAAGATGATGAGGTAACACACCAGGAAATGCGCTCGGTCGTGCATCAGCATGGACTTTGGCATCGTGGCGCGCACGTTTTTTTGTTCGATGAAAATGGCGACTTGCTGGTGCAAAAGCGCAGCGCGGACCGTGTCCACTCGCCTTCGCTGCTGGACTGCTCGGTTTCGGAGCATGTCAAAGCTGGCGAAAGTTATCAAGCCGCCGCTTTACGCGGATTGAGGGAGGAAATGGGCGTCACAGGCATAACCCTCACCCCGCTTGTCAAATTCAGGATGAATTACGGGCTGAACGATAATGAGGTAAGTGCACTTTACAAAGGCACGGTAAACCCAGCCGCAGTCAATTTCGACCCAGTGGAGATCTCTGAGATCAGTTACCGCAGCATGGACGAACTACGATCGTTGATGGAAAGCCAGCCCGATCTATTCTGCGGCTGGTTCATTCAGATCCTTAAATGGTATTGGAGTGAGCCTGCGAACATGAGTGTTTACAAAGACCTGCCTTAAACGCACGCAAACCGGTTGACATCGGATTTTTCAATACGGGCGCAACCTTCGGCATGCAGGCTCGTATATTGAACTTGGAAAGCAATAATCAAAGGAGAATCCATGAAAACCATAACCAAGTTTCTATCTATTTTTTCAGTGATCGCCCTCTTGGCGCTTACATTCGCAACCCCCGCGCTGGCTTTTGACGGCCGTTCGGGCGAAACCATAGTGATCGGAGCGGACGAGGTCATCGAAGATGACTTGTACGTTTCCGCAGCGGACTTTACCCTCGAAGGAACGGTCAAAGGCGACCTGATCGTGGTCGGCGCGAACATCACCATTAACGGCACCGTGGACGGTGATCTGATCGCCGCCGGACAAAGCGTGACCATCAACGGCACAGTCACAGATGATGCCCGTATCGCTGGAGCTGCTCTTCAGATCGGCAAGGATGCCGTTGTGGGCGGGGATGTTGTCGCCGCGGGCGCCAGCCTCGAGGCTCAGAGCGGAAGTTCCATCGAAGGTGAGCTCGCACTGGCTTCCGGTCAGGGCTTGCTCGAAGGTAAGATCGCCGGTGACGTGTTGGTTGGCGCAGGCTCGCTCGAATTGAGCGGCGAGTTCGGCGGAGATGTGAACGCGCAAGTCGGCGACCCCGAAGCCAGCGGACCTCCGCCCTCCATGTACATGTCGCAATCGGGCGTTCGGTTCCCGACCGTAAAACCCGGCTTCACCATCAACGATGGCGCGAAGATCAAGGGCAACCTTGAATACACTCAAACCAAAAAGATCGAGATCCCCGAAGGCTCTGTGGCTGGCAAGGTCTCACAATCACAGCCTGTGATGGACCCCACTCAAACTCCTGCGAAGCCCACCGCCGCTCAAGCCGCCATGAAGTGGTCTCTTGACCTGGTTCGCAGCATCGTCACACTCATTATCTTTGGGTTGTTGCTGGGCTGGCTCGTCCCATCGTTCATCAAATCCTTGATGGATAAGGTGCAATCTCAGCCTGCTGCAACCCTCGGTTGGGGACTCTTCTCCTACGCAGCATTTTTCTTCGCCCTGTTGTTGATCTTCATCGCAATGATCCTGGGCGGCATGTTCTTCGGAGCGCTGACACTTGGCGGAGTTAGCGGCACCATCATCTGGGTCGGCATCCTGTCCATCTTTGCCTTGATCGTGAGCTTCGTTCTCGTCGCTTCCTTCCTGACGAAGGTCACAGTTGCCTGGCTCGGCGGCAAGTTGATCCTTGGACGCATCAACCCCGGCATGGCAGACCATAAGGTTTGGCCGCTCGTGATCGGCGCGATCATTGTCGCTTTGCTCGCAGCCCTGCCGTTCATTGGCTGGTTGTTCGCCCTGCTCATAGAATTGGCAGGTCTCGGCGCCCTGTGGCTGTGGGGACGCGACCTGACCCAAAAGCCGCAAGCTGCATAACAAAGCAACCTTTTATCATCGCTCATAACATAGACCGAGGACTCACATCCTCGGTCTATTATTTTGACAACTCTAGTATAATTTCGCCCATGTTAACTCCGGAACAGATCGAATCCAAATTAGACCGCATCCTTTTAAAGGTACAAAAGCCCGGCCGCTATGTCGGCGGTGAGCTCAACAGCATCGTCAAAGATTGGGAAAAGATCCAAACAAGGGTCGCCTTTGTCTTCCCCGATATTTATGACATCGGCATCTCAAATGTTGGGATCAAGATCCTCTACGATCAGATCAATCAGCGTGAAGATGCGCTGGCGGAACGAGCCTACGCGCCGTGGCTGGATATGGAAGCCTTGATGCGCGAGCACGGCATTCCGCTGTACACCCTCGAGTCCAAACGACCCCTGATCAGTTTTGACCTGATCGGTTTCACCCTGCCCTACGAGACCCTCTACACCAACACCCTCAATATCCTCGAGCTCGCAGGCATTCCCATCCGCTCGGCAGACCGAGACGAGTCTCACCCGATCATCATCGCCGGCGGACATTCCGCCACGAACCCGGAGCCAATGCACGCCTTCATTGA
>JAGNWT010000096.1 GCA_017985935.1 Anaerolineales bacterium | reverse complement strand
GGCGAAAGTTTTTCGCCATTCACAGAAACCGGATTACCGCTCTCAAATTCGATCTCCACATATTCGGCTTCATCGGGCGCATTCTCCGGTGAAGTGGACATTTGGAACATGATCTCTTCGGGTTCGTTCCACGGATCTTCGAGCAAACCGCCTTCGTGAGAAAGATGCCAAAGGTTTGAATCGCGCGAGTAAATGGATTTGATAGTGGCGGTCACAGGCACGTTGTGCTTCGCCGCATAGTTGAGCGCATCTTCGCGGGAACGAATATCCCACTCACGCCACGGGGCGATGATCTTAAGTCGTGGGTCAAGAGCCATGACGGTCAGTTCAAAGCGCACCTGATCATTACCTTTGCCTGTCGCGCCATGCGCGATCGCATCCGCGCCGGTTTGGTGCGCTACTTCTACGAGATGTTTTGCAATTAAAGGACGGGCAACCGAAGTGCCCAATAAATACTTGTGCTCATACACCGCCCCCGCTTTGAGCATCGGGAAAAGATACTCACTGACAAATTCTTCCTTCATGTCATGAATGACAAATTCACTTGCACCGCTTTTTATGGCTTTATCCTTCAACCCCGCCAGATCCTCATCTCCTTGACCGACATCGGCACAGAAACAAACAACTTCACAGCCATAGTTTTCCTTCAGCCATGGCACGATGACAGAAGTATCCAATCCGCCTGAATAAGCTAATACAACTTTCTTGACACTAGGTTTCGACTTTGGACTCATTTTTACTCCTTGAATTTTGAAAATAAAACAGCCCTCCGAGAAGGAGGGCTGTTTTGGTTTGACTTGACCGTGTTAGTTCACGCTCGCGCTTGCGTCTTCCAAACAAAAAGCTCCCAACCTTCTCTGGGAAGTGGGTTCGGGACGACGGGTACGAGGCAGAACAAACTTTATAAACATATTGGGCGGTATTCTACTCGAAATATCAAAAGAGTCAATGATTTTGAATGATCAATTTATTTTTTGGATCCAGTTGATAATTCGTCATATTTTTTTCTGACTTCGCGAATATCGTCCCACATTTGGGCTTTGGGAGACCCTGGTTCCCGCGACGGATTCCTCAACAAATAAGAAGGATGGAAAATTGGCATGATCCATCTTCCCTGAATTTGAGTCCATTGCCCACGCAGAGAAGTGATGCCGGTCTTTTTCAAAATGGATTGACAAGCCACATTGCCAGTCAACAGAATAATCTTGGGGTCGATCGCGTCAATGATCTCAAAAACGAACGGTCGGTAAAATTCCACTTCCAGATCGGTTGGTTTGCGAAATGCCTTGCCATCTTCGCCTGGCGGCATACGAAAAACCGAATTGGTGATGTAAACATCCTTATCGGGGTCAAAATTCCCGGCTAGTAAAATCTTATCCAACAATTGACCGGCAGGTCCGACAAATGGCTTCCCTTGAATATTTTCCTGTGGACCCGGAGCTTCTCCAACGAGCAGCAACTTCGCGCCGGGGTTACCCCGACTGATCACAATGTTCGTACCTGCTCCTGAAAGAGGGTCGTTCTTCATCCCTCTGATCGCTCTTAGAACCTCATCAAGAGGCTTTTTTGAATTTTGCGCGCTAGATAAGTCTGAATGAGTCATGGGCGTGATCCTTATAAAAACGCATTCTATCATTAAGTTTTTAGACCCCATCTTGCCATCTTGTTCGTTCCAACCTATACTCAGGAGAAACCGCATTTTCAAATTTGAAAATATATCCGCAAGGAGTTCCAATGCCCCTACTCACTCCGGGACGTCGCTGGCAGCCCGCCTACTCACCATTCAAGAATGTATCCCTTAATCGCAAATTGATGGGGAATATTGAGTATGCAATCAAGGGACCGCTCTTTGGGTGCCGCATGTGCGGCAATTGCCTGCTGCAAGAGACCGCCTTCATTTGTCCCATGGAATGTCCGAAAGGACTGCGCAATGGACCCTGTGGAGGCTCAACCTCGGAACATTGCTATGTAGACAAGACCCGACCATGCATCTGGTACAAGATCTACCAACGGTCTGAAGCATTGGGTCATCAGGAAAAATTACTTGAGGTCCTTCCGCCGCTGGATTGGGATAAGGTCGGCGAGGATACCTGGAAGGATGTTGCCGAGTGCGTCCGGTCTATCGGCACAGGCAAGGTGATGAAAAGCCTCGTTCTGAATCAGGGTGAGGATCGCCGAAAAACTGTGGGGCTGATCTTTCGCAGGGTGCGCCAGCCTGAATGGTGGAATGGCGACGACCAATATCATGCCCCCGCCTACACCGAACCCGCTTCGAATTTGGAGAAAAGATTTAAAGCTGGGGAATTTGTTGTGGCTTGCGAGATCACCCCGCCGCTTGGAATGTCCACAAAAAAGCTGATCGACAATATCGACACGGTAAAGCCGTACGTGACCGCCATCAACTTCACAGACAATGCCTCAGCCACTCCGCGCATGACCTCTTGGGCTTGCTCAAAGATGGCTGTAGACCATGGTGCGGAACCGGTCATGCAGATCGCCGCACGAGACCGGACCCGCGCCAGCCTGCAAGGCGAGATATTGGGCGCAACCGCAATGGGGATTCGAAATGTATTGTGCATCACCGGTGACAGCGCAGCGCTCGCCCCCCAACCGCGAGGGCGGATGGACATAAACGATATGGATGCGATCCAGATGCTTTGGATCCTGCGCCGCATGCGGGACGAAGGACGATATCTCGATGGGCGCGAGATCAAATTCCCGCCCAAGTTCTTCCTTGGAGCAGCAGCCTCTCCTTTCGCGTCTGAGCCGAAGTTTCAGGCGATCCGCGAACATAAAAAAGTCAATGCGGGCGCGCAGTTCCTCCAGACCAATCTTGTATTTGATATCGATGGTATGGAAGTGTGGCTCAACGCACTCGCCAAGCGCAATATTCTGGACAAGGTCTACATCATGATCGGTATCACACCGCTCAAGAGTTTTAAGATGTCAAAGTTCATGACACAGGTTCCCGGCGTGGTCGTCCCCAAATCCATACTAGACCGCATGGAAGCCGCCGAGAAAAATGGCAACGCGCAGGAAGAAGGCGTGCAGATCGCGCTTGAATTGATAAGCAAGATCAGGGGATATGAAAAGCAGGGTATTCATGGGCTTCACATCATGCCTGTGGGCTGGGAAGATGTCGTCCCGCGTCTGATCACCGAGACGGGATTGCAACCCGAGGCTTTAATTCCCATTTAACCTGTTGTGAATAAAACATTTCAATTCGATATTTAGCTGGTTTTCTCACTTTCTCCCTTTGTATAATTACAAGGCAAGCGATCAATTGCTGGAAAATTTTTCATCCTGAGGATTTTGCATGGCGATCAAATGGGATCAAGAAAAAATGACCTCCGGGTCTGATGAGATCGACAATGAACACAAGGAGTGGATTCAGCGCTTCAATCAGTTCGATCATGCCCTCGTTCACAAGCAAGGCACAGAAGAGATTTCAAATACACTGCAATATTTTCTTGCGTACACCACCAATCACTTCCCGATCGAAGAAGCGATGATGGATCAATACAATTGTCCTGCCGCTGCCATTAATCGCGCTGAGCACTCCAAGTTCCGCGAAAAATTGCAGGTCATGTCTTCTTGGATCCGCTCGGAAGGAGCAAGCCTTGTCGAAGTGATCGAGCTTAAATCCGAACTGGAAGACTGGCTTATCAATCACATCTGCCAGATCGATACCCAGCTTCGACCGATCATTCAATACATCAACACACAGCAAAAAACTCCGCTGCTTGAATCCCACGAGGATCTGCCCATAGAGACAGACCAGCACAAATTCGCAGAAGCCATCATCATGGGCAGCCCGGATGTGATCGTTGTGGTGAACGAACAGGGTCAGATCGTTTTCACCAGCCCGGGGTGCAGGGATATCACCGGCTACGAATCAAAGGAGTTGCTCGGCAAAAGCATTGAGATATTGATCCCTGCACAATTCGCACGTCACTCGGAAATGCGCGAGCATTATCAGAAGAATCCGATCGTGAAGGCAATGAGCAGCCGCCCGGTGTTAAGCCTGCTTCACAAATCAGGCGTGCAGATCCCTGTTGACATTTCACTGGGACCAATGCCCCCCATTACCGGATACGGACGGCTTGTGCAGGCAGTCATTCGAAATGCCATGCCGCGGTGGAACACACGCCACGATCTGGTGATCCAAAGCATCGCCATGAATGCCGCTGCGAACGGCATCGTGATCACTGATACACAAGGTGTAATTCAGTGGGTCAACCCCGCTGTCACCCGCATGACAGGATATACACAAAATGAGCTTGTCGGCAGCCACACCCGAATTTTCAAATCCGGGAAACACGACAAGGCTTTTTATCAGAACCTTTGGCAAACTGTGTTATCCGGAAAATCCTGGTCAGGAGAGTTCATCAACCGTCGCAAGGACGGCACACATTATCACGAGGAACAGCATATTGCGCCGGTCCACGATGAGCAGGGAGAGATCGTCCGGCTGATCGCGATCAAACAGGATATTACAGCCCGCCGTCAGGCAGAAGCAAAATTGCAAGAGGTCAATCAGGAACTTCAAGGGCAACTGGTGGAGATAGAACGCCTCGCTTCTCTTTTGCAAGAAGCGAATCAAAAACTCGAGATCAAGGTTCAGGAAAGAACGACCGCACTGGTGCTTTCCAATCAAGCGTTGGAAAAAGCAAATCAACAGTTGAAAGAGCTCGATCATTTGAAGTCTGCCTTCATTGGCGTGATTTCGCATGAACTTCGCACCCCATTAGCGCGGACCATCTTTTCACTTCAACTCATTGAAGGTCAATTCTCTTCCGCCATGAGCAACGAGCACCTCCAGCTATTTAATGAGTTGACTGAGAACGTTCAAAACGCAAGTGAAATGATCAACAACCTTGTGAACTATGCCGACTTTGTCCGCAAGCAGGGAATGTTGAAATTAAAGGATGTAAATCCTGCCGAGGTTATTAATGTGGCGCTCTTAACTCTCAGGCGCTCAGCACGCATCAAGAAAATCGAGTTCAAAATTAATATTGAAACCCCTTTGATAGTACAAGCAGATGAAGAGCGATTGATCGACGCCATCCACGAACTGGCAGACAACGCCGTCAAATACACTTCTGAAGGCGGAACGATCTCCATTCGCGCCTGGCTGGAGTGCAACAAGTTCAACATCTCGGTTCAGGATACCGGCATGGGAGTCCCGCCTGAAAAATTGCCGAACCTATGGGAAAGTTTCTATCAAATGGCAGACCCTCTGCGCCGCGGCGTGGAAGGTCTGGGGCTTGGGCTCGCTCTCGTAAAATATATCGTCGAAGCACACAATGGTCAGGTCTGGGCAGAGAGCCAGGTGGGAATTGGAAGCACCTTTGGGTTTAGCATCCCGGCTCCAGTCCAGGGGTGATCGCTTCATTCGCTTAAGGTGAAAATGAAAAGTCTCAAAGACTTCGCGCAATTGATTCCCTGTCTGCTCGATCTGCAAAAAATCCCTGAGCCGTTCACGCCCGGGGAAGAATTATTCTGGAACGATCCGCACATCTCAAGCCAGATGCTCGCCGCTCACTTGAATCCAGAGATCGACGCTGCCAGCCGCCGGACTGATACCATCAACCAGACGGTCAACTGGCTGATCAAAACACTCGCCCTCGAAGCAGGCGCGTCTGTTCTGGACCTGGGGTGTGGTCCCGGACTTTACACATCCCGCCTCGCCCAGTCTGGGATGAAAGTCACCGGAGTCGACTATTCTCATCGCTCGATCGAATTCGCATCCAACTACGCCGCCCAAAATGGATTAAGTATCTCGTATCGATTTCAAAATTATCTCAACTTGGATCTTGATGAACAGTTTGATGCCGTTCTATTGATCTATGGAGATTTCTGCCCTCTTAATCCAGATCAACGCGCAACTCTGTTGCGAAATATTTCTCGCGTACTTAAGCCATCTGGAAAATTCGTATTGGACGTCTCCACTCGTGTCTGTAGAAAAAAGCACGGCAACAAAAACGGCTGGACCGTTTGCGAATCAGGATTTTGGAAACCAACCCCACACTTGCTTTTGGAGGAAGGTTTTGATTATCCCGAGCAAGACATCTGGCTGGACCAGTCCATCATCGTGGAAGCTGATGGAAAGGTATCGATCTATCGAAACTGGTTTCAAGATTATTCCCCTGCAACCATCCGCGAAGAATTGGAACAGAACGGCTTTCTATTGGAAGGCTTGTGGGGAGACCTGACAGGGCAACCATATACGCCTGAAAGTGAATGGATCGGGTTGGTAACCCGCAAGAGATAAAGAAGGTTATTTACCAGACAGGTTCTTTACAATTTCTTTAATCCGTCATTACAAAAAATTTGATAACTTCATGTTATGCTTTAAAAAATTCCAAAAGGAGATCTTGAACATGAAAAGAACTGTGGCATTTATTGTTGTAATCGTCATGGCAGCGCTGATCATATTTGGTGTTTTCGCGATCCGCGCCAGACGCTCTCAAATGATGATGGGTGGCGGCATGGGGGGGATGGGCGGCGGTTACCAACTGGAGCTTATGGCTGTTGCAAGCGACGGCAAGGAGATCGAGCCTTCGAGTGAAGTGACATCGGTCACAGGCGACCTGCAAGCCGGATCTGCCGCGCAAAAATCCGGCGACCTGATCGTCGCGATCACTTTGAATCCATACCCGGCAAAGGCTGGCGGTCCCACCGAATTTGACGTCACAGTCACCGATCTCAGCGGAAACCCTGTGGACGATGCCGAAATCAGTCTGGACTTGACCATGCCATCCATGCCAATGCCGCCCAACAAACCCGGCATGGAATTCGTTTCCGACGGCAAATATCACACCTCCGCCCCATTCACCATGCGCGGTTGGTGGCGGATCGAAGTGATCATCAAACGCGGCAGCGTCAGTCAATCGGTCTTGTTCGACCTGGGCTTGTAAATGAACACTCTGCTCAGCAGCCTGACCCTTGCCTTCGTCACCGGACTGATCAGCAGCTTTGGTCATTGCCTCGGCATGTGCGGCGGGATCGTCGCCATCTATTCCGCGCGTCAGGCTCAAATTACAAATGACAGCAACGCCTCATTGCTTACACGCATAACCAGTTTTCTGCCTTTGCATCTTGGAAGAATCACCACCTATACATTCTTTGGCGCGGTGATCGGGCTGGCTGGCTCACTTCTTGATCAAGCTGGCGGAATGATGGGATGGCAGGGACTGTTCTCGGTCCTGGTTGGGATCGCCATGTTATTGGTATCGCTCAGCCTCCTCGGCGTTCTTCCTCCCATCGAAGCAACTCTCCTAACTTTGACGAATGGCAATTCTCCAATGGCTCGCATGCGAGGACTTTTTGGCAAGCGCAGTTTTCTCTCCACTTTGACTCTTGGAGTGCTGTGGGGTTTTCTGCCATGCGGATTGGTCTTTGCGATGCTTGTGATGGCCGCGGGGGCGCAATCGATGGTTGGCGGAGCGCTCACGATGCTGGTCTTCGGATTGGGAACTGTTCCCACTCTTGTTGGTTTTGGCATTGCGGCAAATCTGATCGGACCCAAATTACGTGGCGGACTGCAATCTTTCGCCGCTGTTCTACTTATGCTTTTTGCGGTTCAAACCGTGCTGCGCGGACTGGCTGTCGCCAACATAATCCCTTCATTTTCTTTTGGTCAGGTGATGCTATGGTAGAAAAGATCAAGTGCGATCACTGCGGAGCGGAAGCTTTTGCCAAGTATGTGATCACAAAAGAATTCAACGGCAGGATGTTAAACTTTTGCTGCCGCGGATGCCTGCAGGTATATGAACTGCTGCAGTCAGAAACGACCGGGGAAGAGGTCGATCAAAAAGCGGAAGATTGATTTCGTTTCGAAGTACAGGTAAGTGATCGAGAATCGATCAGCAAGAACAAAACCAAACTCCCCGCCCATTTTGGGCGGGGAGTTTGGTTACAAATCATTCAGAGCTTGGCTTAATCATTTCCGGAGGGATGACAGTCTGCGCAGGCGTTCGGCGAGTAGTTGTTCACTTCGTCGTGATCAGCCGCAGTATTGCTTAGCGTGTGCTCATGGCAGCCAAAACAGGTGTAAGACGATGTTGTGCTTGGATGACAGGTGGCACATGCCACGGCAGAGTTCTTTCCGTGTGTGAGCGGGAAGGTGTGCTTGAGGGTAGACGGCTTCCACGCAGATGTGGTGTGACAGGTGGCACAGTTCGTTCCAGCCTTGCCCGCGTGCGGATCTTTTGCCTTATGGCAGGAGTAACAATCCTTGGGGGTGCCAACAAAGTTGCTGTTGATATGACAGCTCGTACACGGCGTGTTGACATGCGCTCCCGTCAATGGGAATGCGGACAGATTATGGTTGAAGGTGGCGGGCTTCCAGGCGGTGGAAGAATGACAAGCGCCGCAGTTCGTCCCGTATTTACCGGCATGCCGATCATTATCCGCGTGACAGGCAAAGCACATCACAGGAGTTCCCTTGAACTTCATATCCGTGTGACAGGTGGCGCAAGCGACAGAGGTATGAGCACCAGTGAGCTTGAAGACCGAGTTGTTATGGTTAAAGGTGCTCGGTTTCCAACCGTTGGTAGTGTGACACTGGGTACATTGCGTGCCCAGCGCGCCCATGTGCGGGTCATTATTATGGCAGGAGGAACAAGCGGTCGGAGTGCCGACAAAGAGCTTGTCACTATGACACTCAGAACACGCAACAGCCGTGTGTTTGCCAGTCAGCAGGAAGGACGACATGCTGTGATTAAAGGTCGTGGGCGTCCAACCATTGACGGTATGACACTTCGTACATTGCGAGCCAAGTTTGCCTGCGTGCGGATCGTTCTTCGAGTGACAGGCTGAGCACTCGGTCGGCGTACCCTTGAATTGCCCACCCACATGGCAGCTCTGACAGGAAACGCTGGAGTGCTTGCCATCAAGATGGAAGATGGAATTGTTATGATTGAAGGTGGAAGGTGTCCAGCCGTTGGGTGTGTGACAGGTCTGGCATTGATTGCCCAGCGATCCAGCATGCGCGTCATCGTCCGTATGACAGGAGGCACAGTCTTGCGG
This sequence comes from Anaerolineales bacterium, assembly GCA_017985935.1. Lineage (GTDB taxonomy): Bacteria > Chloroflexota > Anaerolineae > Anaerolineales > Villigracilaceae > Villigracilis. The sequence continues at coordinate 2,709 of JAGNWT010000096.1, read as the reverse complement.
TGTGCCTTTGAATTTTCCTCCCACGTGACAGTCCTGACAGGCAACTGTGTCATGTTTGCCGATCAACGGGAAGGCAAACTTGGAATGATCCACCTGCGCCAATTCCCAGCCATCAGTGGAATGACACAAGGCACAGTCGGTTCCAAACTGACCGTTGTGATGGTCGTCGTTCTGGTGACAGGAGAAACAAGACTGCGGGGTCGCCTTCAAGTCGTTGACACTGCGGGCGGCGACATGGCATTGAGAACAAGCCACAGGGGCGTGCTTACCCGTCAGCTTGAACGGCACTTGATTGTGATCAAAGTTCGAGCCAAGCGATTCCCTTCCGTCGTGGCAGCTCATACAGTTCGTGCCAAAGGTCAAGAAGTGCTGGGTTGAGAATGCCTGGTCAAGCTGTAAATGGCAATTTCCGCAGGAGTTCTGATCGAAGGGTTTTACAAAGCCATTGGTGTGACAGTCCTTACAGGCAGTGGACTTGTGAGCGGTCAACTTGAACGAGACCGTGTTGTGATCGAACGAGGCAGGACTCCAACCCGCAGGGTTATGGCAGGAAGCGCACTGATTTCCAAGAGTGCCCATGTGGGCATCGTCTCCACTATGGCAGGAGGCGCAATCTTGCGGGGTGCCCTTGTACTGACCATTTTGATGGCAGCTCTCACAGGTGACCGCAGCATGCTTCCCGTCCAGATGGAACGCGAACTTCGAGTGATCAATATTGGCTGGTTTCCATCCAGTGGGCGAATGACAGGCATCGCATTGCGTGCCGAGCTGTCCCTGATGATTATCATCGCCGCTATGGCAGGAGAAACAATCCTGCGGGGTGGACTTCAACTCATTGACCGTGTGCGAATTGACATGGCATGCCGAGCATTTTGCCGCTCCATGCTGACCGATCAATTTGAACGGAACATTATTGTGATCAAAGTTCTCACCCAGCGATTCGACGCCGTCATGACAAGACATACAATCGGTGCCGAAAGTCAGGAAGTGATCAGCAGAGAAGGCTTGGTCAATTTGAAGGTGACAGTTTCCACAGGCAGTCTGGTGGAAGGGAGAAGCATATCCGCTGACGTGACAATCTTTACAAGCGAAGGGCGTGCCGTTCGTCTTGGTCTTGTGAGAAGTCAGTTTGAAGGAAACCGAATTATGATCGAACGTGGCCGGACTCCAACCCGCAGGCGAGTGACAGGTTCCGCACTCAGTACCAAGCGTGCCGGTATGCGCATCATCCTTAAGATGGCAGGACACACAATTCTGCGGGGTCCCCTTGAACACATTATTGATATGGCAGTCTGCGCAATTCACGCCTGCGTGCTGCCCATCCAATTTGAATGCAAATTTGGAGTGATCCACATTGGCGGGCTTCCAGCCAGTGGGAGAATGACAGGCATCGCACTGTGTGCCAAGTGTGCCGCCATGCGCATCATCATCGATGTGACAGGAAGCGCAGTTCATGGGGGTGCCCTTGAAGACGCCATTCTTGTGACAATCCACGCAGTCAACGCCTGCATGTTCGCCATCGAGATGGAATGCAAATTTGGAATGGTCTACATTTGCGGGTTTCCAGCCGGTGGGACTGTGACAGGCAGCGCATTGAGTACCGAGCTCGCCATCATGCGCATCATCATCAACATGGCAGGAGACACAATCCATGGGCGTGCCCTTGAATACACCATTCTTGTGGCAGTCCACACAGTCTGCTTTGGCATGCTCGCCGTCAAGATGGAAGGCAAACTTGGAGTGGTCGACCGTGGCAGGTACCCAGCCGGTCGGGAAATGGCAGGCGGCGCAATCGGTCCCCAATTGACCGTTATGGTGATCATCCTTTTCATGGCAGGAGAAACACGCCTGCGGAGTTGCTTTCAAGTCCGCGAGGTTGCGGGCATTGACATGGCAGGCTGAGCATTTCGCGAGGATGTGCTTGCCGCTCAGGTGGAACGCGACCTTGTCGTGATCGAAATTCGAGCCGCGAGAGTCAACACCGTCATGACATGCCATGCAGTCCGTGCCGAACATCAAGAAATGGTCGGTGGCAAAAGTCTGGTTGATCTGCAGGTGACAGTTTCCGCAGGTGGTTTGATCGTACGGAGGGGCGTAACCTTTTACATGGCAATCTTTGCAGGCAAAGGCAGTCCCATCGGTCTTGGTCTTGTGAGAAGTGAGCAGGAAGGATGTTGTGCTGTGATCGAAGGTGGCGGGACTCCATCCGGTCGGCGAGTGACAGGTTCCGCATTGAGTACCCAATGAACCGGCATGCGCGTCATCCTTGGTATGGCAGGACGCGCAATCTTGAGGTGTGCCTTTGAATTGTCCGTTCACATGACAGCTTGTGCAAGCCACAGCGCTATGTTTGCCATCCAGATGGAAGGCAAACTTCGAGTGGTCCACATTTGCGGGCTTCCAACCTTCAGGTGTGTGACAGGTCTGGCATTGATTGCCCAGCGAGCCGCCATGCGCATCATCATCGGTATGACAGGACGCGCAATCTTGCGGCGTACCCTTGAATACATTATTTACATGACAGGTTTGACAGGCGACTGTATTATGCTTGCCGTCCAGCGTGAATGCAAATTTGGAGTGATCGACCGTGGCGGGCTTCCAACCGTTGGGCGTGTGACAAGCCGCGCACTGCGTTCCCAATTGACCGGCGTGGGCATCATCGTCCACATGGCAAGAGACACAATCCTGCGGCGTGCCTTTGAATTGACC
>JAGNWT010000031.1:24834-44840 GCA_017985935.1 Anaerolineales bacterium | reverse complement strand
GTGATCTCTTCGAGGGTGGCGGCGCGGCGCAGCGGAAGTTTTGCCACGAGAGCATCCCATTGCTCCTGCGTCACCACATCCGAGGGAAGCACCAGTCCGGGCGCAATGGCATTGACCCGAATACCCGGCGCAAGGGCGCGAGCGAGCAATTTGGTCAGCGACTCCAAGCCTGCCTTGCTGACCGTGTAGGATGGGTAACGGCTCCAGGCTTTTTGCGCGCCGATGTCGCTGATGTTCACGATCAGCCCGCCAGCCGTCATGCGCTGAGCGGCTTCCTGTGCCAACAAAAATGGCGCGCGCAAGTTCAGGTCAAGCGCGGAGTCCCAATCCATCACATCTAAAGTTTGCGCCTTGCCCACAGGCATGACCGCCGCAGAGTTGACCAACACCTTCAAAGGCGCGTCAAATTCATCGACAAGTTTGAAAAGGAATTTTACTTTTTCGGGCTGGGTCAGGTCGGCGCGAATCTCGAGACAGTCCACGCCAAGGGCGCGGATATCCCTCGCGGTCTGCTCGGCTTCGGTCACCGAGCCGCGATAATGCAAGGCGATGGAATATCCCATGCGGGCAAGGTGAAAAGCAAATGCCCTGCCAAGTCTTTGCGCGCCGCCTGTCACCAGGGCAAGAGATCGTTCCATGCGTGGGATTGTAAACGAAAAACGAAGAAGGAGGAAAGCGGGCGGCTGGCTTATAATCGAAAAATTCCATGATGACCAAAAGAACTTTTATTCTCCTCTTCATGATCCTGATTGCGGCGATCTTCGGCTATTACTGGCTGGAATGGCGATCGCTACAAAATTTTGTCACCTCCATCGACCACGGCGACATCCTCTTTGGCGATCTCGTGGATTTTTACCATCCGATGGCAAAGGTCATCTTCACCGAAAAACTGCCCGTGAAGGGCTACTACTATTCCGCCTTCTTTGCGCTTCTGATCTCTCCGCTTGGCAGCCTGCCCATTGAGCAAGCCCAGTGGATCTGGGGGACTCTTCAGTTCATCCTGGCGGGTCTAGTGATTTGGGTCGCGGGTTTCAAAATGCTGGAACTTCCCCGTCCGCAGAAGCTCCTCTTTCTTTTTCTATTTCTGACTTCCTTCCCGCTTTTGCATAATTTTAAATGGGGGCAGATCAGCGTCTTGATGACCCTCTGCATCTTCGCCTCGGTCTGTCTGTATCAACAGGACCGCCCGATCCTTTCCGCGCTGGTCCTTGCTTTCGCCGTCTCGATCAAATACTACCCGATCATTTTTCTCGCCTACCCCCTGCTCAAACGTGACTTCCGCTTTCTGACGGTCTTCGGTATTTCCGCGCTGACATTTTACGCGGTCATCCCCTCGTTCGCGCTTGGACCTCAAGCGTGGATCGGTTTCGAGAAAGCGGTTGCTCAACTCATCACCGACGCGAAATTCACAGGCGATGTCAACTCGCAGTATTTTGGTCATGTCATTTTGCGCAGCCTGCCTTTTGAAGATGCGCCTTTCAAACAGAAAGTGGCATCCATCCTTTTACAGTTCGCCGGCGGGATCGTCTTTTTGGCAAATCTTGGGCTGATCTGGCTGGTTCAGAAAAAACAAATGAAAGATGCTCTCGTCATTTCCACGGGATTGTTATTCCTCTCCCTGCCTTTCATCATCCAGACTTCTTGGTCACATTATTTTGTGTACCTGCCCTTCTTGCAGATCGCATTGATCTACTTGCTCGGAGCAGAATCCAAGCCTGCCTTGGGCTTGGTGATCGCCTCATGCGCGGCGTCCAGCATTTTGATCTTCAATCTATTCCCAAGCTGGAGCGAATACAACAGTGCGGGCATGTTATTCACCGCCAACTCTCTGCTTTTGATCGTGATCTACCTCAGGCTATGGAATGGAATCAAAAAGAGCGCGGACTAATCGTCCGCGCTCTTTTTAGTTTGTCTATCCCTTAAAGAAGTTACTGACAAAGAACCAGATATTTGCTGGTCTTTCGGCCAGGCGGCGCATGAAGTAGGGATACCAATGCGTTCCGAAAGGCACGTACACACGGACGCAATACCCTTCCTTCACAAGTTGTTCCTGCAAGTCACGGCGAATACCGTAAAGCATTTGAAATTCCATGCCGTCCTTCGGAAGACCAGACTTCTCCGCGTATTGCTTGGCAAAAGCGATGCGCTTCTCGTCATGGGAGGCAATGGCAGGGATGGGCGGAATGCGCCCGTCTTTGGATAATTGGGTTTTATTGGCGAGCGAGCCATCGATCAAGATCTTCGTCAGCAGATCGTAGTTCGCATCCACATCTGCTTTCTTCGGGAAGGCTTTGTCAGCAGGTTCCTGATACGCACCCTTGACCAGACGAATGGTGGTGTTATCGCCAACCATTCTCCGCGTGTCAGCTTCCGCGCGATACAGATAGGACTGCACCGCCATTCCCAAGTTGGTATAACCCTTCTCGCGGATTCTGTAATAGAGATTGATTGTCTTGTCTGTGTATGGGGTGTCTTCAATATCCACGCGGACGAATGTGTTGTTCTGCTTTGCCCGGGCGACGATCCGCTCAAGGTTTTGGGCGCACAGGCTTTCGTCGAGCCCCAGACCGATCTGCGTCAGTTTGATCGAGACATTTGCGCGGGCATTGGCGTCCGCCCCGATCGCATCCAGTGTGGCAAAAATATCATCGGTCGCCTGCTGCGCCTCCTCGGGTGTGCTCGTGTGCTCGCCGAGGTGGTCGAGCGTGGCATTGATCCCCTTGGCATTCAGTTCACGGACGACCCGCATGGCATCTTCCAATTTCGTGCCAGCGATGAAACGAGAGGCAGTGCGCCAGGCAAAACTCCAGCTTGTGACAAGTTTTTGCGCCCAGGCGGCTTTGGACAGGTAGATCAGGAAAGAGCGGAGCATATCGATCCTTGTTTCGATGGGATTGTCAGCCAATGCCAACAAATGTATTCTAGCACAATGCCCTGTTTGGGTGTGTTATACTTTTTTGGTGATTTTTGTCATTACTTTGGAGGCATAGTGAGGAATCGCAACACCAACATCATTCTGAGGGGGGTATCGATCCTGTTTTTGATCGCCGCCTTTGTTCTCAGTATCGTTTCCCTCATCGGATACAGCCGTCAGCGCAATAATTACCCCGCCAGCATGACCATCGCCGGCGTACCCGTCGGCGGGCTGACCCCCACCGAGGCATCGCAAAGACTGCTTGAGGTTTACACCTCCCCGATCGAGATTCTTTATAGCGACGCCACCATCCACATTGACCCGGGCGTGATCGGCTTTCAACCCGATATCGATACCATGCTCGCCGCAGCCGACCTCAGCCGCACAGGAAACTCCTTTTGGGGCGGGTTTTGGGACTTTTTATGGAACCGCACCCCGTCTGAGATCCAGATCCCTTTGAGTTCCTCGCTCTCGGAGGAACGTCTGCGCGAGTACTTGCAGAACGAAGTAGCCTTGCGCTACGACCTGCCTCCCAGCCCTGCCCAGCCGATCCCAGGCGGGACCTCATTCCTGCCCGGCGCCCCCGGACAGACTCTTGACCTTGACCGCGCCGTCCTGCTCGTGAGTGACGCATTGCGCTCTCCCACCAGCCGATCGGTCACGCTCTCTTTCACCCGCAGTTCCGCCGCCCGCCCGACCATTGAAAACCTTGAGATCCTGCTCAAGCAGATCGTGCAAGTCTCCAACTTCGATGGATTGATAGGCTTCTACATGGTGGACTTGCAAACCGGGCGTGAGATCCACTTTGCCATGAATAACAAGGAAGAGATCTCTGTCGAACCGGATATCGCCTTCACGGCATCCAGCACCATCAAGGTTCCCATTGTGGCTTCCTACCTGATCAACCGTGGAAGTAATCTCGACGCCGCCGTTTCAGATATCATCTCACGCGTGCTGGGCCGGTCAGATAATTCTGCCACCGACCTTGTTCTCGAACGCATTGACCCGAACACGGGACCGTTGATCGTCACAGAAAATATGAGACAGATCGGCTTGGAGAGCACCTTCCTGAACGGGTTTTTCTATCTCGGCGCACCGCCGCTTTCACCGAGACCTATCACCCCGGGCAACTCCCGCACCGATGTCTTCGCCGACCCCGACCCATATTCACAGACCACTCCCTCTGAGATGGGCACTCTATTGGCGGATATTTATCTCTGCGCTCAAAACGGCGGAGGCGCACTGGTCGCAGCATTTCCAGACAAGGTCACGCCTGCCACCTGTCAACTCCTGATCGATTTCATGGCGCAGGACAAACTCGGCTCGCTGATCCAGGGTGGCGTCCCCGATGGCACGCTCGTCCCCCACAAGCATGGATATGTCCCTGCCTCCGACGGGGTTGTGCGCGATACAGCAGACGCCGGAATTGTATACACTCCGGGTGGAAATTTCGTCCTATCCATCTACTCGTATCATCCGGTCAACAATGTCTGGGACAACATCAACCCGCTTTTCGGAAATCTGACCCAGGCCGTTTACAACTACTTCAATGTCTCGATAGAGTAAAAACCAGCCGCCCCATCTTCCAACGAAGATGGGGCATTTTTTCACACTTCGTATATAATTCAACCTATGAGCGCATCGCTAGGACTTTTTCGCCTGCAGCAAGTTGACAGCAAAATAGACCGTGCCCGTACAAAACTGGAAGCCATCCGCCAGGCATTGGAAAACGATGCGGAACTAAGAGAAGCGCTAAAGCGGGCAGAGACAACCAAAGCCGAGCATGATCGAGTCAATCAAATACTCAAGAACTCAGAAGCCGAGGTAAAGGCGCAAAGCATTAAGATACAACAAACTGAAGCCAGCTTATACAGCGGCAGTGTGAAAAATCCCAAAGAATTGCAAGACCTTCAAAAAGAAATTGCCTCGCTAAAAAAACATCTCATCACCTTGGAAGAGCGAGAGTTGGAAGCAATGGTCAATGCCGAGCAGAGCGAAATGGAAATGGAAACCGCCAAAACTGCACTGGAGATATTACAGGCTCGGCTCGGTAATGAACACCAGAAAATGATCGCCGACCAAACCGCATTGACCTTGGAAGTGGAAAGACTGACCGAAGAGCGTGGAGCCGTCCTCGGCCCGATCGACGCAGCCCTGCTTCAGATCTACGATGACCTTCGGCAGCAAAAACGCGGAGTGGCTGTCACTGAAGTCACCGATAACTCCTGCTCCTCCTGCGGTGCAACACTGAACGCCGCCTTGCAACAAAGCGCACGTTCATCAAAATTGATGAACTGCCCATCTTGTGGACGAATTCTGTACTCAAACTAAAAACCATGTTCAGATTCGCGATCGATCCATTTTCATTTTTTATCGGCTTCCTCACAGCCTCTGTTTTCTGGTGGCTCATGACCCAGGCGCGTCCGCTCTGGCGGGAATATCGCGCCGCCGCCGCTGAGAAAAAAGAACTTGCCCAAGCCCGCAAAACAAGCTCGGTCGAAGAGAACCATCGCCGCAACACTTTGCGCCGTGCACAGGGAATGCATCTTGCCGCTCCGCTCTTTGCTTTGGATGAGATCCTGCAGGAACCTCGCGTCATCACCCCGCCGCAATCCATTGAGCCCGGTATGACACATTTGCTGGAAGATGTAACCTCCCAGACCTTGCCATACCTGCCCGCCTGGCCTGAGATCGCAGCAGCATACCATGCCCCCACACTGACCCTTCCGCAAGCACTGCTTGGCAACTCCAACCTTGTCATTATCGGTCAGCCCGGCACGGGTAAGACCTGCGCCATGGCTCACCTCGCATCTCTTGCCGCGAACAGAAGTGAAGAACTCGCCGCTCTACAGGACGCCGTTCCGCTGCTTGTTCACGTTGCAGAGTTGAAACTCCCGGTACCCGAATCAAGAAACATCCTAAGCCCTTTGATCGACGCGGCATCTGAAGACGCGCCAATGCTTGATCTCGGACGCCTGCCCGCCTTCTTTGAAAACGCCTTCAAGAACGGAAACATACTTCTGCTTGTTGATGGCTTCGATGAAGTACCGCCTGAAAACCAACAACTCGTTTCAGACTTCTTCAAACTATTATTGCAAGCCCACCCCAAGACCCGCATTGTTACAACCGGCTCGCCAGAATATCTCGACGGCTTGATCGGACTTGGCTTCGCACCCCTCGCCCTTGTTACCTGGTCTCCCCTGCAAAGTCAAAAATTCATTCATCGATGGGGCGAGCTGTGGTCTCGAACGGTTGCATTGGAAGCGTGGGCGCAGACAGGTCCAGAGCAGGTAGACCCGCTCTTGCTTAACACCTGGCTTGCTTCTGACAATTTGGGTTTATCTCCCCTTGAGTTGACCCTAAAGACCTGGGGTGCTTATGCCGGCGACAGCCTCGGTCCCCATGTATTGGATTTCATCGCCACTCACATCCGCCGCATTGCCCCGCTCAACACTCCGCTTGCCGCGCTGGAAACACTGGCCATGCAAGTGCTCTTGAGCTCGCAATCAGTATTCGATCCGCGCAAGGCACGAGAATGGGTGAAGGAATTTGAGATCCCTGAAGACATGCCGGAAGAATCGGGCGATGCCTTATTAGACCCGCCGATCTCGGAAAAACCTGAATCCGAAAAACCAAAGAAAGAAAAGAAGAACGAGAAGGTCGTCATCAAGACCGCATCCACCGGCCTGATCGGCAAGATGGCCTCAAGCGGACTTTTGGTCTCCTATCGTGATAACCGAATGAGATTCATTCATCCCGTGTTCGCGGGATATTTGGCCGGGCGAGCGCTGGCCAATGTCAATGCTGAAGAAACGATCATCAACCAAACCGATTGGTCAGGCAAATATCTGGCCATGCGGTATTTAGCCGCGCACGGTGATGCCAGCAAGCTTGTGCAAACCATGCTTGGTTTTTCACGCCTGCCCATGCATCGCCCGCTTTTTGCCGCAGCTCGTTGGCTGCGCGACGCTCCCCGAAATGCCCAATGGCGCGGAAAGTTATACGCCATGCTTGCTACCATCCTCCAAACCGATGGGATCCCTCTTGCCATGCGCGGACAGGCCATGGCGGCTTTTGTGGTCAGTAATGACCCGAGCGCTCAAACATTATTCCGACAACTCACCACCACTCCTTCCTTTGACCTGGTTCAACTTGCAGTACTTGGATCCGGCGCAATGCGGGACGCAAAAGCAGTTCAAATTCTTGAGCAAGCCATCCATGCCCCGAGTTTGTCCGTGCGCCGCGCGGCGTGCATGGCGCTGGTTTCCATTGGAACCAATGATGCGCTTGAAGCCGTGGCGCACACCCTGCTCAATGGCGATGAAGACATTCGCCGAGCCGCCGCCGAAGCGCTTGCCAACGACCCGAAAGAAGGGTTTGAAATGCTGCGTGAAGGCACAACCCTGAACGACATTCTCTTGCGCCGCGCAGTCGTTTATGGACTTGGCAGAGTGCATCAGGCTTGGGCAACTGAGATCCTGCAGCGAGTGCAGATCGATGACGATCAATGGGTGGTCCGCAATGCCGCGACCGAGGTTCTCGAAGCACGAGCACATCCCGGCACCCACGCACCACGCAAATTGAAAGCGCCGTCGGAGTCTCCGTGGCTGATCGAATTCGCCGGCAAACATGGCACCGGAATTTCACCCGGCGCGCCCGCCACCGATATCCTGCTAATGGCGCTTCAGAGTGACAACCCTGAGGCAAGGCTCGCCGCTCTTCCTTACCTCAAGTACACTCCCAACGAAGACGTGCTCAAGAATCTTTACGGAGCCATGTATAAAGACGACCCGGAATTACGCGAGGCCGCCTACAATATTTTATGGGAATTGGGCGCATCAGGCGCTAAACTACCAGACCCCAGTCAATACGGATTCGGATAAATATGCTCATCACAAATGCAAATCTCGTCACTTGGGAATCGAAAAACAGGGTTCTCGCCAACCACGCCATTTACATCGAAAGCGACCGCATCAAAGAGATAGGAACAACAAAGGCGCTGACGGCAAAGTATCCAAAAGCAAAAACGCTCGATGCCCGCGGACAATATGTGATGCCCGGCAACATCTGCGCGCATACCCATTTTTATGGAGCCTACGCGCGCGGGATGGCGATCCCCGGTCCCGCGCCCAAAGACTTCCCTGAGATCCTGCGTAAGTTATGGTGGCCGTTGGATCGGTCGCTCGACGCGGAGGGAGTCCGCTACTCGGCTCTCGTCTGTCTTGTTGACGCCATCAAACACGGGACGACAACCCTCATCGATCATCACGCTTCCCCGAATTACATCGATGGTTCGCTTGACATCATCGCCGACGCCGTGGACAAAAGCGGACTGCGCGGGGTGCTGTGCTACGAAGTGACAGATCGTGACGGGGTGGAAAGAGCGAACAGCGGCATCAATGAGAACGTTCGTTTCCTCAAAAAATTAGCTGCGAATCCACATCCCCGTCTGGCGGGAACTTTCGGACTGCACGCCAGCCTTACACTTTCAGGCGTCACCCTGCAGGCTTGCCGCGCGGCCGCTCCCGAAGGGACCGGCTTCCACGTCCACACTGCTGAACATGAATCAGACGAATATGACAGCCTCGCAAAAAGCGAGATGCGGGTCATTGACCGCCTGCTCAAACACAACATCCTCGGACCCAAGACGATCACGGCTCATGGAGTCCACTTTGATGCGCGTGAGATGGAGATATTGAAAGACACCGGCACATGGCTCACCCATCAGCCGCGCTCGAACATGAACAATGGCGTGGGCGTCGCTCAAGTCGAATCCATGATGCGGACGGGGATCAAAGTCTGCCTCGGCAACGATGGCTTTTCAAATGCCATGTGGGAAGAATGGAAGGCTGCCTATCTTTTACACAAGGCTCATCATCGTGATCCGCGCCGCATGGGAGGATATGACGTGCAGCAAATGGCGATCTACAACAACGCCGCGCTTGCAAATCAATTCTTCCCGGCCGCACCGATCGGGCAGATCGTGCCAGGCGCATTCGCCGACCTGATCTTTGTTGACTATTCGCCGTTCACCCCGCTCACCGAGGGCAATATTCCGTGGCATATTGTCTTTGGCTTCCAACAAAGCATGGTCACGACCACCATCGTGGCTGGAAAAGTTCTGATGAAAGATCGTCAACTTACAACACTCGATGAAAAAGCCATTGCCGCTGAAGCTCTGGCGATCGCTCCCCGCATTTGGAAACGCTACGAAGAAGAAGTAGCAAAAGTGATGTAATCAACGTTGAATTTTCAATGAAACCATGGAGACCCAATGACTGAATCACATCTTTTATTAACCATCGCCGTACTCGGCGGAACAGGCAAGGAAGGCAAAGGACTCGCGTACCGTTGGGCGCGGGCTGGCTACGATGTCATCGTTGGCTCGCGCAGCGCTGAAAAAGCGGTCGCAGCCGCCGAGGAGATCATGGGAATGCTCGGGGAGGGAATCTCCGTCAAAGGGATGGGCAATCTTGAGGCGGCGCGTGAAGCGAATATCGCCGTGCTCACCGTCCCGTATTCTGCGCACCGCGACACGCTCGAAGGCATCAAAGATGAACTCAAGGGCAAGATCCTTGTGGATGTGACCGTGCCTCTCGTCCCGCCGAAGGTGGCAACCGTTCAAATGCCCGCCGCCGGTTCTGCCGCGCAGGAGGCAAAGCAGATCCTCGGTGATGACGTACAGGTATGCGCCGCTTTCCAGAACATTTCACACGAACATCTGCTCGACAACGCCGATGTGGAATGTGATGTGCTGGTCACCGGCACCAGCAAGGAAGCCCGCGCTGAGACTATCAAACTGGTCGAAGCCGCAGGTCTGCGCGGATGGGATGCGGGTCCCATTGAAAACTCTGTGGTCGTGGAAGGATTGACGAGCGTGTTGATCGGCATCAACAAGAAGTATGGCTCCACGCATGCAGGGATCAAGATCACAGGTATTTCACGCTAGACGTTGATCGTTCAACGTTGTTTTCATGACACTCACCATAACACCTCTTCAAAACATGCCCCTCGTCCGCCAAGGTGATAACTTGGCGGATATTCTTGTCTTGTCGATGCGCGCAAGCGGTATAGACCTGCAAGACGATGATATTCTAGTCGTCGCGCAAAAGATCGTCAGCAAGAGCGAAGGACGCATGGTGGACATCACATCCATCACCCCATCTGAACGCGCAGTGGAACTCGCAAAGACAACAGATAAAGATCCGCGTGTGGTGGAGCTTATGCTGCAGGAAAGCAACGAAGTGCTCCGCGTCCGGCCGGGAACGGTTATTGTGGAACACAAGCTGGGATTTGTGTGCGCCAACGCCGGCATTGACCATTCGAACGTGGCGGGAAGCGGGAATGAAAACCAGGAGTTTGTCCTGCTCCTGCCTGAAGACCCAGACCGCTCGGCACGCGAACTTCGCGAACAAATTAAACATAAGACAGGAAGATCTGTCGGCGTGATGATCATCGACTCGCATGGGCGGGCGTGGCGCAACGGCACCGTGGGCATGTGTATCGGCTTGAGCGGAATTCCCGCCCTGGTCGATGAACGCGGCTGGAAAGATCTCTTCGGCTACACACTGCGTGTTACAGTCGTCGGCGTTGCAGATGAGCTTGCCGCGGCCGCTTCACTCATGATGGGACAGGCCGCCGAAGGCAAGCCTGCCGTTCATGTGCGCGGATTCCCCTATCCACTGGGAGAAGGCTCGCTCAAAGAATTGATCCGACCCAAGGAAATGGATCTATTCCGCTAGACATCTTCAAACAAAAACTAACAAGAATCTAATTCGCATTTGATACACTGCGATCGAACGAACAAAATCACCCCGAGGTAACCTTGCTTAATATTCCCGAAAAACTACAAGACCTGCTATCCAACGAATCAAAAGCGCACCTGTTTCTTGCGACGATCAATTCAGATGGAAGCCCGCAGGTCACACCTGTTTGGTTCAACACAGATGAAGATCACATCCTCATCAACACTGCGGTCGGACGCATCAAGGACAAGAACATGCGAAACCGGGAAAATGTTGCCTTGTGTATCGCTGACCCTGCCGACCCTTACCGCTACATTCAAATTCAAGGCAAAGTAGTAAGCCACACCACCGAAGGCGCAGACGAACACATTGACGCACTATGCCTAAAATATACCGGGCAGGAAAAATATCCCTGGCGAAAACCGAACGAACAGCGTGTAACGTATAAGATCCTGCCGATCAAGATCGATGCCCGTTAATCAGGACCTGCACCACCTTCTGCGGACTCGCCGCTCGATCCGCCGCTTCAAAGCGGACCCGATACCTGATTCGGTGATCGAAAGCATTCTCACCACTTCAACATACGCCCCGTCGGCGCACAACCGCCAGCCATGGAGATTTGCCATCGTCAAACAAAAGGCCCGAAGCTTAAAATCGCGGCTTGGGCTGGCGATCACATCGAAGATGCGAGAAGACATGCAGGCAGAAGGCGCAATGGACACAGACATCGAGAAACGGGTAAACTCCTCTCTGCGGCGCATTGAGGAAGCCCCCCTCGCGATCATTCTCTGTCGGGATGTGGAAGATGTCCGCGTGGATACCGAGCAGGAAAAAGTGATGGGTACCCAGTCTGTAGCAAGTGCCGGTCTTCAACTTCTTCTGGCGGCTCATGCCGAAGGGCTGGGCGGCAACTGGATATGCTGGCCACTGTACGCGCCCGAAGCCGTACGAACTGTTTTGGACCTTCCTTATTCATGGGAGCCTCAAGCCATGTATTTCCTGGGCTACCCCGAGGAAGAACCGCAGATGAAAGAAAGAAAATCTTTGAATGAGATCGTAAAGACCTTTGATGATTAACATAAAACGCTCATGAAGATCACAGCACTGGCAGGCGGCGTTGGCGGCGCAAAACTTGCGCACGGACTCGCCCAAATCCTCCCCCCCGAAGACCTGACCGTCATCGTCAACACCGGCGATGATTTTGAACACCTCGGCTTGTATATTTGCCCGGATATCGACACCGTCTGCTACACACTGGCAGGTCTGGCAAATATGGAAACCGGTTGGGGGCGCGCAGGAGAAACCTGGAAAACGATCGAAAACATCGAGCGGCTTGGCGGTCCCAGTTGGTTCCGGCTCGGCGATCAGGATTTTGGCACTCACCTTGAGCGCACAAGAAGGCTCAAGGAAGGGCAATCATTATCGAGAATTACAAAAGATTTTTGCCAAGCGTGGGGCATTCATCACATCGTGCTGCCAATGACCGATTCGCCTGTGCGTACCATAGTGGATTCAGATGAAGGGGAACTAGCGTTTCAGGAATATTTCGTTCATCGCAGATGCGAGCCAAAAGTAAAAGGCTTCAGGTTCGATGGAGTCGAATTCGCCAGACCAGCCGAGGGCGTGAATGACGCGCTTACTTCAGCCGATGCGATCGTCATTTGCCCGTCCAATCCGTGGGTCAGCGTTGACCCCATTCTGCGCGTCATCCCGAAGATCAATAGACCAGTGGTTGCGGTCTCTCCGATCATTGGCGGAAAAACGGTGAAGGGACCCGCAGCAAAGATGTATGCCGAACTCGGAATTGAACCTTCTGCACTCGCGGTCGCGAGGCACTATGGAAGCCTGCTGAGCGGATATGTTTTGGATGATATTGATGCCGAGTTATCAGATAAAATTGAAGCAAGGACACTGGTAACCAATACTCTTATGAACAACCTTACAGATCGTGCCCGATTGGCAACGGATGTGCTACACTTTATCGGGAGTATCCAACCATGACCATTTGGGCAATCGTGCCTGTGAAACCATTACGCCGCGGGAAGTCTCGTCTTTCTGCAGCGCTGACCGAAGATGAACGCACCAGCCTGAACCAGGAACTTCTGGAGCGGACGCTGAAAACACTTTCCAGCATCAAGGAATTAGATCAAGTGCTGGTGGTGAGTCGTGACCCGCAAGCCCTGACCATCGCCCGCAACCATGGAGCAAAGACCGTGCAGGAAGATGGTCAGTCACATTTGAATACTGCGCTGGCTCGTGCCAGTGTGGTTGCCCAGGTCCACGCGACCCGCGGAGTGCTGGTGCTTCCTGCTGACCTGCCCCTTTTAACCCGTGACGATGTTCTCGCTTTGGTAGACCGCGCTGTCAAGCCTCCGGTCGTGGTCATCGCACCAGACCGCCACGGCAAAGGCACGAACGCACTTTTGATGGTTCCTTCGGGAATCATTGAATACGATTTTGGTGAAGGCTCTTTTCAAAGACATTGCGAGCGCACAAAAAAGGCCGGCGCCCGCCTCGAAGTGGTCGAAATTCCCTCCTTGGGTTTGGACCTTGATCTGCCTGAAGACCTTGAGCTCATCCGCAAGATGGAAGGCTTAAACCACTAGTATCCTGGAATTCACAGGGGCCCTGTCCCTGCAAAATTTTATTTCAAGGAGAACGCAATGACTGAACGTGTTGCCCTGTACCTGCAAGATTCGCACGACCTGCGCGATGGATTGGATTACGCAAAGTATGCTGAAGAAAAAGGGTTTGAAGCCGTGTGGCAGGCAGAAAGCCGCCTCGTGCGCGACGCCATCGTACCGATGGCTGCCTATGCAGCCGTGACCCAAAAGATCAAGGTCGGATCGGGCGTCATCAACAATTGGACCCGTAACATTGGCTTGCTCGCCGCCACCTTCCTGACCCTTGACGATCTTGCCCCGAACAGAGTGATCTGCGGACTCGGCGCATGGTGGGACCCGCTAGCCAAGAATGTGGGCATCGACCGCCGCAAGCCCCTGACCGCGATGAAAGAGACCGTACAGGTAATGCGAAAATTGCTCAACCTTGAGCGGGTGACCTTCGATGGTGAATTTATCCATGTGAACGGCATCGAACTGGATGTGGTGTACGGTCGCAGGGAACCGCGCAACATTCCGATCATGATCGGCGCGACCGGCGACCAGATGATGGAACTCACCGGCGAAGTTGCAGATGGCGCAGTGTTGAATTACTGCGTTGCTCCTGAATACAACGACAAAGCCATGGAACTGCTGACCAGGGGTTTGAACAAATCCGGTCGCAAGATGGAAGACTTCGACCGTCCGCAGTTGATCGTCTGCTCGGTGGATGAAGACCACGACAAAGCCATCAATTACAGCAAGATGCTGCTTTGTCAATACATCGCCCAGCAGCCTCACATCGCCAAGGCATCCAACGTCTCCGACGAGGTTGTGCATGAGATCCAATCCATTTTGGGCTGGCCTGCCACAAAAGAACAGGTAATGAAAGCCAAGGACCTTGTCCCGGATGAACTGGTGCTCAAGATCACAGCCTCTGGCACACCCTCTGAAGCCAAAGCCAAAGTGGATGAATACATTAAGCGTGGCTGCACCTGCCCGATCTTGTACCCCGTCGGCGGGAACTTCAAGCTCTTGATCGATACCTTCGCCCAAGCATAAATTAAATCAAATAAAAAGAAACCCGTGAAGTTATCCTTCACGGGTTTCTTTTTATTTTCCGGGTCGGTGCATTGAACCTTAATCCGCCGGGACCGCAGACCCGGGATCATCATCGGTTTGGAACTGCTTTCGTGCGCCGAGACGAAGGTGTAAAAAGTAAAACGCGAGCATGGCAATAATGCTTAACACCCCGCCGATATACCAGATATATCTGGGATCATAGTTGTCCATGACAAGCCCCGCCGCCCACGGACCGATCATGGAGGGAACCGTCCATGTCAGCCCGAAGACCGCCATGTAACGGGCGCGCATATCCTCGGGCGCGAAGGACGCAGCGAGCACATTACTCGTGGGCATGCCGACCATCTCCCCGATGGTCACGATCACCATTGCAAGGATAAAGAGCGGGATCGTGTTGACAAATCCGTACATGGTAAAACCAATCATGTAGAAAAATGTCGCTGTGACCATCATCAGGAATGGCGGGTATTTCTTGATGGTACGCGATACCCAGAACTGGAACAACACGACCGTGATCGCGCTGCTGGACATGATCAAGCCATAGAACTGCGGATCCACATTGTGCATATCACGCAGATAGACAGACAGGGAGCTGTACATCTGTTGATAGACCAGGATCATCAAGATGGAAGCAAAGATGAACGCGAGATAAGGCCGGTCGATCAACGCTGAACGATAACCGCTGATGGTCTGCAGGAGTGATTCGTGCTCGGTCTTTTCCTGCGGCTTGGGTTTGGTCTCAGGCAGAAGCCTGAAAACAAGGATCGCAACTGTGATGCTGATAACTGCATCCGAAAGGAAGAGATACAAATAATTCAGCGAAGCAAGGAAGCCCCCGATGGTGGGACCGATGATCCATGCAAAGTTACTGACCACGCGAGATATGCCAAACCCCTCGGCGCGTTTCTCCGGCGGAAGGATATCTGCCATCATGGCATGGTGGGCAGGGAAGGCTGCGCTTCCCATCAAACCCACAAAAACAGACGCGGCATAGAAAAGATAATACTGCGTAACGAAACCAAGGGTGAGTCCGCTTAAGGCGC
Organism: Anaerolineales bacterium; assembly: GCA_017985935.1. Lineage (GTDB taxonomy): Bacteria > Chloroflexota > Anaerolineae > Anaerolineales > Villigracilaceae > Villigracilis. Next base: position 29,455 of record JAGNWT010000031.1, on the reverse strand, counting down.
TAACGATCAGACCGAACAAAATGATCCCGCGCCGGCCAAAACGATCTGCCATTGCGCCGCCGATCGTACTGCCAACCAGACCCGCGATCGAATTGGTGGCGAGGATCAATCCGGCTTCGGTCATTCCAACATTGAATTTTTGAGTGACATACAATGCAAAGAATGGATTAAGGATCGTGTTTCCAATGACATCGATAAAATGAGTCCCTACCACCACCCAGAACGTGCGGGGGAATTGGTGATAGGTCTTGCTGAAATTTTCGAACATTTTTCTCCTGTCTTCTTCGGGGAGTGGTGGATTATTTATAAACTTCAGGGTTCACGCAATTTGGCAGGCGCTCGCCCTTCATACCCGCGACCAAATTCTGCGCCGCAAGCAAAGACATCATCCCACGGGTTTTATGCGTGGCGCTTCCAAGATGCGGAACGATGAGGCAGTTTTCCAATTCCAACAGCGGACAATCCATTGGCAGAGGCTCAGGGTCGGTTACATCGAGCGCGGCGGCAAATATCTGCCCGGACTTCAGCGCGGCATACAAAGCATTTTGGTCAAGCACACCTCCGCGAGCGGTATTGACCAAAATCGCAGATGGTTTCATCTTCGCCAAAAACTCCGCATTGACCAGATGTCGCGTCTCTACCTTGAGCGGAACATTGACCGAGACAAAATCCGACTCACGCAGAAGCGTATCGAGTTCGACAGGCTGAGCGCCATAAGCGGGTTTCGCATTCGGGCTGTGATAGATCACCCGCATGTCGAATCCCTGCGCGCGTTTGGCAATGGCTTGACCGATCCTTCCAAAGCCGATGATCCCCAAGGTCGCCCCAGACAGATCCGCGCCGAGCAAAAGGGATGGACTCCATGTGACCCATTTGCCTGCGCGCAGAAATCTCTCCCCTTCTGTGATGCGCCGCGCAGAAGCGAGCAGGAGTGCAAAAGCCTGATCGGCGGTGGCATCGGTCAGGACGCCCGGCGTGTTCCCCACAGGGACTCCGCGCGCGGTGGCCGCAGCTACGTCAATATGGTCCACGCCGACCGACATGCTGCTGATCACCTTGAGTTGACTGCCTGCCGCGTCCATCAGTTCGCCGTCGATCCGGTCAGTCAACAGGCAGAGCAAACCTTCCACGCCGCGCACTCTTTCGAGCAGATCACTGCGTGCAGGCGGCAGGTCGTGAGACCAGACGTCGGGGAGAAAATGTTCCTTGACCAGATCCAAGCCAAGGTCAGGAATGATGCGGGTGATAAATATTTTAGGCTGAGACATGCGCCGAGTATAATCCGTCCCATGTCAAAAATAAAACAACCCAATTCACGTCACTGCTTTATCTGCGGATTGGAAAATCCGATCGGTTTGCATTTACACATTTACGAAGTCGAGCCGGGCGTTGTGGAAACGCAGTACATCGCGCCTGAACATTTTCAAGGCTACCCCGGTGTCCTGCACGGAGGCATTGTCGCCGCGATCATCGACGAAGTTTCGGGGCGCGCGCAAATGGGCAGCGATCCGGCAAATCCGCGGTTCATGTTCACCGGCAAGCTCGAAGTGAAATACCGCAAGAACGTGCCGATCAATAAAATGTTGAAGGTCGTTGGCAAGGCGGGCAAGAGCAAACGCAATATCGCCGAAGCGTGGGCGGGGATCTACGACGCCGAGACAAATGAATTGCTGGCAGAAGGTTCGACCGTCTCTGTGGACGTGCCGAAAGAACAGCTTGATGTTTCAAAACTCGAAGAATTGGGCTGGAAAGTTTACCCAGATTAACCTGCGTGGAAAATATTCTTATCATCCTCACTTACATCGCCGTGGGCGCATCGGCCGTTTCCGGCGCGTTGGAAGCGCGCAAACATGAGATGGACATTGTCGGCGCGACGACCATCGCTTTCGTCAACGCGTTTGGCGGCGGAACCATGCGCGACCTGCTTTTGGGCCGCACGCCCGTTTTTTGGGTGATCGATCCATGGCTGACCGTGGTCACATTTTTGGTGGGGGCTGTCGCATTCTACCGGCTTGACCGGGTCTCCAACAGACTGCTCACCATCGCCGATGCCATTGGGCTTGGCTTGTTCAGCATTCTCGGCGCAACCTACACCCTGCAGTTGGAACTCTCACCCATCGTGGCTGTGCTGATGGGAGTGGTCACCGGCATGTTTGGCGGTGTGCTCCGCGACCTGTTGTGCAACCGCATCCCGAACGTGTTTCGCCAAAGCACCGAACTTTACGCCACCTGCTCGTTTGTGGGCACCAGTGCATTTATCGTTTTGAGATATTTTGAAGTTACCTCTTTCGCGGCGTCTGTGATGGGCGCGGCGATCATTTTCTTTTTACGCCTCGCGGCCGTGCGTTTCAAGATGACCCTCCCCGGGCCGTAAAATTCCCTGTTACTTTTTCAACGCCTCCTGCAACATACTCATAACAGGAGGTCTATGACTACGACCATGACGACTCATCCCCACAGCCCGCCTGCAGATGAAGTTGACCTTGCCTTTGAAGCTCGCACAAATGCCGAAGCCTTCGGTGAACTCTACCGCCGCCACGTGACGCGAGTCTATCGCTATCACATGGCGCACACGGGCAATGTCAAAGATGCCGAAGACCTTACCTCGCAGACCTTCATGTCTGCGCTGGAGGGAATCCGCTCGTTTCGCGGAGAAGGCTCCTTCGCGGCGTGGATATTGGGAATCGCTGCCCGAAAGAAGGCAATGCATTTTCGCGGAATCAAGCCCGAGGTCCCGATCGACGCGGCCGATCAGATCCCAAGCCCAAGCCTGCAAACCGACCAACTGGCAGATCAGCGCCTCAGGCTTGCTTCTATCACCCACGCCCTGAGGCAGATCAGCCCTGACCGGGCAGATGCCATCGCCTTGTGTTTTTTCAGCGAACTGACCTATGCCGAGGTGGGACACGTGCTCCGCAAGAGCGAAGCCGCCGCCAAAATGCTTGTCACGCGTGGACTGCAAGACCTGCGTGAACGAACCTCACTTGCTTTCGAGGTGGAACCATGAACGACAAAGATCACTTGAACGCTGAAGAACGCGCACTGGCAGAAATGCTCAAAGCAGCCGCCGATCAGGTGGATGCCAGCGTATCGTTTCAAAATGAATTGGAGAAAAAACTAATGAACGCCCATCGACCAAAAGCGGGGTTTGGTTTATTTTCAGTTAAGAAGGCCGCGGTCACCATCGGTTGGACAGTCGGCTTCGCCACCCTGACCTTGTTATTCATCTGGGTCATCCGCTCCATCGCGCCCCAGCCTCAGCCCGCCTCGAACAGCACGCCAACACCTCCTGCCAATCCTGATCCGACCGCTACTGAAGAATTTGGTGGTTTTGATTTTCGCGGCGGCAGACTCTCGCTTGCTCTGCCCCTACCCGATGCGCCCGCGAATGTGTATGTGTTTCAAATGCAGAATGATCCACCAGCCACTGTTGAAGATGCACTCGCGCTCGCTGCCCGTTTTGGGATCCAAGGTGAAGTGTACGCCGCAAAGGGCAGACAACCCGAAACCACCGAGTACGCCGTCTCAGACGGTAAACAATGGATTTCGGTCGGCACAAAAAATTATTTCTTCTACACTGCCGATATGGTGAAGAACAGCAGAAACTTCTTGAGCCAGCCAAATGACAACGCCGAAGCGATCATCCGTGATTTCCTCACCGCTCGCGGATTTAACTTCGCCTTCAAGGTTACGCAATCCGATCTGTACGGCGGATATCTCGTCCACCCGCTCTCGCCCGATGGGCTGCCCGTGCGCTACGAGGAATTTTCCACGCCGATCATGCGGGTGGTGCTGGACGAAACCGGTCAGGTCTTGAGCCTCGATGCCAATCTCGCGGTCTATGACCAAACCCCGGTTGCCTCCCCTGAGATCATCTCTGCCGAAGAGGCTTTGCAGATCGCGATCGATGACACCGTCATTTTTGGAAAGATCGAAAGCATGAATGCCGGAAACGGAGCGCCGCCCCAACAGTGGTTCCGCGAGTACCCGAATGACACACCAGTCACGATCTACGCCAACGTAACCACCGCTCCCGCAGTTGACCCTTCCAAACCTGCCCTGCTCCTGATCGATAATGTCCCTGCGGTCGGCAACACCAGCGGCTTTGAATCGCTCGAGAGTTATCAGTACATCAAAGCGAGCGGAAAATATTTCACTGAGAACGGTGTACGCAAGTTCATGGTCGATGCCTGGGAATCAAGGAATATTGAACTCGCATTCTTCTCCGGCTCCCTACGGCAGGAAGGTGGACAGGTCATCCTCACCAGCGATGATGGAAGCGGCACAGAGACTGTCATGCTCGATCCGCCCGCAGATATTCCCCTCAACACCAAGGTGCCTGAATCCCAGTTGTATATTTATGGCATGCTTCTGGATGGAAAAATCGACTGGACCTACATCCAATTCTTTGCCGACTCCTCTCAAATGGGCGGCGGTGGCGGTGGCGGCGGGATGGGCTTCTACCAGATCAACTTGAGCGGCACGCCCGTTCCATTCCCAACAGCCACGCCCATGCCAGTCCCTGCCATTGATGAGAACACCCTGCGCTATCTGGTGCAGGAAGGCGACACACTGGAAAGGATCGCAAACTCATACGGGCTAACCGCCGAACAACTTCAAC
>JAGNWT010000031.1:16038-24734 GCA_017985935.1 Anaerolineales bacterium | reverse complement strand
TTCCCAACAGCCACGCCCATGCCAGTCCCTGCCATTGATGAGAACACCCTGCGCTATCTGGTGCAGGAAGGCGACACACTGGAAAGGATCGCAAACTCATACGGGCTAACCGCCGAACAACTTCAACAAGCGAACGGCTTAAGCGACCCAAACATTACCATTGGGCAATCCATCGCCATCCCGGGCACATCTGCCCCGCCTCAATTGGAAGGAGCGCGCGGAACAGTGAGCGTCACCATCTACACCAGCGAAGACGGAACCCAACGCGCAGAATACGCTTTCAATTCAAGTGACCCGCAGAATCCATACATGATCCTGGAAGGCGAAAACCTGGAAGAGCTGCAGGCATTCCACAACAAGCCAGTGAAGATCTGGGGTGCCGCCGACCGCATGAGCCCTTATGGAGTGCCGGTCATCAACGTGGACAAATTCGAGGTCGTCTTCCCTGATCTGCAATTCCAGATATTAAGCGGCACAGAGCAGGCTATTCAATTCGAAGGGAATGACGTGATCATCTTCACCGCAGAAGACGGCACACAATACGCCGAACTTGCTCCAAACTGTGCGGATATCCTTATCATCAGCGGAGAAAAAGCGGAAGAAGGCACAACCGTCAATGTGGAAGCCCTCGCCGTGCCGGATCTCCGTATAGGAGACTACCCCGCCCTTTGCATTTTCAGCTCGGGCGGCGAGTCTGTGGAATTGGAAATCACCGCCGATCAACCCAACATCATGCCTGAGATCACAGTTGGACCGTTCTCCACACCCAAAGTCACCATCGATAGCGTGGAATTGGTCTATTACGCCAGCAACCCGAACTATCAACAATTCAACCCGGGCGCGACCGAACGCGTCCCGTACATGCAGCCAGCCTGGCATTTTCACGGTTTTTACGAAAGCGGACAAGAGATCAACATCTTCGTACAAGCCCTAAAACAGGAATTTCTGCTGCCCAACACCGATCCGATCCTGGGTCCGGGCTAGACCCAAAATATCGTCACCGCAAGGTGGCGATATTTTTTAACGTATAATACAGGTGAAATTACGGAGGCATACCATGATCACCACATACCACCGCCCGCAGACAATTGAACAAGCCCTGACTCTGCTGAATCAGCCCAATACCGTCCCGCTCGGAGGAGGAACGCTCCTCTCCCACCCGACAACTGATTCCGTCCAAGTGGTTGACCTTCAATCCCTTGGCATGGACTTCCTAACCCCCAAAGGCAACGATCTGGAGATCGGCGCGACCTGCACTCTGCAAGCCTTATTCGAATCAGCGAACTGCCCCGCCGCCCTGAAGACCGCCATCAAACTGGAAGCTCCGCTCAACGTCCGCAACGCTGCAACCGTGGCAGGGACAATCGTCTCCAGTGACGGACGTTCGCCCTTCGCCACATCCCTGCTTGCGCTGGACGCCAAAATTACAGTAGCCGGAAGTCAATACGTAACGGTCGGCATTAGCGAATATCTTTTGACCCGCCCGAAGGGTTTGATCACAGCGATCACAATTCCCCTCAACACAAAATTTGCCTTTGAATTTGTCTCGAAGACTCCCGCCGACAAACCATTGATCTGCGCCGCGCTCAACCAGTGGAATTCAGGACGGTCCCGCCTTGCCCTCGGCGGCTACGGCAAGAGTCCCTTGTTGGCGATGGACGGCACTGAAGCAGACGGACTCGAAACCGCTGCACGTAATGCCTATCACGAAGCGAACGACGAATGGGCGTCCGCAGAATACCGAATGGAAGTAGCAGCCGTTTTGGCGAAACGCTGTCTGGGGTAACCAAAAGCCTTCCCAAGTTTTTTGCAATCGTTCTCCTGGGACCCAGTCCGCACCGCCTGAATCCTTTTTTCAGAAAATAAATGAGGTGACAACATGCAAGACCACGAAAAGAGAAGAGCAGAGCGTCGGAACTTTACCTACTACATGCGCGTTACAGATGCCGCTTCGGGCGTCTTGATCGGGCACCTGGTGGATATCAGTCCCAACGGATTTCAACTCGATTGCGGTAAAGCCCTTCCGATCGGTAAAGAGTTCCGCCTTTACCTCGACCTTACCGGAGAGATCTCCAATAAATCTTCGATCACATTTTCAGCCCGCAGTGTGTGGATTCGTCCCGACCCGCTGGACCCAACAAATTACAAGGTTGGCTTTCAGGTGTTGGTGATGGGCTCCAATGACGCGGCGATCTTTTATCGCATGTTTGAAAACTACGCATCCTTGAAGCCAAAGCGTTGATCCTCAATACCGATCGCCTTTCACTGACTCGCGAGGCATTTTTTACAAAATAAAAATCTTCTCCCACCTGAAGTACCGGGAGTTGGATAACTCAAATACACCTGTGGCAAAAATTCCGCTTAACCAGATCCTGCACGGTAACTGCATTGAGGTTCTCAATTCACTTCCTGAGAACTCAGTGGATTTGGTATTTGCCGACCCGCCCTACAACCTTCAATTACAGAACGACCTGTACCGTCCCAACATGACCAAAGTGGACGCGGTCAATGACTCATGGGATAAGTTCGACAGCATCAAAGAGTATGACGCATTCACACGTGCCTGGCTGATCGCCTGCAAGCGGATACTGAAGGACACGGGCACGCTGTGGGTCATCGGCTCATATCACAACATCTATCGGGTGGGAGCGATCTTGCAGGAGTTGGGTTATTGGTTCCTGAACGACATTGTGTGGCTGAAGACCAACCCCATGCCAAACTTCCGCGGGGTGAGATTCACCAATGCCCACGAAACGCTACTCTGGGCGCAGAAAAGACAGGGAGCCAAATATACCTTCAACCATCATGCCATGAAGTCGCTGAACGATGACCTGCAAATGCGGTCGGACTGGGCGTTGCCCTTGGCAACAGGTGGCGAGAGGATCAAGTCCAATGGCGTGAAGGCACACCCCACCCAAAAGCCAGAGTCGCTGCTGTATCGGGTGATCATGTCCAGCAGCAACGCGGGGGATGTGATTCTCGATCCGTTCTTTGGGAGCGGGACCACGGGCGCTGTGGCAAAGAAATTGGGACGGAACTTCATTGGCATTGAACGCGACAAAAAATATATCAAGGTCGCGCAGAAGCGAATTGACGCTGTTAAGGCATCTCCGGCTGAGGCGCTGATCCTGCCTGAAAAACGGAATCAGGTTCGAGTTCCGTTCGGAGCGCTGCTTGAGGCGGGGATGCTCGCCCCGGGGCAGAGTCTGTTCTTTCGGGAAGATAAATCCATTCGGGCTGTAATTTTGTCGAATGGACATTTACGATATAAAGGGCAGTCTGGTTCGATACACGCGCTGGCAAAGACGCTCGCAGACGGGGCTGTGAATGGGTGGGATATGTGGTTGTACAAAGAGAACGGCAAGTTGAAAGCGATCGATGAATTGAGAGAAAAAATAAGGATGAATGCTCTGCGTAAAAAATGAAGGATAAATTGCAAACCTTCGCTTTTGATATTAGATAAAAATTTTAGGAGACAAAATGACCAAATCATTTAACTTGATCGAAGAAAAACATATTCCCGAGCTGAATGCCACCGCAAAGTTATACACCCACAAGCGGACCGGGGCACGCCTGCTCTCGGTCATCAACGACGACGAGAACAAGGTGTTTTCGATCAACTTCCGCACCACGCCCAAGGACTCGACTGGTGTGGCGCATATTTTGGAGCACTCCGTGCTGGGCGGCTCAGAAAAGTATCCGGTGAAAGAACCGTTCGTCGAGTTGCTCAAGGGTTCGCTGGCGACTTTCGTCAATGCATTCACGTACCCCGATAAGACTTGTTACCCCGTTGCAAGCCAGAACGTGCAGGATTTTTACAACCTGATCGATGTGTACATCGACGCGGTGCTTCATCCCCTCATCACTGAAGAGACTTTGATGCAGGAAGGCTGGCACTACGAGTTGGAGGATCCCGCCAGTCCATTGACCTACAAGGGCGTGGTCTTCAATGAAATGAAGGGCGCGTACTCCTCGCCTGAAAATTTACTTGCGCGTACCATTCAACAGTCGCTATTCCCGAAGCACGTCTACGGCGTGGACTCTGGCGGCGACCCGCGCAACATCCCCGACCTGACCTACGAAAATTTTAAAGCTTTCCACTCCACCTATTATCATCCTTCCAACTCATTTATCTTTTTCTATGGCAACGACGACCCCGAGAAACGATTGAAATTGATGGAGGGTTATCTCAAGCCATACAAGAAGATCCGCGTCAAATCACAGGTTCCGCTCGCAAAACCTTTCAAGAAACCGAAGAGCATTAAATATTCTTATGATGCGGGTCAGGACAAAGACATCAAGAAGAAGCATTACCTCACCGTCAACTGGCTTCTGCCCGATACTTCAGACCCTGTCCTCGATTTTAGTTTCTCGATCCTTGCCAATATTTTGATCGGCACGCCGGCTTCTCCGCTCAAGAAGGCTTTGCTTGATTCAGGGCTTGGCGAAGACCTTGCAGGGTTGGGGCTGGAGAACGAACTGCGCCAGCAAATCTTTTCCACAGGCTTGAAAGGCACAAAAGCTTCCAGCGCGAAGAAGATCGAGAAGTTAATTTTGGACACGCTCGAAGCGTTGGTCCGCGATGGCATTGACCCCGACATGACCGCCGCCGCCATCAACACCCTGGAGTTCCGTCTGCGCGAGAACAACACAGGCGCATTCCCTCGCGGCATTGCGATCATGCTGAGTTCGCTGACCACCTGGCTGCATGAGGACAATCCATTCAAACTGCTCGCCTTCGAATCGCCGTTGACAGAGATCAAGGCGCGACTCGCCAATGACAGGCGATATTTTGAAAAGCTGATTCAGACTCATCTTCTGGAGAATGTCCACCGCACAACACTGCGCTTCCAACCCGACCCGGAACTGGGTCGCCGTTTCGAGGAAGAGGAGAAGTCCCGCCTGGCAGCCATCCGCGAAGGGATGTCTGCTGACCAGTTGAAGGAATGCGTGGAGAAAACTCAACAACTCAAGCAGTTGCAAGAAACCCCGAACTCGCCCGAAGCCTTGGCGACGATGCCCTTCTTGCAACTCTCTGATCTGGAAAAAGAGAACAAAACAATTCCGATCGAAACGATACAGGTGCAGGATACCCCCGTGCTGTACCACGACATCTTCACCAACGGCATTGTCTATCTTGACCTTGGTTTTGACCTGCACACCCTGCCGAAGGAATTGCTGCCATTGACGGAGATCTTCGCCCGCTGTCTGACCGAGATGGGAACGGACAAGGAAGACTACGTAAAACTATCCCAGCGCATCGGAAAAAGCACGGGCGGAATCTACGGCTCGGCAGTCAGCACCACAGCCCGAGGTTCGAAAGAGAACGTGAGCAAACTGTTCATGCGTGGAAAGTCCACCGTTGGGCAATCCAATGAGTTGCTGGGCATCATGAAAGACATCCTGCTCACTACCAAATTCGATAATCGCGAAAGACTCAAGCAGATCGTGCTCGAAGAAAAATCTGGTTTGGAATCTTCGCTCACCCCGCGCGGGCACGTCTACGCCAATCAGCGCGTGCGCGCGCAGTTCGGCGGCGCAGGCTGGGTCAACGACCAGATGAGCGGCATCGGGTATCTCTTTGCCCTGCGTCAACTGGCGAAGGACATCGATAAGAAATGGGACTCCGTGCTGCAAAAACTGGAGACCATGCGTGACCTGTTGATCAATGCCAAGTCGCTGATCTGCAATGTGACCCTCGACGCTGAACATTGGAAATCCTTTAGACCGCACCTTGAGAATTTCATCTTTGCCATGCCAGACAAAGATGTGACCCTGAAGGCGTTCGATGTCAAACCCAATTTTGAAAAAGAAGGCCTCACCATCCCCGCTCAGGTCAATTATGTGGGTAAAGGTGCGAACCTGTACGACCTCGGCTACGAGTTCGACGGTTCTGCGAATGTCATCACAGGCTACCTTGGAATGGCGTATCTCTGGGAAAAGATCCGCGTGCTGGGCGGAGCGTACGGCGGCTTCTGCACCTTCGACAGTAACTCTGGCATCTTCTCCTTCCTCTCGTACCGCGACCCGAACCTGGACGCCACGCTGGAAAATTATGACGGCGCTGCCGCATTCCTGAAGAACCTCGATGCCAAATCCCTGAGCGACAGCGAGTTGACCAAAGCCATCATCGCCGCCATCGGTGAAATGGACGCATATCAACTGCCTGACGCAAAGGGCTACACATCCATGATGCGCCACCTGACCGGACGAACGGATGAAGTTCGCAAGAAGGAACGTGACGAGATCCTTTCAACCAACGGCGAAGACTTTATCGCCTTCGGCGAAGCGCTGGAAAAAGCAGCCAAGTCTGAAGCGGTGGCGGTGCTCGGTTCACAGTCTGCGATCGAGAGTTCAAAGGCTGGGCTGAAAGTTACAAAGGTTTTATAAATTGGTAAAACGTTCAACGTAAAACGTTAAACGTCTCAAGGAGTCTCCATGAACATCACACTACATATCAACGGCATTGACCATAGCATTGACACCGCCCCATCCACCACATTGCTCACCGCCCTGCGCGGACTTGGCTTCCACGGGGTCAAGTTCGGCGATGAAGGCGGCTTGAGCGGATCAGACACGATCCTGCTGGATGGCAAACCTGTCAATGCGGGTTCGCTGTTGGCGGCACAAGCCGAAGGTCACAAGGTCGCCACCATCGAAGCGCTCGGCGAGCATCCCGAGCAAGGCTGGAAGACCACCGAAGGTTTGCATCCCCTGCAGAAGGCTTTCGTTGAATCGGGCGCGATCCAATGCGGATACTGCACGCCAGCGCAGATCCTCGCCGCCAAAGCGCTGCTGGACAAGAATCCAAACCCCAGCGAAGCGGAAGTTCGCGAGGCGATCTCTGGTGTGTTGTGCCGCTGCACGGGCTACCTCAAACCTGTGCAAGCCGTATTAAAAGCCGCAGCGGATATGCGTGGAGAGAGTGGAGAGCAGAGTTCAGTCAACAGCGGACAGTGGACAATGGACGGCGGTCAACCTCCGCTGGATGATGGCACCGCCACGATGACCCAGCTCAAGTCCAGAGTGATCGTTGTACCCGAGACCGAAAAGTATCAGACCGTCGGCAAGTCAGAGATCAAACTGGATGCCATTAAACTGGTTCAGGGCAAACCTGCCTTTGCCGCAGACTTTGAGAAGCGCGGATTGCTTCACGCCAAGGTTCTGCACTCGCCGCATGCTCACGCCCGCATCAAAAGCATTGATGCAAGCAAAGCACGCGCGCTCGAAGGCGTGGCGGCAGTGCTTACATGGCAGGATCTGCCCCGGGTGGTGTATTCAACTGCAGGGCAGTCTGACCCGATCCCGGGTCCGCTGGATGCGTTCTCTTTGGATAACAAGGTCCGCTTTGTTGGAGACCGGGTCGCTTTCGTCGCAGCGGAGACTTCCGAGATCGCAGAAAAAGCGCTCAGGCTGATCGAGGTCGAGTACGAGATCCTGCCCGCAATTTTAGACTCAAGCGAATCGATGGAGAGCGGGACAAAGATCCATGACGAGCCTGAGTACGTCAACTTTGCAGATTCAAACCCAGACAAGAATCTCGCGGCGCACATCCGCATTGACATTGGCGATGTGGAAAAAGGCTTCCGCGATGCCGATGTGATCTTCGAGGCGTTCTACGAAGTGCCAAAAGTTCAGCAGGCGCATATCGAGCCGCATGTCTGTGTCACCTATTGGGATGAGGATGATCGACTCGTGATCCGCACTTCCACGCAGGTTCCATTCCATGTGCGCCGCATGATGGCTCCCGTGCTGGGTCTGCCTGTAAAGAGGATCCGCGTCATCAAGCCGCGCATCGGCGGTGGTTTCGGCGGCAAGCAGGAAGTATTGATGGAAGATGTTGCCGCGCATTTGACAATAGCAACCAAACGCCCTGTAATGTACGAATACACCCGCGAAGAAGAATTCATCGCGGCACGCTCACGCCACCCGATGCGAATCAAGATGAAGACCGGCGTGAAGAAAGACGGCACGATCACAGCCAATTCCATGTACGCCCTTTCGGATACGGGCGCGTACGGTTGTCACGCATTGACCGTGACCGGCAATACCGGGCACAAAGCCATGGCTCTGTACGTCGGCGATGGCGAATATCGCAAAGCGCCGAACATCCGCTTCTACGCAGATGTGGTTTACACCAATACACCTCCCGCTGGCGCTTACCGTGGATACGGCGTGCCGCAGGGATATTGGCCGCTGGACCGGCACATGGAAAAGATCGCCCGGGCAATGGGTTTTGACCCGATCGATTTCCGCCTGAAGAACACCATCCGCCCCGGTGAATATCATCCGTTCTCGACCGCCTGGAACGAAGGCCGTGAGCCGCGCCCGGAGATCATCCACACTGTGGGGTTGGAACAATGCGTAGCGCAGGGACGCGCCACCATTGGTTGGGATGATAAATTTGGCAATGAGCAATGGAGAAATTCAACCTCCGCGCCGAACAGGAAGAAGGGCATCGGTGTTGCGATGGTGATGCAAGGCACCGCCATTCCATACCTGGATATGGGCGGCGCATCGATCAAAATGAACGATGATGGATCATTCAACCTGCTCATTGGTGCAACGGACCTGGGCACCGGCTCAGACACCGTCCTTGCGCAAATGGCAGCCGAAGTTTTGGGTGTGCCAGTGGATGACATGATCACGTACTCTTCAGACACTGACTTCACGCCGTTCGACAAGGGCGCATACGC
>JAGNWT010000031.1:0-15938 GCA_017985935.1 Anaerolineales bacterium | reverse complement strand
GCAGTCGGCAACGCCATCCTCGATGCGGTAGGCGCCAACGTGGATGAAAACCCTGCCACCCCTGAAAGGGTCTGGCGCGCGCTGAAAAAATAAGCATTTCAATTCAGTGACGGACTTGGTATGAGTCCGTCACTGAATTTTTATTGGGGAGTAAAATAACCTCACAAAGATGACTCGCAACGAAATTATTTACCTCATTCCGTACCTCGCATCGCTCGGCCTTTCCGTTGGTGTTCTGATCTACACCTGGAGCAAAAGAAGCGCGCGCGGGGCACCGGCTTTCATGTGGTATATGGTTGGGCAGGTTTTCTGGCTCGCAGGTTTTATCTTCGGGCTGATCAGCGAGGATTTGATCACAAAGATATTCTGGGATGACTTCCAATGGCTGGCAAGCATCATCGTCATTGTCTCCCTGCCTTTATTCATCCTTCAATTCACGGAACAAAAATTAACCCGACCGGGTCTATTCCACCTTTTCCTGCTTATCATCCCAACCCTGTTGATCGCATCTTTGATCAGCGATCCCTATCTGGGCGGAATACATCGCAACCCACGCCTCGGCGACCCAAGCCCGTATTTTTCCGAACTCATTTATGACATCACTCCTGCGGTTGTTTTCTACGCCCTGTATGTTTACGCATTAACTTCGTGGATCATAATCCTGCTGATTAGGAGGGTCGTTCAGCACCATAACCTGTATCGCACGCAGGCGGTCATTATCACCGCCGGCTTGTTCTTTCCAATATTCGGCACGGTCCTCGCCCTGTTGAACGTCCACATCATTACCCAGCTCGACCCCACACCCTTCACATCTGCGATCGGGAACCTGATCATCATTTGGGGGTTTTTGCGTTTCAGGCTCTTTGAAGTCACGCTCATCGGGCGTGATAAAGTCTTTGAAGCCATGGTCGAACCGGTCGTTATTCTGGATAATAACAACCTGATCGTGGATGCAAACAATTCCATGCTCGCCCTGCTTGGGAAAACATCGGAAGATGTGATCGGGGAGTCTGCAAAAAAGATCTTCGAAGATTTTCCGATCCCCATCAAACAATACATGCAGGTTACCTACGCCCGTGCAGAAACCACGTTTGTGGTTGGCGGCATTCACGTCTATTATGAGTTAACCGTCTGGCCGTTGCACAATGAACGGAAGGAGATGACCGGGCGCATCTATATCTCGCATGACATCACCGCTCAAAAGGAATTGGAGAGGGAATTACGAAAATTAAATTCTGAGTTGGAAGATCGTGTCCACGCCAGAACCCGGGAATTGGCTGAAGCTTACGACACCACCCTCGAGGGTTGGGCTCGGGCTCTTGAACTGCGAGACAAGGAAACCGAAGGACATTCACGCCGAGTAATGGAGCTAACCATCAAGATCGCGCACGCCATGAACATCCCTAAAGAGGAAATTGAGCACTTTCGCCGCGGATCGATCCTGCATGACATCGGGAAGATGAGCGTGCCAGACGAGATCCTGCACAAGCACGGCAAACTAACCCCCGAAGAGCGGCTGATCATCAACGAACATCCAGACACAGCCTTCAGGCTGCTTTCACCGATCACCTATTTGAAGAAAGCAATTGACATTCCCTATTCACACCACGAGAAATGGGACGGCAGTGGCTATCCGCAAGGGTTGAAAGGTGAAGAGATTCCACTCTCTGCCCGCATCTTTGCCATCGCCGATGTCTGGGACGCATTGGGGTCAGACCGCCCATACAATTCCGCTTGGCCCCGCGAAAAGATCATCGCCCATTTCGTAGAACAATCTGGCAAACACTTCGACCCGTCCATCATTAACGTCTTTTTAGGGTTAATAGAAAAAGGCGAGATATAATCAAGAAAAATCACAGGACTCAAATCATGCCCGATCAAATATTTGTCATAGGACACGTCAACCCCGATACTGATTCCATTGCCTCTGCAATGGGTTATGCCTGGCTTCTGCGCGAACGCGACGGAGTCAATGCCATTGCCGCCCGCGCCGGCGCGCTCAACCAGCAAACTGCCTTCGTGTTAAAAACGCTTGGGCTCGAGCCCCCGGTTCTGCTCACGGATGCCTCGCCGCGTTTTGAATCTGTCATGCGTCGCTATGACACCATCCGCCCCAATTCACAACTGGGGCTCGCGTGGACCCTCGCCAGTAAGACCGGCGGCATCGCCCCGGTGGTCAATGAAGACGGCAAACCCTATGGCATCATCAATGGCATGAGCCTGTTCAAATATTTCAGCGACACGCTGGGTCCCCGCCCCGGCGACACGACCGTGCGCGAGATGATGTCTGCCCAGTGCAAAGATGCGGCAGACGTATCCGTGCCAAAGTACGCTGCGGGCGCACACATCCGCGACTCGCTCAACAAAATTTTGCGTGACGAATACAACGACTACTGGGTGGTGGACGAGAACGGGGTGTACCTCGGCATCGCCAACCAGCGCGAAGTGCTCAACCCTCCGCGGTTGAAGATCGTACTGGTCGATCACAACGAACCGCGCCAGGCTATTGCCGCGCTCGAAGAAGCAGAACTTTTGGAGATCCTCGACCATCACCGACTTGGCAACCCGTACACCCACCAGCCCATCCGCTTTACCGTGGACACCGTGGGATCGACCTCCACGCTCGTCTCTGAGCTGACCGCTGAAGCGGGGCTCTCCATGCCGCCCGCACTGGCAGGGACGCTCCTTGCGGGACTGGTAGCGGATACCCTCATCCTAACATCTCCCACCACCACACAGCGTGACAAAGACGCCGCCGAACGATTGTCCCGCTGGGCTTTCGTAGGCGGAAGTCCGCTCAAAGGCGAGACGATCGAATCCTACGGCAAGTCTGTGCTCAGCGCCGGGGCAGGACTCTCCAACCGCGACCCGAAGGATGTGGTCAGCACAGATATCAAACCTTTCGAAGGCGGCGGCTACAAGTTCGCGGTCGCCCAAGCCGAAGTGACCGACCTCCTGCAGCTCACAGACCACCTCGTGCCGCTTCAATCCGCATTGGACGAACTGCGCGACAAGCGCGGCATGGACTTTGCCATGCTGCTCGTGACTGATGTTGTGCGCGGCACCAGCCGCTTGCTGCTGTCTTCCAATGCCCCGTCAATTTTGAGCGACCTGCCCTACCCGCCGCTGGCAGACGGCACACGCGATGCGCAAGGCGTGGTCTCTAGAAAGAAGCAGTTGTTGCCTGCGGTGCTGGGTTTGCTGGAAAGATGATCGATCCTGTCCGTTACGGCACGGTTATTACGGTACAATGAACTCATGATGAAATGTGTGACAATTATGATCAAGCACGACCTGAACGAAAATAAAGCGGTCCACCATGAGCAATGACACCGTTTACCTGAACCATATCTTTGCCGCCATGGAACAGATAGACCGCTACACAAGGGGAATGTCTGAGAGTGAATTTCTGTCTCGAGCCATGGTGCAAGACGCGGTCGTTCACCAGATCGAAGTCATTGGGGAAGCCGCCAACTGCATCTCTGCTGAATTTCAAAACGAACATCCCAAACTCCACTGGGCAGGCATGACGGGCATCCGAAAACGGATCATCCCCGAAAGTTTCAAGGTCAATCTTGTGAATGTCTGGAACGCGGTGCAGGATGATATCCCGCTTCATAAACAAGCCATCAAAAAACTGCTTTAGAAATCTCATCCCTGCATTCCTTTGCATTCCCGCCTGTTTACTGCGTGAACGCGTGAAAGACTCTTATGAATAACATTCCCAATTCCCAATTGATCGAAAGCGACATCCCCAACCAACGCGCAAGCTGGAAGAAGATCGAACCGTTCGCGTTGACCTTTAACGGTTACAAACACTGGGGCTCGTTCAAAAAATGCCGCGAAGTTGCCTCGGAAGGCGTGAAGTTGTATCGTGAAAAAAAACAACTTAACCAATCCCTGACCGACCTGCGCACCTGTCTCTTTTTCGAATCACGCCGCTGGAAGCATTACGAAAAGAATCCCTCCAAGAAGGGCATGGAATACGTCCACATCCTTGTGGAAGCGATCCGCGTGCGTGTACTCGCAAAGGAAACCGACTAACCCATTCCCTCCTACAATACCCAGATCACAACAAAATGAAATCCATTTTTCAAGCCCTGGCTGAGATCGAACAGAATCATGAATCCGCCGCGCTCTGCACGGTGACCAGTAGCGAAGGCTCCACCCCACGTCACGTGGGAAGCAAAATGCTCGTCTACCCTGACGGGCATTTTATTGGCACGGTGGGCGGCGGAGACCTTGAGCATCGCGTGCTCGACGAAGCGTGGATGGCGATCACCGATGGTCAGCCGCGTAAACTGCATTACAACATGGCCGACCCCTCCCGCGGCGACGTGGGCGTGTGCGGAGGCCAGGTGGAGGTATTTGTGGAACCGATTCTTCCCGCCCCGCTTTTGGTGGTCATTGGCGCGGGGCATGTCGGCAAGGCGGTCGTTCACCTTGCCAAATGGCTGGGATTCCGTGTGGCGGTCTGCGATGATCGCGCGGAGTTCTGCACGCCCGAAGCCACCCCCGAGGCAGATGCCTACTTCCCCGTGACGATGGACAAACTCCCCGAGCACATCAAGATCGACAAGCGCACGATCCTTATCTTAACCACAAGAGGATCCTCCGTCGATGCGGCAGGGATCGCCCCGCTGCTGGATTCCGCTGCCGCGTACATCGGCGTGATCGGCTCGCGGCGCAGGTGGGCAACCACAGCGAAGGCGCTCAAGGAAAAGGGCGTAGCCGAAGAGAAGATCGCCAAAGTCCACTCGCCAATGGGGCTGGAACTGCAAGCCGAAACCCCTGAAGAGATCGCCGTGAGCATCCTGGCAGAAGTGATGATGGTCAGGGAAAAGGCAACAGGGAAGTCGATGCGGCAGAAAGCCGAATCAGTTTGAGGGTTGTGAAAGACCGATTTCAGCGGATGGAAGTCCGATATCGGTTGTCAGTGGCCAGTAAAGATGTGAAACGTTTGGAGTTGGAATTCGTAAAGAAATAAGACAAACGGTTCTTGTACCTGAAAGTCCATTCGACTATAATTTGAGCGTGATAACCAAAAAGGAGAGATAAACATGGCTAGAATTTTCGATGTCATTGAGTATGCAAATGAGATGAATGATGAGATCGTGCACCGCTTCCCCGAGCAGGGAATCGGCGATTTCCGCATCGGCTCACAGGTGATCGTACGCGAGAGTCAGAACGCGGTCTTCTTCCGCGATGGCAATGCGCTGGATGTGTTCAAGGCTGGGCGGCACACCATTGCGACGGCGAACATTCCGAAGATCATTGATTTCATCGGCAAGGCATTCAATGACCGCACCCCCTTCCCAGCGGAAGTTTATTTTGTGTCGATGAAGGAATTTGCGAGCAAGAAGTGGGGCACCCCGCAGCCGATCATCGTCCGCAACCCGAACATGGGCTTGGGCGTGGCGCTCCTGCAAGGCTTTGGCACGTACTCATTCCAGGTGAAAGACCCGCAACAGTTCGTGACACAGATCGTCGGCACGACAGGCACCTACCGCACCTCTGAAATTGAAGAACGTTTGCGCACCATGCTGCTCTCGAAATTGCAGGATGTGCTCGGTGAGACAGGCGCGAAACACTCAGTGCCTGAAATGATCGGTCTGACCGAGGAGATCGGGTCGGCTGTCCGCGCGAAGGCTCGCGAGGAATTTGAAGCCATCGGTCTGGTCTTGAAGACCTTCTATGTCGGCAACTTGAAGCCCTCTGAAAAATCAGCCCAGGAACTGCGTGACATGGGCATGCTCGATATGGCGACCTACACCCAATTGCAGGCTGCCGACGCGATGCGCGATGCGGCTCAAAACCAGAGCGGCGGAGCAGGTCTAACTGCCGGCATTGGCGCCGGAATGGGCATCGGCAACCTGATGGGGCAAGCCCTGCAAGGCGGCATGCAGAACACAGGCGCGGGCGGCGGAGCCTCTGCCGCGAAGATCCCCGACATCATGACCCCCGCTGAAGCGGCTCAGATCATGAAAGTGACCGAAGACGACATCATGTCTGCCATCACTGACGGCAGCCTGAAGGCAAAGAAAGTCGGCAAGGCTTACCGCATTAGCAAGGACAACCTCGAAAGCTTTATGAATAGCTAGGTGATGGACATAAGTAAGAGAAGTAAAAAGTAAAGTGTGACAAGTAATGAAAAAGAGACTCTCCATGGAGAGTCTCTTTTTTTCGGTATTTGCAGGTCGAGGTTTCCAAGTTCCAACCTGTCAACCGACAAACTTTTTTTCATCACTCCAATTCACTCATCACATCGAGAATGCTGTCCAGCACATCGCCAGCGAGGACAGAAGCGGTTGAGCCGAGGTCTTCGGCGGCGAGCAATCCCGCCTCAGCGTGGATATACGCGCCTGCAACAGCGGCATCGTACGCATCCAAGCCCTGAGCGCGGAAACCAACGACCAAGCCTGCCAACACATCTCCAGTCCCTGCACGAGACAGCGCAGGCGAAGCCACAGGGATGATGGTCATCCGCCCATCGGGAGCGGCGATCACAGTGAATGCGCCCTTCAAGAGCACCACATGCCCCCACTCCTTTGCATACTTGAGCGCGATCTGCTCTCTGTTTCCCTGAATCTCCTCTCGTGAGAGTCCCGTCAGCGCGGACATTTCTCCGGGGTGCGGGGTCAGCACAGCATGTGGAGATAACTTCCTGTGCCAGTCTTGAATCTGCGCCAGATAGCGCAGTCCGTCCGCATCGACCACCATGGGCAGTTTTACTCTGGAGACCACTCTCTCCACAAATCCACTCGTCGAAATATTGTTGCCCAACCCAGGTCCAAGCAAAAATGCGGTGGCACGCTGGAGATAGTTGGGCAACATGTCGAAAGCTTTCACAGAAATAAAACCCGATTCATGCGGGAGCAAAACCCAGGTAGCCTCGGGCAATTGCCCAGCCAGCGCAGCGTGCAAGGGTTCAGGAACAGCCAAGGTCACCAAGCCTGCCCCAGACCGATACGCCGCAGTCGCGGACAGCAATGCCGCGCCCGTGTAATTTAGCGAGCCGGCTGCGATCAAGGCCGTGCCAAATGTCCCTTTGTGCGAATCGAGCGCGCGCTCAGGCAGCAACCCGCTTACGAGATCAAAGTCCGCAACTTCGGTCTTCAAGTCATTGAAAGAAGCAAAGTCATCCGGCAGTCCAATATCCACCAGGGCGAGATCGCCGACAAACTCAAAGGCAGGCAGCTTCAAAAGTCCCTGCTTGACCGCAGCCATTGTGACCGTCAAGTCGGCGGGGATGCACTCCAGCGCTGCCTCTCCCGAGTCGCAGTCGATGCCTGAGGGGCAATCCACGGCGATGATGTACGGAGGCTCATCCATCTCATCCATGATGGCGAAAGATTCTTCGAGAATAGAAGCGATCCCTTCCTTAAGCGGGAGTTTGGTCCCCGTCCCAAGCAGACCATCCAACAAGACATCTGCCGAATCAAAATACTCCTGCAAAATGGAGAAGTCCGCGTCTTTTTCAGCGTAGGCTACCTCACCTCCTGCAGCGAGCAGGCGCTTTGTCAATTTATCATCCCGCTTGCGATTGACGAGATAGGCGCGTGCCTGCCAACCCTCCTCGGCAAGGTGAGCCAATGCCACAAGCGCATCGCCGCCGTTGTTCCCCGGTCCAACCAAGGCGAGCACTCCCTCCCACTCATCATCAAAAGCCACATCATTGACAACTTCAGCCAATCCACGACCGGCATTTTCCATCATCTCAGCATAAGGCAGACCATTTGCGTCTGCTTCTTTTTCGATCTCTTGCATTTGAGCTACGGTCACAAGTTTCATATTTTCTCCAAATCATAAGGGCGACCATTTTGGTCGCCCAATCCATTAACTCCAAAGGTCGTCGGCTATATCCGCCAGCCCGATCGAGATCAATTTCTCTTTCGTCGGCTTGCCGGTATCCACATCCCAACCTCGGGCTTCATAATAAGCCAGCAGCATGCTCTTCAGGTCTGGGATATACCCTTCCGAGCCGCCTTCCTTGTACGGTTCAAGCAGGGCTTTTGGCAGTTTGTCATTTGAGGCAGTCAGTCCCATACGGACGTTGATGGCGCGTTTCAAGTTCCATGACCGCTCGCCAAACTGCATCATATCTTCCAGATCCCAATTCAACCCGCAAGCCGCGTTGACAAGGTTCACTTGCATTTGCGGCTCGACATTGGCAAATATACACATCACCATTGAGTTGAAGAAGGTTCGCCAATTTTGGTGCCTCGCCACATTCGCTGCTTTCTCTGCCTGCGCCTGACGGTCAAAATAAGTGATCCCGATCTGCTCGTTGGTGTGCCCCCAGTCAACAAAGAAATAATCAGACTGATTGTGGCACGCACCACGTGGACTGGTGGCGTAGGATAAGGCCATTCCTGAAACACCGCGCGGATCATGATACGCGACCTCAAGCCCATTTACCTGCACGGCTTCTTCTTCGGCATCGAAAGCCGCGCCAAATTGACGGGAGCCGCGCGCAAGCAATTCACCAATTCCTTCACGCCGGGCGATCAAATGGATCAATTGATCAACGACTGTAAAGTTCCCCCACACCAACTCCAAGCCGCCAGTTTGTTCCCTGGTGAGCTTCCCGGCTTCATAAAGATGGAAAGCAAGCCCAATGGTGTTGGCAGTGCTGATCGTATCCATGCCGTATTTATCGCAAAGTTCACTGAGCTTCACAACTTCATTAAGTTCATCGATCAGCAAGTTCGGACCGAATCCCACCACGGTTTCATATTCGGGTCCCTTCCGCTTGACGCCGTCACCAAGGTTTACCACCCGTCCGCAGGCAATGACGCAACCCTGACAAGCGCTGGTACCGGTCAATATGGTCTCTGCGATCTTCGAGCCTGAAACATTATCCACCCCGGGGAACGCCCCTTGATGATAATACTTCGAAGGCATCGCGCCCAAATATTCAGCATAATTCGCTGCACCAGCAGTGCCGAGTTCATGCAAGATCTTTGCTTCATTATCCTGCTTGAGCGTGCGATTGGACTCAGAACGCAAAGAGGAATATTTCTCCAGATCCACCACTTCGATCTTCTTCCTGCCAAATACCGCCACAGCCTTGAGGTTCTTCGAGCCCATCACCGCGCCAAGTCCGGTGCGGCCGGCCATGCGCCCATGATCGCAACTAATTGAAGCGTACAAAACTCCGCGCTCACCAGCTTCACCTATCACTGCGACGCGCGCGCCTTTTACGCCGATCTCCTCTTTGACCGATTCCTGAGTCTGATAGATATCCTGCCCCCAAAGATGCGAAGCATTCCTAACCTCAAGCTTGCCCTCTTCGATCCAAAGATATACGGGGCTGGGAGCTTTTCCAGTAACCCATAATCCATCGTACCCTGCTTTGCGAAGCTCAGGTCCCCAGAAACCGCCAATGTGCGACTCGGACCATAAATTCGTAGCGGGACCCTTTCCGCAGATCACAAAACGCCCGGTGGTCGGGCCGGAGGTCCCTGTCAAAGGACCGGTGATAAACAGGAGCGGAGAATCGGGAGAGAGCGGATCCAGGTCCTTCGTGAGATAGGGATAGAGGATCCTCGCCGCCAAGGATGCCCCGCCAAGAAAATCCTTTTCCCATTCCCGAGGGATGATAAATTCTTCCGTTGAACCGGTTGTAAGGTCTACTTTGAGGATGGGCTGCATATTCGTTTTATTCTGAGCGTCCAACGCTCTTCTTGATCTAGAGTATCTCTTCTGTTGCTTCGTTCGCCACGCGGACAAAATCCAACACGGTCGGCACATTACGCATCATGTATCCCATGTTGCCCTGCACCTTGAGTTTCATGGTCATCATGGCGGTCATGGGATTTAGCTTACCGGTCAGGATCGCCGTAATATCTTCGTAATTGGCAGACAGGGTAAAGACCGGTTTTGGGTACGCAGATGCGTCGGGCTTGAATTCTGCCTTTCGGCATTTTCCGTGCCACAGGTCCAGATAGAACGTGAGTTCCTCTTTCAGATTCCCCTTGGGTTCGATACGAAAGAAAAGATCTCCCTCCCAGTTCCTGGCGATATCAGCGTAGCGTTCATCTGAATTAATTTTTTCCATGAGTCCATTCAACCATTCCGCGCTTGGAAAAACAGCAGTCATACCAAAGCCTCCAAAAAAATTTATGTAGTAATTGTACCATTTCGGAATTATGTACAAAAATCCTTGCACAAATGCATAAAATAGTCTATCCTTAACCGAACGGGAAAAACATCCCGCGGCAATAAATTAAATTGCCAAAATATTTTTTCTGTCTCTTGGAGGAGCAAATGAAAAAACTGTTTACGCTGGCCAGCCTGCTCGTTCTGGCATCCCTTGTTCTCGCCGCATGTGGAGGTAGTGGGGCTTCGAGCGCTTCCGATCTTTTGGGAGCCATTACGGAACGCGGATATATCCTCGTTTCCACCGACCCGAATTACGAACCGCAGTCCTTCCTCAACACCGAAGGCAAGCGCCCTTCCGATACCAAGTGCCCTTCAGACGCATTGACCACCGCTGAAATGCAAGGCTTTGATGTCGATGTCGCCATTGCCATTGGCAAGGGCTTGGGCGTTGAAACCTGTTTCGCAACCCCCGCTTGGGATGCGATCACCGCTGGCAACTGGGCGGACAAATGGGATGTGAGCGTTGGCTCCATGACCGTCACAACCGATCGCCAGAAGATCCTTGACTTCAGCGTTCCCTACTACTACACCCCGGCAGTCGTCGCTGTTGCGGCTGACTCAGGCATCACCTCAGTGGAAGGCCTCGCCGGTCAGGCTGTTTGCGCCGGCACCGCCACAACTTACGAATTCTGGCTCAACAATGACAAGGCTGGCTTGGGCTTGCCCGAAGCCTCCATTTACGCCGCCGTTCCCGAAGGCGTGACCGTCGTCCCGCTCGAGACCGATCAGGAATGCGCCCAGGCGATCGCCTCCGGCCGCAAAGATTTCGTGGCTTATGTGACCTCTGAAACCGTTGTCGATGCCAACATCGCCGCCGGCATGCCTGTCACCAAGCTCGATGGCGCCGTCTACTCCGAAGACCTCGCAGCCGCCTTCGACAAATCTGCCACTTTAGACAGCGCCAGCCTGCGCGCCAAAGTGGATGAGATCATCAAGGGTATGCACAGCGATGGTTCTCTCTCTGAACTTTCCAACAAATGGTTCGGAATGGACATCACCCAGGCTCCCAACTAGTTCATCCTTGCAATAAAATAGGAAGCGGCTATTGAGCCGCTTCCTATTGTTTTATCCTGAAGGCTTGTAACGACTCTATTCCAAACGGAGAACGAGTATGACCGCAATAACCAAAGGAAACGATGCGCCAAAATCACAGGCTGAATTGCTGTATGACGCGCAACTACGCAAGGAAAGGCATTTTCGCGCCAATGTTGGGCTCTCATGGGGGATACTACTGCTTATATTGATCTTTCTTTTTAGCGGGCAGAATTTCGCGATCGGTCCATTTACGCTCAAGACCATCAAGATCGACACAGAATTTATCTTAAACGAAATAGATTTTATTGCAGGCGGTTTGGGACAGACCTTGCTGATCTCCATTCTGTCCATCCTTTTTGCCATGTTGCTCGCTCTACTGGCAGCCCTGGGAAGACTCTCCACGATTCCTCCGGTGTATGCTGTCAGCACTTTTTATGTTTCGCTGATCCGTGGAACACCGCTCTACCTTCAGATCTTTTTCTTCTTCCTTGCACTGCCACAGTTAGGGATCGTGATCTCTGGTATTTTCGCCGGAGTTTTAGCGCTCGGCTTGAACTACGGCGCTTATATGTCTGAGATCTTCCGCGCGGGTCTTGCCTCTGTGGGCAAGGGTCAACGAGAAGCTGCCATGGCACTCGGCATGACTCCCGGACAGACCATGCGGCGCATTGTCCTTCCGCAAGCGTTGCGCTTCGCCATTCCGCCGGTCGGTAATGAATTCATCGCCATGACAAAGGACTCGGCGCTTGTCTCAGCCACAGGCTTTGTTCACGAATTGATGTGGCGCTCTACAAAAGTTGGTCGCGCACAGTTCCATAACCTTGAAGCCTTGATCATGGCAGCCTTCTTTTACTGGATGGTCACGTTGGTGCTTTCATTTGTTCAAAACAAGATCGAGACCCGGCTCTCCAAGGGAGATCGCTAAGATGACGCCCATTGTAAAGATATCCAACCTCGATAAATACTTCGGCAGATTGCATGTGCTGAAAAATATCAGCCTTGAAGTCCCCGCGCGGCAGGTGGTTTGCCTCATTGGACGCAGCGGCTCAGGAAAAAGCACCCTGCTCCGCTGCATCAATTTCCTTGAAGAACCCTCCCACGGAACGATCGAAGTGGACGGCATTCGAGTGGAAGGCGGTGAAAAGAGCAAGGCGCATCGCCAACTTGTGCACGATGTCCGCTTGAAAACCGGCATGGTATTTCAAGAATTCAATCTTTTCCCCCATATGACCGTGCTCGAAAATGTCATCGAAGGACCGGTCACCGTAAAAGGCATGGACAAGAAAAAAGCGATCGAGCTCGCCGAGCAAAACCTGGACAGCGTGGGTCTGCTCTTCAAAAAAGACGAATACCCCATGCGGCTCTCCGGCGGGCAAAAACAGCGTGTGGCAATCGCCCGCGCCTTGACCATGGAACCGCGCGTCATGCTCTTCGATGAACCCACTTCTGCACTGGATCCCGAATTGATCGGCGAGGTCTTGAACGTGATGAAGAAGGTTGCCAAAGAAGGCATGACCATGCTCGTCGTCACTCACGAAATGGGATTCGCCCGCGATGTGGCAGACCGCGTCATCGTAATGGGCGAAGGTGAGTTGATCGAAGACGCAAAACCAAGCGACCTCTTCAACAACCCGCAAGACCCGCGCACCAAGGCGCTCATCGACCGTTACCGCTCCGGCGAAAAATAAAGGAAACCATCTGCCATGAATGCTGATCTGAAGATCGAAACCGAACAAATCCAAAGACAGGGCAAACAAACCGCCACCGTATTTCATCTCCGCGGCTGGCTCGACGGTCAAAGCGAAGCGCAGTTCCAAACAGCGGCAGAGGAGGCATACGCCGCCGGAGCGCGTTTTCTGGTCCTCGACCTGGCAGAAGTTGACACACTCACCAGCGCCGGAATGCGCGCCATCCAACGGGTGTACGTGCAATTCACCGGCAGCCAGAATAACGCCCGCATGAAACTATGCAGCGCCCCGCCACAGGTCTATCACGTGCTCGGACTGACCGGCTTTCTGCAATCCATGCCCATGTATGAAAACCTGCAAGCCGCCCTCGACTCCTTCCAAGACGAATGACCACAGCCATCACCCGCAAGATCAGCTCGCGCTTCAACGAGTGCGAGATCACCCACATCGAACGCACACCGATCGATCTGGATATTGCCCGCGCGCAACACAATGAGTACATCCGCGCGCTCAAAGCTGCTGGATGTGAAGTTGTGGAATTACCAGAGGAAAGGGATTTGCCCGATTCAGTTTTCGTGGAGGATATTGCTTTCATCCTGCCAGAGGCAGCGGTCATCACCCGACCCGGAGCTGATTCTCGAAAACCTGAAACAGAATCCATCATCCGCGCATTATCCCCCTATCGCGAGTTATTGCATGTAACCGCCCCCGCCACCGTGGACGGAGGTGATGTACTTGTGCTTGGCAAAACCATCTTCGTTGGGTTATCCACCCGCAGTAATTCAGCCGCCATTGAACAGTTGCAAAAACTCTTGGATGTGCATGACTACAAAGTGATCGGCGCCGAGATGACAGACTGCCTGCATTTGAAAACCGCCGTCACAAAAGTGGATGACAAGACCTTGCTCATTAATAAGAATTGGGTTTCTTCGGCATACTTCATCGGCTATGAATTGATCGAAGTTGATCCATCTGAGCCATTTGCGGCAAACTGCCTGCCTGTAAACGACAGCATCATATTCCCGACCGCCTTTCCCAAGACCCGCGCAAAACTTGAAGCGCGTGGATATAAACTTCTAACCGTTGCTGTGGATGAACTCGCAAAAGCCGAGGGCGCAGTCACTTGCTGCAGCCTGATCATTTCTCAGTAAACCGAAACAGGAACCGGGTAGAATGACGCGGATGCTTTATTCAAAAGAAAAATCCCCGAAAAAATCGGGGATTTTCATTGCTTGTGCGCTGGAGAGGACTTGAACCTCCACGCCTTGCGGCACACGCACCTCAAACGTGCCTGTCTGCCAATTCCAGCACCAGCGCAAGCAGGGCGTATTATAATCGGCTTGCTTTTCTTGTCAAGCAAATATACACAGGAGTTTTTTCATGGTCCGAATCGTTGTTGACGCAATGGGAAGTGATGACTTCCCCAAACCTGATGTGGAAGGTGCAGTGCAGGCTGCGCGTGAATATGGAGTGGAGATCATCCTGGTTGGCGATGAGTCGATCATCACACCTGCATTGAGTACGCAAAATACTGCCGGGCTTTCAATCCGTGTTGTGAACGCGCCAGAGATGCTCACAATGGAAGACAAGGGAGAGAATCTGGTCTTGAAGGCGCGCAGCAAGGACGCAAAGAATTCAATGGCTGTGGGAATTGACATGGTAAAGAACGGCGAGGCAGATGCTTTCGTCACTGCGGGCAATACAGGCGCAGGCATGGTCACTGCACTGTTTCGTCTGGGACGCATCCGCGGTGTCGACCGCCCAGCACTTGCTCCCATTTTTCCGACCGCCACAGGAACCTGCGTGGTTCTCGACATCGGCGCAAACCCCGATTGCAAGCCGGAAAATCTGTTGCAATTCGGAATCCTTGGAAGCATCTACGCTGAAAAAGTACGCGGCGTGAAAAGCCCCAAAGTTGGCTTGGTCTCGAACGGCGAAGAAGAAGGTAAGGGCAATGAACTCGTAAAAGGCGCCACTCCTCTTTTGAAGGCATCTGGGCTGAACTACTTTGGCAACGTGGAGGGCAAGGAAGTGATCGGCGGTAAGGTGGATGTTGCTGTGACGGACGGTTTCACCGGCAATGTGATGCTCAAATCATCAGAGGCGGTCGCAAAACTCATCACAGAGAAAATGCGCGAGATCATCAAGAACGGAAACCTCGCTACGAAGATCGGCGGCTTGCTGGTAAAACCCGCACTCGGTGCCATTAAGAAATTACTCGACCCAAGCGAGCAGGGCGCCGCCCCTCTACTCGGAATTAATGGATTGGTATTTATCGGGCATGGACGTTCAGATGCCTTCGCGATCAAAAATGCAGTCCGTGTGGCAAAGCACGCCGTAGATGTAAAAGTTTTGGACGCAATGAAATCTGCCATTGAAGAGAGTCTGAAGAAATAAAATGAAAATCATCAAAAATGAGAAATTGATCGAACGCAATGGAAAGATCGGACAATGGGTCAGTCTTGGCGCCCTCGCAGTTCTTGGTTTGGGCATGTATATCTCATTCTCCAAACCCGACCTTTTTGTGTACTCCGTACTATGCTTGATCCTGGGCTTCATCATGACGCAGATCGGCATGTATATGGGCAATCGTTGGGGACGATCCCCCCGACCCGACGAAAAGTTTGATACCGGACTTAAAGGGCTTCACAGCGAGTTCAGCATCTATCACTACTCCACCCCTGTTTCCCACCTATTGGTTGGACCTTCAGGCGTTTGGGTGCTTCTGCCTTATCACCAAAAAGGAAAAGCGGAGTTTGTAAAAGGACGCTGGAAGATGGGCGGCGGCGGATTCATGCAATCTTACATGCGCATCTTTGGGCAGGAAAGCATCGGACGCCCGGATCTGGATGCGCAAAACGAAGTGCAAGTCATTCGAAAATTCCTTGCCAAAAAGATGGACGAAGCCAGTATTCCAGAAATCAGACCGATCCTGGTCTTCACCAGCGATGAGGTGGAGGTTGAGCCGGGAGATTCTCCGATCCCTGCCATGAAGCTCAAACAACTGAAAGAATTTTTGAGACAGGGCGCCAAGAGTCGGGCGATCTCATC
>JAGNWT010000030.1 GCA_017985935.1 Anaerolineales bacterium | reverse complement strand
TCGTTCGCGAAGTTCAGCGGAAAGGCTTTAACCTTTCCTGCAAACGGGTCGGGGCGGTTGGGATGATTGGTGAGCGTGATCACTTCTTCGCCGCGCGCAAGCAAACGGCTGGTGATGTATTTGCCGGAATACGAGAATGCGCCAGTGACTGCGATTTTCATTTTGACTCCTTTGTGCGGGGTGCCAGCATGGCAAAGACCGATACGATGAAGCCGATCCCGACCAGGGTGATCATAAAGGTGATCAGGTTTCCGCTGGTTCTGCGGGTGATCTCAAAGAAGAGTTCCTGAATCTCGTTTGTCTCGGGCTGGTACATCAGGCTGATGAGCACTGGAAATCCGACCAGTAAAACATTCGAAAATGCTGTCCAGAATTTTGCGCGGTCTTCCGTGCCGCACAGGTCGATCAGGATGCGGTTTAGAAAGGGTCGCAGGTACTTGAAGATGAGCGAGCAGGCAATGAGGGTCAGTAAAACTTCTGCTGCAAAGGCAATGATCGTGTGCATGGGGTTCTCCTTATTTCAATACTGTAAGAATTTTTTGGATGTTGCCCAACCCAAGGCTTTCCAGTTTGATGACCGCGCTGGTGAGAGTATCAAAGGCGTTGAAGAAATCCTGCAGCGCCTTGATCCGCTCGCGGATGAATTCCACTTGCGCTTCATCGCCGACGACCGAGCCTGATTCCAGTTCTGTGAGCGATTCCTGCACCGAGCGCAGGGCGCGGTCAAACTCGCTGTTCTGTCTTTCTTTCAGGATCGAGCGGATGGACTTGTAGAAGTCGGTCTCGGCTTCGTAGTAATCCTTGCGGTCTGCCAGCTTGGACGAGCGATGCACCAATCCCATCCGCGCCAGTGTGCGGACCTCGGTGCTGATCGCGCCTTTCGTCAGCCCGGTCTGCTCGACGATCTCGTCCAGCGAGAGCGGCTCAGGCGAGAGATAGAGCACGGCGAAGATCGCGCCCATCCCTTTGGGGAAGCCCCAAAACCTGCTGATCTGGCTGAGTCCTTCGGTGAATTCCTGTTTGAGTTGGGTGAGTTTTTTTGCCACGGAAATTTCCTTTTAGAACGTTTAGTAATTACTAAACGTAATATACAATAAATCATTTCGGTTGTCAAGAACAAAAAAGCCGCCAATTTTGGCGGCTGGAAATAGAATACTTTTACTACGGGATATGTATTGTCTCTCTAATCAAAGACAGGCTGGACTGTTTTCAGTTCGGTTCACCTTTTTGTTAGGGGAGGATTTTCAAACTGTTGAAAAAATAGTCATAGCCCTGCTCAAATTCGCCGCCACGTTCTTTTTCTGCGATTTCAAAAAGTATCTCGTAGATTTGATCTTTGACTATAAAAATTATTCTCCTATTAAACATCACAGATGGGTAATCGGCGGGTTCGACTAGATATTCCAACACTCCGGCGTTGTACCCATCAATTATAACCATATAGTCTTTTAGCAATATAATTCGGAAGTCATTACTGTAGTCTTGTTTGAGTGATTCGAGTTCGTTGTCAGGGGTTTGACTCGGTTCACTAGGTATAATCCAAATCATAATCGCCCCAAAGTCATGTGGCGTGGGAGAATCATCAGGAGATGGTGTTGGCAGGGTACGGATTCGTGGATCACCCAAGCCAATAACCATAAAATCTGCATCTTGCGTTTTTTCGCTGAAAGTCCAAGAATTTGGATAATCAAATTCCAAATGGATATTGGATGCTTTAGACGGAGTGTAGTGGATATATGGCGGCATGGAAGTGGGCGAAATTACCCCGCAACCAGGAATAAGAAGAAGCATGATTACACTTGGCAACAAAACAAAACAAATAAGGGTGTATCTAGATTTCATAGGTAATTCCTTAATGTGCTTTCACTACTTCCAGAAGACTCCCACCATTCAGGCGGCTGGAAGCGATAAACTCGTTCGAAGGCTGGTGGGCAAATTGCGCTGGTCTTTTATGGGTAAAGTATTCTAATATCACCATATCCTTTCCATACATGCAATTTATCCTGTGGAACCTCTCCTAAAGGATCGAAGCTTATTAATACATTGCTTTTATACAATTCATCAAATGATCCAACATCAAAATAGGAAAAGATTGAAATTTTAGTGCCCGCATCAAGATCAAAAGAGTTTGCTGTCTCATATGTTATTGCTGTCCCTTGGCTGGGATTTATAGCGGTAAACCAAATATACTGAGAACTGGAAGGCACAACTGGCAACCCTCCTGAACTTAATTTTGAATACTGAACCGCAAACTCAGGCTCTCCAAATACTTTAATGCATTCCTCGATAGCCACTCCATTTGGGCTGTAATAATCTATTAAAGCAACAATATTATCCACCGCATAAATTCTAATTTCATCTCCATTTGTCAATCTAAATACAACACCGTCGCTAAAAATGTTTCCCGGATGACCTATCCCTATGTCTTTAGGATTTAAATCTGGAAACCTCTTTATCAAATCTACTGCGTCTTGAAATTGGGTTTCACCTGGCTTAATATTACGCCAGCAAGGTGCAGAACATTGCTCTGAAAATACAGCGGGACGAATTGATTGGCAAGACGAAACTGCAAAGAGGCTCATTAATACTAAAACCATTATGATATTGTTTTTGATCATATTGATCCTCTTTTGCGTTGTTGTAGAACATGAGACCAAAATTATTCCCCCGCATAAAACGTCAGAAACAACTCCAATCCTGTTTTGCCTTGTGCCTTGCTGAGATAATCTAGTATCGGCACGCGGACGATGATATGCTCTGCGTCGTTTTTCTCGAACGAGAATTCCACGAAGCCGTATCCGCCGGGAAATTCGCTTTCAGGGATTTGAACGATCAAGGGCAGGGCTTGTCCCATGAAATTCCCGAAGGATTCTTGGGCTGTCAGATCTTCCACGGTCAGGCGGATGTACACATCCGTTTCCATTGCGCCGAAGGGACCCGCGCTTCCATCCGGGTAAAAGCAGTCTTCGCCAAAGGCTTGTGCGCGGGCGGTGGCTTTCGGGTCAATGCCTTGAACGGCGGCTTGAATTTTTTCTCCCAACTCTGGCGCGTCTTTGTACGCCCACATGTAACCGCAGGGCTGGGCGGTGGGAGGCACTGTCTGGGTTGGCGTATCCATTGTCGGCGGGGGAAGAGGCGTAGATGCCGTTGGCGCGAGTCCGCTTTGCAGGGTGGCGGCTCCCGCGGCGGCGGTCAGCGCGATCCCGATGATCCAATTCCGATAATTTTTTATGGCTTTCATTTTTTTATTTTACATCATCCCGATTACCCGATAATTATATAATTACGCAAGGAATAAAATCACTTACTTTTGACCGCTTTTGAGGATATAAACGGCGCATGACAAATTTACTGGAAGTTCCGATCGATATCACTTTTCGCATCACGAGCGTGCATGAGAAAGCTCGCAAAAAACTTTTACAATACGGCCTTCACATTGGCGACACCGTACGCGTGGTACGCATCGCGCCCATGGGCGGACCGTTACTGGTGGAGATCAATTCGCGCGAGCTGGCTCTGGGCAGGGATATTGCAGAGAAGATCACGGTCGAGGCAGCATGAAGATCGCCCTGGTCGGTTTGCCCAATTGCGGCAAGAGCACGCTCTTCAATCAAGTGGCGGGCTACAAAGCAGAGACTGGAAATTTCAGCGGCACCACGGTATCGTACATTGAAAGCCGGGTACGGGTGGCCGGTGAAGTGGTGGAAGTCGTGGACCTGCCCGGCGCGTATTCACTGGAAAGCGGGAGCCCGGCGGAATTACAGACCGCAGGCTATCTCTCCTCTCATGATGTGGATGTGATCGTCAATGTCGCCGACTCAACCCAGCTTTCCTCCGCTCTTTCTTTAACCTTTGAACTGCTCCAGTTTCAAAAGCCTGTTGTCCTCGCCTTGAACATGATCGACGAAGCCGCGCGCATTGGGCTCAGCGTGGATGGCGAAGGGCTGGCCGCGGAGTTCGGTGTTCCCGTCCTGCCATTGGTTGCCAGCAAAGGGCGCGGAGTCAAGCCGCTGTTCTTGAAAGCCCTGGAAATGGGAAGGAAGAAACAGGTCACTTTCACAGGTTTTCAAAAGCAGGATGCAGACTCGCGCCATGCCAGGGCGCTGGAGGTTTCAGCCCGTTATGTCACCCGCGGCGAAAGACGCCTGATCTGGCGTGACCGGCTTGATAATGTTCTGCTTCATCCGCTGTGGGGATATGTCATCATGTTGGCGGTGCTGTTCTTCTTCTTTCAGGCGGTGTATGGCATCGGTCGATTCACCGAGCCGCCGCTATTGGCATTTTTTGACAAGATAACCCGCGGCGCGCTTTCGCCTTTCACCGCAGGGTCGTTCCTCTCTGAAATATTTCTGGGTATCCTGCAAGGGATCACAGCCGGCATTGCGATCGTCCTGCCGTATCTGCTTCCATTCCTGCTTGGTTTGGGTATCCTCGAAGACATTGGCTATCTGCCACGGGTCGCCTTCCTGATGGACGCGTTCATGCATCGCATTGGTTTGCATGGAAAAGCCATTGTGCCATTCATTTTGGGCTATGGGTGCAATGTCCCGGCGGTCATGTCCACACGGACGTTGGAAGAGCCTCGCGACCGTTACATCGCCGCCGCGCTGGCTGTGCTGGTCCCTTGTGCTGCCCGGCTGGCTGTGGTCTTTGGTCTGGTGGCTTTCTATCTCGGTCCCGTTGCCGCCTTTGCTTTATTCCTTTTCAATTTGGTGATCATTGCCCTCACAGGCAAGATACTCTCCCAACTCACCCCTGAAGATACCCCGGGGTTGATCATGGAAATGCCATCCTACCGCGTGCCAACAATCCGGAACGTGCTTAGCAAATCCTGGTTCCGTGTGCGTGAGTTCGTGGTGGAGGCGTGGCCTGTGCTGATCGCGGGCAGCGCTGTTTTGGCGGTCTTGAATTACATCAACGCGGCTTTTATTTTCAACTGGCTGGTACGTCCGCTCACCTGGTTGATCGGACTTCCCTCGGAAGTTGGGGTGCCGCTCATCTTTGGCATTCTGCGCAAGGAACTTTCGCTCGTGATGTTAAGTCAGGCGCTTGGCACCGCAGATTTCAGCGTGGCGCTGACAACAGGGCAAATGATGGTGTATGCAACCTTTGTCATGTTCTACCTGCCGTGTTTGGCGACCCTCTCTGTTTTGCGGCGTGAGTTGGGCACGCGCGACATGGTCACGATCTCTGCGCTGACCGTGGTGGTGGCACTGCTCACTTCTTTGATTGTTCGGGGTATTGTGTTTCTGATCTTATAAAAAACAAGACCGCCATGGCGGTCTTGTTTTTTATTGCTCATTTTTTTCAAGTCTATTTCAGGATATCTGCCGCGGCCGCTGCCATAAGCGCCGAACCCGTGATCAATACCTGTTCATCGAAGTCAAATTTGGGGTGGTGATGACCGTACACCAGATCACGGTCCTTATTGTTTGAGCCAACAAAAAAATAACAGCCTGAGACCTTTTCCTGCATGAACGCCATATCTTCCGCGCCCATGGTGAGATAGGGTGTATTGTCATGATGCGCCTGCGGCAGAACTCTTCGCGCAGTCTGCTGCACCTTGTCTGTCACCTCTTCCGCATTGATCAATGCCGGAGTTAACCGCTTCACGGTCACTTCAGCCTGACACCCCATCGCTGATGCGACTCCGGTTACGATCTCTTCAAATCTTTGCACGACCGTCTTTCGCACCCGCGGATCAAATGTGCGGATGGTGCCTTCCATGATCACTTCCTGGGGAATGATGTTAAAAGCCGTGCCGCCGTTGATGGTCGTAAAACTGACCACGGCTGTTTCGAGCGGACCGACATTGCGCGAGACGATGGTCTGCGAGGCAGAGACGATCTGCGCGGCGCACACCACGGGGTCCACAGCCTGATCTGGGATGGCTCCATGACCGCCGCGTCCAACGATCCGCACCTTGAACTGCTCCGCGCCGGCCATTACCGGACCCTTGGCCACGTGAACCCAGCCGAGCGGCTTTTCGTTCCAGATATGCAGGGACAGGGTCATGTCTACTTTGGGACCTTCCAACACTCCATCTCTCAGCATCATTTCCGCGCCGCCAACTTCTTCTCCGTTATTGCCTTCTTCAGAAGGTTGAAAACAAAATTTCACAGACCCCGCCAGATCATTTTTGTGCGCGGTCAGGATCCTGGCGACGGTCAACCCAATGGAGGTGTGACCGTCATGCCCGCAGGCGTGCATGATGCCCGCGCTCTGCGAAGCGTAATCTGCCCCGGTGTCTTCTGTCATCGGAAGCGCGTCCATGTCAAAGCGCAGCAAGAGGGTGGGACCGGGCTTGGCTCCTTCGAGCAGCCCCACCACGCCGGTCTTGCCCATACCTTTGGTCACCTCGATGCCGAGGGCTTCAAGTTCTTTGGCAACAATGCCGCTCGTGCGGAACTCACGAAAACCCAACTCGGGGTGCATGTGAAAGTCACGCCGCAAGGTTTGAGTGTATGGGAATAATGCTTTTGCTTCGTTGAGAAAGTCGGTCATGGGTTTTTACCTTCCGTGTGAGTGAAAAGTGGTTTTGATCTTGTGCTGGTGGATTTTATTCCAACTGGCTCTTGAAACAGAATCTTCGACCGGCAGCATGAATTCCGGCTGCAGATCTCCCACGAATGCCAGCCCTTCATCAAGGAGCAGAGTGATGCTGTCATCGCTGTGACCGGGTGTGTGGATGATCTCTCCCGACAAACCGATCCCGGCCAGGAAGCCGCGGCTCTCGCTGATCGAAAGCAGGGTGCTGTCATGCGGAGTGATCTCAATATATGGAAAGTGTTTACTGCTGAAAAAATCGGTCAGTTGCGAGATGAAGTCCACTTGCACATCGAGCAGGATGTGCTTTACCCCCAGATTCTTTAATTCCTGAACCAGCCCCGCATGGTCGGGATGGAAATGAGTGACGATCAGATATTGAATTTCCTTGATCGAAGTCCCCTTGCGTTTGATCTCTGCCGAAAGCTGCGGATACGTCCCCGGCCAGCCGCAGTCGACCATCAACTTCCCGCCTTTGATGTCGAGAAGATAGTAGTTCGTAGATTGATAGCCAATATTTACAATATTCATAATTGAAGTGAAAATAAACAGGCTGGCAGGTCGAAGTAATTTTCAACGCGCCAACCTGTTTTTGGTTTTTGTTTTATTACCCGTATTTCACGACTCTGAATTTTTCTTCGTAGCGTGGTTTTTCTTCTGTGCTGTCATCGGTGCGGCGGGATCTGAATCTTTCGACCAATGCCTTGGGGTCCTGCACCTGGGTCTTGTGTTCAAGCACCGCGTTGAGCTTAATGTCCCATGTTTCTGTCACATCGAGGGTGGCGTTCGGTTGATTGGTCAACGAGCACCAGACTTCCTTTGGCATGTGCGGTTGAAAGCCTTCCACCAGAAGTTCGGGGAAGTAGGCAACATTGTTCGCGGCGGGGAAGACGGCGTCGATCACGGCTTGTCCGCAATAACGATGGTCGGGGTGATTGATGCCATATTGGGCGAAGAGGTTTTGCGGGTCACAAGTGACGAGGATATCTGGCTTGTGCCTGCGGATCTCGCGCACGATGTCGCGGCGTAATTTCAAGTCTGGGACGATGTACCCATCCTCCCGGTCCAGAAAGTGAACGAACCCTGCGCCTATGATCTTTGCGGCGTTCATCTGCTCGTCATGGCGGATGGCGCACAGGTTGTCCGGCGTCATATCTGGCTGGGTGGTCGGGTTGAATCCCTTGTCGCCGCAGGTCAGAAGCAGGTACGTGATGTGATGTCCCGCCCGTGCCCATCGGGCAAGGCTTGCGCCGCAAAAAAATTCCGGGTCATCAGGATGAGCCAGAATCACCAGAATATTTTTTGGGGAATCCCAATTATCAGTTATTTCGGTCATTGTTTTTCTTGATGGGGCTGGCTTTTCCGCAAGTGCATCCGCCGCCTTCGTGCCGGTCGCAGGGCGCCTGTGATTTGCGGCGCAGGGCTTCGAGCTCATCCCAAGGTTCCACTTCGTCACGGGTGAAGGTCATTTGCTGGGGGCGGTCCGTGCCGCTTTCGATCAACACGATGATCTTGTCGCTCATGGGGATCAGGTCAATGACCTTGCCTTCGCCCTTGGGCGTAACGACACGTTTGTTACGTTTGGGTAAGGTCTTGCGTGCCTCAACGTATTGCTCATATTCATAAATGAGGCAGCAACGCAGGCGTCCGCACATGCCGGTGATCTCGTTCGGAGTGAGCGAGATGCCCTGTTCTTTTGCCATCTTGATCGAAATGGGGGAGAAGTCGGTCAGGAACTTGGAGCAGCAGCGGGTTTCGATTCCGCAAGCGCCCATGCCGCCAAGGAACTTCGCCACATCGCGGGGACCGATCTGACGCATTTCGATCTGCGTCGTCGGGTAGAGTTGCTGCATGTCCTTTTTGAGCGACTTGAGGTCCACTTTTTCTTCGCTCTCCGTGCTGAAGAGGAAGGCGAGGCGGGAACCGTCGTAGTTGTATTCGGCTGTGACGATCTTAACGTCTTTCAGCCGCAGCTCAGAGGCTCGGGCGCGGCAGTTGATCATGGCTTCGGTCTGCTTGGATTGCCATGACTGCTGGAGTAGAAGGTCACGCGGGGTGGCGCGGCGTTCAACAGATTTCCACCCGCCTTCGGGCTGGGGAGGAGTTTCCTCAAGGATTTGGACGACTTCGCCCAGGTGCCTGCCGCGGGAGGTATCTACAATTACATGCTCGCCGGTTTTCAAGTCTGACAGGGACTTTGAATCAAAGTGGTAGATTTTGCCGATCTTTGTGAAACGTACACCGATAATGTTTGAGGTCATGGGGTAATTATACCGTAGGGATGGGAGGGAGTTGGGAAAAACGCCCGGGTTTTCAGCGATCCAGATCTGGATGGGACCCTGTCAATTGCTGGCGCAGTTCTTCATCAATATTATGGACGATCGCCTGGTGCTGATAAAGGTCCAGCCAGCCCAGGGAGGCATCGACCGAATGGAAGACCTTTATCTTTACCGGGAGGTCGTTCGCCATGAGTTCGTAGGTTTTGCTAAAGGTTTCTAGCAGGAAGCTGTGGGTCACGATGGCGGTTTTTTCCAGTTCCCACCCGGTTGAGTTTAACTCTCGGTTTCGGGAGATCGCGTTTTTTATCCCCTTCATGTCCACATCGAGGTCACAATCCAGCAAGTTGATCATGATCCGCATGTTCGACTTTCTCAAGGGGTGGTTCCAGGTCTCTGCATCAAAGCTGAAAAGTTCGCTTGCAGTGCAGTGTCCACGTGCCATTAAGAAAATTAAATTTATCTGCGGGTCTATCTTGTAACAGATCGGCATTGCGCCCTCCACGAAATAGCGCTTCGAGGTAAAACCTGATGGTCGACAGACCATCAGGTTTTACCTTTGGGGTTATTCGGTAATATTGATCGGCAGGGTGTTGTTTGTGGTCATGGCTGCCACGCTGACGCGGGCGGCGATGTTTTGTGCGATATCACGCAGGGAAATGGCCACAGCCGAATCGGGGTGCGAAGCCGTGATGGGTTTTCCGGTATCCCCACCAATGCGGACGTTCTGGTCCATGGGGACTTTTCCGAGGAAGGGGGTGCCGGTCTCTTTGGCTAGCGCTTCGCCTCCGCCGGAGCCGAAAATGTCCATGCGGGTGCCGTCTGGCAGATCGAGGTAGGACATATTCTCCACGACGCCGAGGATCGGCACTTCCAACTGTTTGAACATATTCAAGCCGCGGCTGGCATCTTCGAGCGAGACCAACTGAGGCAGGGTGACGATAACCGCTCCGCTTAAGGGCAATGCCTGCGCAAGCGAGAGCGCGGCGT
Organism: Anaerolineales bacterium; assembly: GCA_017985935.1. Classification (GTDB taxonomy): domain Bacteria; phylum Chloroflexota; class Anaerolineae; order Anaerolineales; family Villigracilaceae; genus Villigracilis. The sequence continues at coordinate 35,093 of JAGNWT010000030.1, read as the reverse complement.
CACCTGTGCCGGGTGGAAGGTCAATGATGAGGTAATCCAGTTCGCCCCATTCCACATCGCCGAGAAATTGGCGGATAGCGGAATTGAGCATCGGACCGCGCCAAATCAAAGGCTGACCGGGCTTGACGAGCAAACCCATGGAGATCATCTTGATCCCATAGGCTTCAGCCGGGATCAATTTTTGGCCTTCTGGCGGCGGAAGTTTTTCCACCCCAAGCATGGTGGGGGTGTTGGGTCCGTAGATGTCCGCATCCATGAGACCGACTCGTGCACCGCTCTGGGCAAGCGCGACTGCAATATTGACCGAGACCGTGGATTTTCCGACGCCGCCCTTGCCTGAGCCGACAGCGATGGCGTTGCGGATGGGCATATTGACCAGACCGCGCATGCGCCCGTCATTGGGTACATCCGAGTCCATTTTGAGGTTGATTGTCTTTACGCCTCCAACAGTCATCACTGCTTCGCGTACTTCTTTTTCGATTTTTCCGCGCAGGGGGCAGGCGGGCGTGGTGAGCATCACGGAGAATGAGACCGTATCACCTGTGACTTCAAGATTCCTGATCATGTTCAAGGTGACGAGGTCCTGGTGAAGTTCAGGTTCCTGAACCTTGCTCAATGCGGCGAGAATAGCTTCTTTTGTAATTGTCATTTTTTTACCTTTAAACATAATGTACACAAAAGACACGAGGTAAAGGCTCTTCGCCTTTGCATACCTCGTGCCTTTGTGTTTAATGATTTTTATGCGGCAGCAGCGGGCGCAGCTTTGGCAGCTTTTGCGGCTTCTTTGGCTTTGCGGGCTTCTTCTTCGCGGTTGTAGTTCTCGGGGCGGATCTGAGCATAATACGACGCGGGCTTCAGAAGTTTATTGAGATCGTAAACGCTGCGCTCGTAGGATGCGATGGCGAAATCATGGTCCATCTTGATCGCATCGAAGGGGCAGTACTCGGCGCAGAATCCGCAGTTCATGCAGATGTCCATGTCGATGTAGAACGCGGCTGGCTGGGGAACCGGCTTATTCGTTTTGGGGTCGTTGGTGCGGACGATCCAAATGCACTGCGGCGGGCAGACTTTGGCGCAAATGCCGCATGAAGTGCAGCGAGGTTCCTTCGCGCCTTCCGCGCCTTCTTCGTACACAAGGAAGGGTACGAAGCGGAATTCTTCGGGCAGGAGCAGCTGCTCTTCAGGATATTGCACGGTGAAAATACCGCGTGTGTTCTTGCTGGAACGGTGGGCGATACCTTCCTTGCTATTGTAGCGTTTTTTGCCGTTGAGCATCCACGAGATGTCGTCGAGATAGGTGTCCCAGAATCGCTTCCAGGTGACGCTTAATCCTTTAAGTAAACCTTTTCCATACATAAGTAAGTTCTCCTCTTAGCGATCCAACTCGCCCATGACGATATCCAACATGGCAAGCAGCGCCACGAAATCCTGGATCTTTGTGCCCTTGCAGATGTGTTCAATGGCGGTCATATTGACGAAGGACGCGGGGCGCACATGGTAGCGGTAGGGATTGGGCTTGCCGTTGGAAACGACATAGTAGCCAAGTTCACCCTTCGGGGATTCGATTCGTCCATACGCTTCACCAGCGGGAACGCGGACCTGATATTGCGGTTTCTGCGAGTTGACCGGTCCAGCGGGAATCTGCTTGAGAGCTTGCTCCAAAATGCGGAGCGATTGGCGCATCTCATCGAAGCGGATGAGGTAGTTATCGAGCATGTCGCCGTTGTAGCGGACTGCCACATCGAAGTCGAAGCGGTCATAGATCGAGTACGGGTCGGCGCGGCGAATATCATAGGGTACGCCAGCTGCACGCAGTACAGGTCCGGTGATCGAGTAGCGGATGGCGTCTTCGGCGTTGATCATGTGGACGTCCTTCAAGCGGCTGACCATGATCTCGTTCTCGTTGAGCAGACGTTCCATTTCATCGATCTTGCCGGGAAGGCGGTCGAAGACCAGATCTTTGATCTTCTGCATGACATCTTCTGGTACATCGCGAACGACGCCGCCAAAGCGGAAGTAGTTGCACATCATGCGTGCGCCAGACGCGGCTTCAAAAATGTCGAGGATCAATTCGCGCTCTTCAAAAGCGTAAAGCGACGGGGTGTACATCGAGCCAAGATCGTTTACCAGCATGCCGACGAAGATAAGATGGTTCTGGATGCGGCTGAGTTCCGCCATAATGACACGGATGTACTCGGCGCGTTCTGCGACCGGGATCTTCATCAACTTTTCGACCGTAGTGACATATCCGAAGTTGTTGCTCATCGAATTGAAATAGTCGAGGCGGTCGGTGTAGGGAATGATCTGGAGGTAGGTGTTTCGTTCGCCGATCTTATCGTGGTTGCGATGCAGGTAGCCCATGACCGGCTTGAGTCCCATGATGGTCTCGCCGTTCATTTTTACAGCCACGCGCAAAACGCCGTGCGTGGAGGGATGGTGCGGTCCAAGATTGACGACCACCTGATCGGTCTGCATTCCTTCTTCATTCTTGAGAGAGAACCGCTCAAGCGAGCTGTAAAGGTCTGCTTCTGTTTCGGGTTGATACTTCTCGGGGTCGAAGTCTTTGGGGAAGCTCAAATTATCGCGGAAGGGATTCTTTAGCTCTGCATATTTGTGCTGACCATCGGGCCAGCGGCTCTTGTACGGCTTGACATCCTCTTCGTAAAAGGCTTCCTTCCAATCCTTGCGAAGCGGATACCCTTCGAATCCTTCCCACATCAAAATGCGGCGCAGGTCGGGATGGTCGGTGAACTTGATGCCGAACAGGTCGAAAGCTTCGCGCTCTTGATATTCCGTGCCAGCCCAAACGCCGGTCAGAGATGGGAGTTCGATCGGGTCAACGCGTTCCACTTGAACTTTGAAGACCAACCCGGCGCCGCCGGTGGTCTTGTAAGCGTGGTAGACCATTTCCATTTTGTTTTCTGCAATGTAGTCCACGCCGGTGGCAGCGGTGAGCAGGTCAAAGCCGAATTCATCACGGATAGCTGTTGCCACTTCAATAAGATTTTCTTTGTTGATGAAAAAACCTGTGTAACCGGGGCGCGTATCTGCAGTGACCTTGCCGGGGAAGCGCGCAACCAGATCTACAGTTTGAGTCTGAGTTTCGGTAGCCATTATGCACTCTCCTGCGTGGTCTGGGACGCGGCGGCAGCCTTGTATTCAGCGTTGCGGCGCACATCGATCAGATCGGGTCCAAGGATCGGCATGGGTACATAATTTCCGTCCATCTTTTCCTTGTTGTACCAGCGTACTTTCTTGATCGACTGCTTATCGATCTTCTCCTGCAATTTGATCAAACCTGCGATCAAAGCTTGAGGGGTGGGAGGGCAGCCGGGGATGTAGACATCCACAGGCAGGAACTTGTCGATGCCAGCCACGACGTTGTAACCTTCCTTGAAAGGTCCGCCGCTCGAAGCGCAGGCGCCCATCGCCACCACGTACTTGGGTTCGGGCATCTGGTTATACAGACGGATGATGGCAGGAAGCATTTTCTTTGTCACTGTCCCTGAGACCAGCATCATATCTGCCTGACGCGGAGTGGGGCGCATGACTTCCATGCCAAAGCGTGCCATGTCGTAGCGTGAGGCTTGAGCGGCGATCATCTCGATCGCGCAGCAAGCAAGACCAAACATGAGCGGCCACACAGAGGAACGCCGACCCCAGTTGTATAAGCGGTCGAGCGTGGTGATGGCTACAACATTTTCCAGGTCTTCGGGAATGTTGTAGTTCGGTAAACTTAGCTTTTCATTTTCCATGAATGTTCTCCTCGAACCAGTCTTGGTAGATTGCGTAAAGGATGTCATCGTTCACAAGCGCGAGGTCATCCTCAAAGTCCGAAAGCTTGATCGTCCACTGGTAGATCTGCTGCAAGGTCACTTCTTCGATGTCGATCTCCGGGTGTTGACGGCGCAGTTCCAATGCAATGGCGTACGTGGATTCCCAGTTTAAGGTCATTAGATTTTCGAAGATAATATCAGTGCAGTTTTGTACAAAGGGGAATTATAGCAGGGTGATGAGATGCGTCAACGGAATTATGCAAATATATATTTGCAAAAATAAATAAGTGAGTATAATCACCCTCATAAAATGACAATTCCGGCTCTTTTTTAGCCGAAAACGGATTCTGTTTCGAAAGGCAGGCTCTCCTGTGACCACTGTGCGCCAAAAAGTTCTTGCTCACTTAAAGAAGACCCGTGCCGCCTCAGCGCGGGAGATCGCACGCGCGCTGAAGATGTCTGCGCCCAATGTTCGGCACCATTTGTCGGTTCTGTGCTCAGACGGCCGGGTGGATTTTGTTTCGGTCAATAACCGCGAGGGGCGTGGACGTCCCGAGAAGATGTACTCGCTGTCAGAAGCGGCATTGGGAGATAATTTATCAGCGTTGACGAATGCTCTTTTGACTGTGGCAGGTTCAAAGTTAAATGTCGAACCGCTGGCGAATCACATTTTGGACGCGGGACAATTTGCAAGTTTGCCCATCACAAAGAGACTGGCATTACTTGTCGAAAAATTGAACGAGATGCACTATCAGGCGCATTGGGAGGCTGGCTCAGATGGTCCACGGGTGATTCCCGGACGATGCCCGTACGCGAAGGTGATTGCAGGACATCCTGAGATCTGTAAAATGGATGCGATGATCATGAGCGGCGCATTGGGTCGGTCGGTTGTCCCATCACCGAAGAATGACTCAAGCGGGCGGGGGGCGTGTCCATTTGTGTTTCAAGTGAAGTGAGTGCGACGGATATTTCAAACAAAAAACTCCGAGAGTTTCTCTCGGAGTTTTTACTTGCTTATGGAGCGAATTCTTTTTGTACCACTTCAACCTCAGCAGCCTTGAGGAAGTTCACAGCATTTTCGTCCAGACGGTAGGCGGTGCTGTACACGATGCGGGAAATGCCGGCGTTGATCAAGACCTTGGTGCAATTGATGCACGGCAGGTGAGTGACGTAGCAGGTTGCGCCTTTTGTCGATACGCCGTGCAGAGCCGCCTGAATGATGGCGTTCGTTTCCGCGTGGATCGTGCGGACGCAGTGACCATCGACCATGAGGTGACCGATCTCATCACAGTGATCCTGCCCGGCTGGAGAGCCGTTGAAGCCGGTCGTGAGGATGCGTTTTTCCAATACCAGCACACAGCCGACGAAGGCACGGTCGCAGGTGCTTCGTTCTGAAACTGCAAAGGCGATCTTCATGAAATAGGAATCCCAGTCTGGGCGCATAAAATGTCTCCTCAACCACGAAGGATGTACAGGTCAAGAAGGGTTTCGCACGCTTCGTGACCTGTGTGTTCAATTTTTTTACTCCACCGTCACGCTCTTGGCGAGATTTCTGGGTTGGTCCACATCCAGACCGCGGATCGTGGCGATGTGGTAAGCGAGCATTTGCAACGGGAAGACCGTGATGATCGGGGAAAGCATCCACGGGGTTTCGGGAATCCAAAGCACGTGGTCTGCCATGCCTTTCACCAGTTCATCTCCCTCAGTGGCAACGGCAATCACCATGCCGCCGCGCGCCTTGGCTTGCTGGATCTGCGAGATCATCTTTTCGTGCCAGGGGTCCTTGGGAGCGATGCAGAGCACGGGCATTTCTTCATCGATCAAGGCGATCGGTCCGTGTTTCATTTCACCAGCCGGATATCCTTCGGCGTGGATGTAGGAGATTTCTTTTAGTTTTAAAGCGCCTTCGTAAGCGATCGGCATGTTGATGCCGCGCCCAAGGTAAAGGCAGCCGGTAATATCTTTTAGCGCGTGCGCCACTTTTTCCACGTCTGCTTCGGTATCCAGCACCCGACCGGCAAGGTCCGGGATGAGGCGCAAGTCAGCGACGAGGGCTTTGCGGGTCTTGTCATCGATCACGCCGCGCAGGTCAGCCAGCAGGATCGCCAGCATGTATTGATCGACCAATGGGGCGGTGAAAGCCTTTGTGGAAGCCACTCCGATCTCCGGCCCGGTTTGCATCGCGATAAATCCGTTCGAGACGCGCATGGCTTGCGAGCCGATGGCATTGACGATGCTCCAGATCACGCCGCCTTTTCGCCGTCCCTCTTCCATGGCGGCAAGGGTGTCTGCGGTCTCGCCCGACTGAGAAATGGCAAGCACAACAGTGTTCTCATCCACGATCGGGTCGCTGTAGCGAAATTCCGAGCCGATGACCACTTCCACAGGGATGCGTGCGATCTTTTCGATCAGGTATTTTCCGACCATGCCGGCGTAAGCTGCCGTGCCGCAGGCTGTGATGTAAATGCGCTGAATGCGTTTGGCCAGCTCAGGGGTGAGATTAAGCTCGGGCAGGCGAATGCGCCCCTCTTTGAAGTCCACCCGCCCGGCGACGGTGTCGGTCAATGCGCGGACTTGTTCGTGGATCTCTTTTTGCATGAAGTGGCGGTATTCACCTTTTTCAGCAGCGACCGCGTCCCACGCAATGGTATGGATCTCAGGTTTCACTTCCACACCTTCGAGGGTTTCAATGCGGACACTGTCCTTTGTGATGATGGCCATCTGCCGCGATTCAAGGAAGATCACTTTGCGGGTGTGTTCCAGAATGGCGGGAATGTCCGAGGCAATAAAGTTCTCGCCTTCGCCCAGCCCGATCACAACTCCGCCGGCATTTCCGATCCGCGCTGTAACGATCTTGTCCGGTTCATCGGCAGAGATCAGAACCACGACATTCGCGCCCTCGATCTGCTGGAAGGTATGCCGGGCCGCCTCCACCAAGCTGTTCCCGGCCATGGATGCTTGATGATGCTCCGCGAGATGAACGATGGTTTCGGTGTCAGTATCTGAAAGGAAGTTCACACCTTCGCTGACAAGCTCATCCTTTAGCTCGAGGAAATTTTCCACGATGCCGTTATGCACCACCACCATCCGCCCGGAATTGCCGACATGCGGGTGGGCGTTGCGGGCGGTCGGCGCTCCATGCGTTGCCCAGCGAGTATGCCCGATGCCCGGCGCGCCGTTCAACGGGGATTTATAAACATGGTCGATCAATTGGGACAATTTTCCCGCGTCTCTTCTGACCTCGATCTGACCGCCATTAATAACAGCGACGCCAGCCGAATCATAGCCGCGGTATTCAAGCCTTTTCAGGCCGTTAAGAATGATCGGCGTCGCATCACGCGGGCCGACATATCCGACGATTCCACACATAGTTGGGAGTCCTCCGAAAGAATTAGAATTAGAGGCGGGATCAATAAAGAATAGTACGCTTTACGCTCACTATCTTTTTTCCGTTCTCTATTGAATTTTTGCCATCCACTGCTTTTTGACCCGGCGGTTATCCGCGGAGTGTTGTTGGGCAGGGTTATCCTTGGAGGGAAAGATGTGACGGGCGTGGCTGCCCGGAAGGCTTCCGCTGATCGTTCGATTTTCCCTACCCGGTAAAACACCGGATAGGTTAACTCCATTTTGCAATGGAGAACCTTCGTCCTCGTCAACTTTGGCTGAAAGATCCAAAGTCCATGCGCTGCTTTCCCTTTTATTGTGAGACTGCACCTCCTTTTTATGAATTGCGGGATTATACCGTAAAAAAACATCAGCCTGTTCAAGGCTGATGTTTTTTTATTTTCTAGCAGTCCGAGCAGAATGTTGGAGTGCTTGTTGGCGCTGCTGGCACTGTATTCGTTGGCGTCGGCACCACGGAGGTCGGTGTCCGTGTTGGCGTTCTCGACGGCGTCAACGTGATGGTCGGGGTGTTCGACGGCGTTCTGGACGGCGTCCGTGACGGCGTGAGCGTGATCGACGGTGTGAGCGTGATCGACGGCGTCAACGTGATGGTCGGCGTCCTGGTTGGGGTACGCGTTTGGGTGGGTGTGCGCGTCCTTGTTGGCGTGCGTGTGATGGTGGGCGTACGAGTGATCGTCGGCGTATTTGTAATACTTGGCGTGAACGTGATGGTCGCAGTATTGGTCGGGGTTGGTGTGTAGTCGTTCGCGCTGCCGGTTATGGTGCAATCGCCCCAGTTCGGGTAGGTGAAGGTCAGGCTGATAGTCCACAGACCAGTAAAGGAACTGTTGCTAAAGTCTGCGATCCATTTTGTTTCTTTACCGCCGCCGGAGATAGGCAGATTTGGCACGGCAGCTGTCGTATCCACAGGTGAATTTACGATATTGGGAACGTTTGGCGGGTTGTAATAGGTGCTGCCGAATTGAGCAAAATCGAAGTATCTTCCAACCAGCGGAGAAGGCAACCACGTCAGTCTTGAACTGGTCAGGTACGCGGTCGCAAAATTATCATTTCGAACCCGCGCTTCGAAGTTGTCACCAACAAAGGAGGTATTTATGATGGAAATATTTGAGCACGAAGGCGCCGGCGTGTTGGTTGGTGTACGCGTGGGCGAAGGCGTGCGGGTTGGCGAGGGTGTGCGCGAAGGTGTCGGTGTGCGCGAAGGTGTCGGTGTGTTGGTCGGCATCGGAGTTGAAGTATTAGTCGGGGTTTCCGAAGGCGGCTGAGTGTTCGTAGGAACAGTGGGAATATTAAGCGGCAGAGGGGTATTGATAGCGCGAGTGGCGCGGAATTGCTCCACGATGCCTTCGCGGTACGAAGCCAAATGGATCATGGATGGCTCTATCCCGAAGAGCGGCAGAACGATGAACGTAAAATTATAGTCTGCGGCGACGACCACACGATTCCCAGGTGAGCCTGGATGTTCGTCACGTGTTCCATCCAGAACACAGTCGGCGTATTGCGGGCGTCCCATTACGGGCGGGAAGAATACGCGTCCTTCCTCAGCGGAACAAACCGTAATGTTGAAATAGTTTTCATCGTCCGTGGTTGCTGTGTCAGGGTCAACAAAACGGGAAGCATCTCGTAGGAAGAAACCGATGACGATACGGCGAGTCTCGTCTTTGATGGACGGGATGCGGGCGTCATCGATCTCTGTCACGGTGCTGCAGTCCCGTCCGTAGAGGTCCTGGCAGTAGCTGTCATTGAAGTTACCGGTGGTCGCATAGCGAATGCCAAACCGTGTTGAGTTTTCAACAATGATCCAGGCAAACATCAGGCGGGAAAACTCGATCACTCCAACCAAAAGGAATAAAAGCAACGGAAGGACCAGGGCAAATTCAACCATGCCTTGCGCCTTGTTGCGGTGAGATGAGCCTCTATTTTTATTGAGATTACGAAAATTATTCATAGCGTTACCCTTGGTTGGTATATTTTTTTCTCGAGGCGTCTTATTGCGAAAGTCTGGTAAAGATATTTTCTGCGATCGCTGCAAAAATCTCTGTTAGCCCGGCAGCATCAGGGGAGTAAGCATAAAAGCCATGGTTGGCTGTTACGCCAATGGAATCGCCTGCGTCTTCGGCGATGTATTGAAGTAGAAGTTCTCCGGAATTGGCGGGAGTGCTTTTAGGCGAACTCAAGACAAGGTCTCCGAGACCGATTGTGAAAATTGTGACGCCCGAGCCATTCGCCGGATCCGCAAGGAAGTCTGCGCTGTCACGAGCAAAGTCGTCTGCATCGTAGATCGATTGCCCGGTGCCGTCAACATCACCTGGGGCGTGCCGGCTGCTCACCAAAGAGTCGCGGCATGGCGGGTTGACCGATGAGGTCCAGGTGTTGTAGGGGCAAAAGCCAAAGGCGTAAGGGTCGTCCGGATATCCGTTTCCGTCATCGTCGGTCAGATCTCCTGTGCCTGTGGAAGCGTTCGCGGGACCACCGATCAAGGCGATCACTACCCAAAAAGAGTCTTCCCGGATCGGTTCCCTGGCGAACTCTGCACCTGCCACCGTCAATGCGCCACCTACATTGGATGAAGTGCACGACGATCTGTCACCGTATATACGATAGGCCGGGCAATCTTCACCGACGAAGTAACCCACGGTCTTGTTGAAACATGGCGTTCCAGATGCGGCTGCGGCTATTTCTTCCGCAGTGCAAAGATCGCGACAAGTGCCATAGGCAGAAGGGCAGGAAGGCGGCTGGTAAACGCGGATGTTACTGATTGCTGTTCTGACTGCGTTTTCATCGTCCGAAAGTTCCAAGAGCGTGAATGGGTCGCGGAAGCCGTTTGCGTTTTGGCTGGTCATGGTCACAATGGAGACACGGTCATATGGAAAGAACATTGTGTCCATAAATTGCAAGGCTACATCTTTTACGCTTTCGAGCGGCTCGCAAGTTTGGGTCGAATTGCATAAAGCGGGATCATCACCAGGCTCGGCAAAATCCGGACTGCCCGTGGTTTCGTACGCCATGGAGGCTGATGTGTCGATCACCAATACAAGGTCCAGTGACGCGGCTTCACCGACAGAGGATGCCGTAATGGTCGTACCGTTTATGCCAATGATGCGCAGGAAGCCAAATGTTACGAAACGAGTGGCTTCGATCCTTAATAGCTTGCGAAGAGGAACTGTGCAAAGCGAGGGGTCGTGAAATGTCCCATCGTCGGATGAGCTGACGGTCGGGTCATCCATGACCGTCTCATTCGGATCTTTGCATCTCCAAACATAAATTTGATCTGCGTCAGATTGGTTTAAGATCAAAAATTCTTCTGCTGCTGTCGCAAGGTCCGCGCCAGTAAAGCCGCGGCGGAATTGCAAAGCGGATGCGATGGAGGCTGAGTCGATGGCGCGTTTGAGGCGTGCGTATTCGATAAGTAAAATGCCGCCATCGACCATCAGACCGACAATGGCGATCAGGCCGACAAGGGCAAATGCAATAATAATGATTACTTGACCTCGTTCTGATTTCTTGCGCAAGTTCTTTAACATAAATAATCTCGCTTGATCACTCTGTAGGTTCTGCGGCGCTTAATGGCATGATCGTGTAAGCCCGTAAGGGCAGTGGGTTGGGAACAAAAGGTGCAAGCCAGGGGAGACCCAATACCTGATGATAATTATAGTGAACTTCAACCAGGAGGATACCCGCGTTGGGTGATCCGCTCACAAGCCTGCTTTCGATCTCTGCCTCACTAAAAATCGGGCTGAAATTGTTGTATAGGTGATATGGTCCCGAATCTGGGTAGGTGATTACGCTGCCTCCGGAAGCTCCATATACCGTAATAATTACATCGTCCGTGTTCGGGTCCAATATCAGCCGCCTGCCTTCGTAGGACGGGTTGACGACTTTGGGATCGAGGTTGGCTCTCACCATCGCCGCCGCACCTGAGTAAAAAGCCATATCGTCTGTAGTCGTGTCCGGAAGGAATGGATCTGCGTTACTGTAGAAGCGGGCGGTTTCACGGGTTGCATCCAATAATGACAAATAAAAATTAAGGATGAACCCATATTCAATGACGCCAGAAAACAGCAAAATAATGAACAAAAAGGAAATGGCGAATTCGACGAGACTTTGTCCTTTGGTTGTCTTGTTTTTCTTTAACGACAAAAAACCCTTTCGATCAAGGAGTGTGTCTTTTCTTTTTGATAAACTTGATCTAAATGTCATGTCGATCTGTTCCTATGTTTCCAAAGACAGGCAATAGCACGCTAAAAATCAATGTGTTGTAATGTAGTGCATGGGGGTGGCAAGATTGCGGGCGAAATGTTCGCATGCAAAATGTTTTGTATATACTATTATACACTACAGCTAAATACAGTCGGATTTCGCAATTAAACTGTATATTTACACTTTTGAAAGTAATTTTCCGATTTCTGGTCCTTTTTTACTGGCTTAGTATCACCTCAGGCATTTTGTAGGCATCATAATTTTGTTCGTCGACATATTTAATAAGCGTATTGCTTTGCCCATCGACCTCTATATAGTAGCCGATAATCTGACTATGAAAACCAGAGCGGGAGTTCAGCCCATTGATACGGATATCCGCGCCCGGGGCAAGGATTGTTCCAGAAAAACTGGAGTTGGAGTTCCCGTTCAGAGAGATCAGATTTCGGTTGGTGATAGGCATATAGATCAGTAATCCGTTTATGCCTTTTAGCTGCACCTCGGCACCTGCACTGATCTTGATCTTTCCTTTATTCATGACAATGACAACACCTTCTCCGATCAGCTTCGAACCTTGCTCCAGGATCAGGTCGCCGTCGAGACAGTAGATGCCGCCTTCCAATTTAGTGACCCCTTCCGGGGGAAAATTTTCGCTTCCCCAGCCACCCGGTAACAAGACCGATTCGTCTAATTCGTCGACTTCGGCGATTTTTTCGCCACATCCAACCTTGGGCATCTCAAATGCGGGCGGATAGGGGATGGGCGGTGCGCCGGTTTGGATCGGGTATGGGGTGATCAGCTGGGTTTTTTGAATTTTTGCACCACCGACTACACTAAAGGGGCTGTCATCTTGAATACGGACGCTTCCGCTTCCGTATTGAACGAATGCGCAGTCAGGGTTGTCGGAGTTCACGAATAACCCACCGCCGTCCAAACGGATCGTTGCTTCCCCGTGGATCTCGAACGCGATCTTATTTTCGCAGTCACTGTGCGGGGCAAGGCTTACGATCGCATATCCATCGAACATTTCCCCGTACTCCGCAGGCTTGGATTGAGAAACAGCTTGTGCGATATTGATCGTTTGTGGCACCCCGATGACCGGACCAAAGAAGGTATTCAAGTAGGAGGTTATGATCACTTGAATATACTCAGGGTTGCCCGCATTGGGACCACTGATGGGCGGAGTGTTCATTTCAACGATGTTCGTGATGCCATCATTGTTGTAGCCATTTGCCTTTGCAGTTGCAAGGGCTGCACTTCGCCAATCTCCGCCCTCGATGCGCGTTATGGATGCAGTAAGCGCTGCTGCAGAAGCGGCGGTTTCTGCTTTGCGGCGGTCAATGTAGGCATTACCTCCGTCAATGGCCAGCGCAGATATGCCGATGAGGCCGACGATCGAGAACACGATCATGATCAAAGCCTGCCCACGCTCGCTCTTTTTGTTGAGTAATTTTTCGAAGATATTTTTCATGGGCAGGGAGGTTGGAGGATAATGTTATTCGCTGAGCCGGTGAGCTTGATGGTGTCTGTGCCGATGATGCGTCCAATGAGCGGCATGAATAATCGATAGTTGTAAATCACATTGACCTGAACGCTGTTGGATAATCCGCCAGTGATGCCCTGGCAGGCTTTTCCGATTTCCTTCACTTCCACTTTGACTATTGTTTTATCTCTCAATTGCACAGGTGAAGAGAAAGCGCCATCTTCATTGTATGGGAGAATGTTGCGCGCGCGGTTTTCGATCTCGGCTTTGTTGGCAGGGTTGAAAGACCCATAGAGTGCACCTTCTTGGGCTGCGTCTCTTAAGATCGAATAGGAGAAGACCGCCAGTCCAAAATCTACTGTTCCCATTAATATAAGCAGCATAACAGGCAGGCTGATCGCCAACTCCGCCAGGCTTTGCCCGCGCTTTTCTTTTTGTTTGAGAACGATTCCTTTCATGGCAGTTGATTAATTCCTTGAATCCACCGGGTAGTTTATGCACCCGGGTGTTGAGATTGTGATGATAATTCGCTCGGTCCCATCTGTCAGTTCGTAGTCCTGGTGGAAATTAAATTGAATGGTGGATCTGCCGATCGGGATGTAAGGATAGTACGCTTCGAGATAGGCTGAAGGCGATTGCAAATCACCGCTCCACGATTGAGAGTCGAGGGTAACTTTTCGGAGGCGCAGACTCTTGTCTCCGCCAGCCTGGTGACCTCGATCATGATTCCATTCCACGTAGATCTGGGCCGCAGTTAGTCTGTGACCGGTGTTGTTGATGATGGTCATTTCCATAATATTATCCGAAATGACGATCGGGTCATGGGTTACATTGGTCATGCCTGTGCAACTGATGGCGGTGGGAGTAATGCTCGGGATGCGAGTGGGCGTGGGAACCAACGAAGGCGCGGTACTCGGGATGGAAACCGCAGTATTGGCAGGGAAGCTGATCGTGGGAATGCTTCCCAGTTCAGGAAATGGCGTAGGCGGTACATCCGAAGTGGGGAAGCTTGCCGCAGTCAGAGTCAAGAAACTCACTGTCGGGGTGAAGGTATTCACGATTTGGGTTGGAGATGGAGTTCGGGAGGGGGTGCTGGTTTCGCCTTTGAATCCCGTTGGCACAGACGAACCAACGATCGGTACTGAGATAAGGAATGTTCGCGCGCTTGAAGACACGATCTTTAGCGGGTCGATCGGAAGAATGGAAATGATCGGCTCGTAACTGGCAGATACCTGAACAATGATTCGATCTCCATTTCGGATCGTGTCATCCTGGACCGGGCAGGTGTCCGCTTCGGGTCTGGGGTCGATCTCGTTGATGGGAATCTGGGTCCCATCCGGGGTGACTCCACGGTCATAGGTGATGTTGATCTCATCGAAGTCTGTGATGATGGCAGATTGATTCGCGATATCGCGGATCCCTTCGCAATTTTGATAATAAGCGACATCGTTGATTTCCCCCGCTGCTGCACCGTAACGGGCTGCCTGACGGGATGCGTTTGCAACCGAGGTGTAAGTGAAAATTAAACGCCCCACCTCAATTGTTCCGTATATCAGTAACAGCAAAAGCGGCAAAGCCAGAGCGAACTCGACCATGGCCTGTGCCGGAATATATCTTCGTTGTTTAAAAGAGAATAGATTCATGTTTTTCTCAGATAATGGTCTTGAGGTTGATTATCCTGGCAGAAAGAACTGAACGAATTTTGGGAAGAAGATGATCAGCAACGCGCCACTGACCAAATAAGGTCCGTAAGGAATGAAAACCATCATCAAGTTTTGTTGATACTTACGTGTAACAACCAGCCACAAAACAAGGAGCATACTGAATATTCCGCCAAGAATGATCCCAAGTAATAGGCCAAACCAGATCAGCGGCCAGCCAAGCATAAAACCTAGAACGGTTGAGAGGATGACATCGCCGGCGCCTAGTGCCTCTTCCTCGTCAGCCTCCTGCCCGGCGGCGCTCATGCGCTTCGAGCGGATCCTGGAAAACAACACACCTAAATAGTAACACGCCAGCATGATAAGGAAGCCGCCCAATCCTCCCCAAAGGGTGGCGGGAATGCCGTGAGAGATCGAACCAGTGATCAGCCCAAGGATCGCACCGAAAATACTGGTTGGGTGAAGAATGAGGCGATGTTCAATGTCGATCGCGATCACCACTCCAAAATAGACAAGTACGATCATCCCGATGAAATATCCAAGCTTGCCGGGCGGTGTCATCCATGTGTATATGCTGGCAGCCACTGTCGCGGCTTGAAATATCCAGAGGCGTGCACCGCGGTGATGCCCATTGGGACATGAACGGAACAGGAGGTAGTCCCTCCAAGTGAGTTGGGCGCTGCATCGCAAACATACGGGCTGACTGAAATTTCTTGTGATGGGAAGTACGTCAGCGAGATAGTTAATGAGCAGCCCTGCGAGCCATCCGATCAAAAAGGGAACGATCACTGTGAACGACATTTGAAATTATTATAATTCCAATTTTTGGCGAGTTTCTAAAGGATTATATGCGCAACCTGTTTGTAATGTTCTTGGCTAAAAAATAAAACTGACTTACAATCCTGAAAGTACATAGAGGAGTGTGCAATGGAAGAATTTGTGATTGAAGGTGGAATACCCCTGTCTGGTGAAGTCACTCCATCAGGGAACAAGAATGCAGCCCTGCCTTTGCTGGCCGCGTGTTTGCTTACAGATGAGCCGGTCATTCTACGAAATCTCCCCCAAATCCGGGATGTACTCGCGATGCGTAAGCTGATCGAGAGTTTGGGCGCAGTGATCGAAGATTTGGACGCGAACTCGTGGCGCATCACTACGCGCGAGCTCACCGCATCTCATCTGGACCCTGACCTGTGCCGCCGAATTCGGGCTTCCATCCTCATTGCCGGACCTGTTGTTGCGCGTTCTGGTGGAGTACGTTTACCGCCTCCTGGTGGCGATGTGATCGGTCGGCGTCGTCTCGACACGCATATCCTCGCTTTGCGCGCCTTGGGGGCAGAAGTGGTCTATGACCGCGTTTTTGAGATCACCTCGAGCGGGCTCCACGGGGCCGACATGCTTTTGGATGAAGCCAGTGTCACGGCCACTGAAAATGCAGTAATGGCGGCTGTCCTTGCCAAAGGCGAGACCCGAATTCGAAACGCCGCCTCAGAACCGCATGTTCAGGAAGTTTGTAACTTTTTGAATATCCTTGGTGCAAAGATCGAAGGAATTGGTTCTAATACATTACATATAACCGGCGTAGATAAATTGCATGGCGGTGACTACACGGTCGGCCCGGACTTGTTGGAAGTTGTCAGTTATATTGGAGCGGCGGTCGTCACACACGGTAATATTCGAATCCACAACGCTGGAGTTGAGCACCTTGAAATGGTCCGGCAGGTTTTCCATCGGTTGGGAGTGGAGTGGCATGTGGACGGCAGTGATCTGTTCGTTCCATCCGAGCAGTCGCTTGTGATCGCTTCGGATCTTGACGGGGCAGTGCCAGAGATCAAGACCAATGTGTGGCCTGCTTTCCCAACGGATCTGACCAGTATCGCCATTACAGTAGCCACCCAGGCGTCTGGATCAGTGCTTTTCCATGACTGGATGTTCTCCGGACGTATGTACTTCACCGACAAGTTGGTCGGCATGGGTGCGCGCATTATTCTGTGTGATCCATTCCGATGCCTGGTGCAGGGACCCACACAGTTGTTCCATGAAAAATTGGAAAGCCCTGATATTCGAGCAGGAATGGCTTTGCTGCTCGCAGCGCTTGCCGCCAAAGGGACATCCAAGATTCGAAACATCGTCCAGATCGAACGAGGCTACGAACGTGTCGATGAGAAATTACGTTCCCTTGGAGCGAATATTCAAAGGGCGACTGAGTAATCTTTATAAATAATAAAAAAACGCCGCCATTTGGCGGCGTTTTTTTATTATTAGTTTGATTTTTTATTTGCCGACAATGATTTCCGGCATGACCACTACGCTGATCAAGTCTTCCCAAACCGGGCTAATGGTAAAACTGCCAGAGGCATTTCCGGTTGAGCCATTCTTGTAGGTGATCCATGCGTACACCCACCAGGTTCCGCGCGGAACTTCGAGGGTTTCACTGGAATCACGTCCGACGTTTTGAACGGTGATCGCTCCGCACTGGCCAAACTTGTTTGTGCCTTCAACCAGATTGAGAGAGACAGTCGTGAGAACGCCGCCGGTTCTATTCTCGATACGAATCGGGGTGACAGGTCCGGCTTCGCCAACGCTCAGCGGCTTCAAGCAGTTGTTGTCTGATGCGGCGGAAGTAGCGGTCGGCAATTCAAGGGGAGGAAGTGTGGGAAGCACCTGAACCGGAACCGGGGTGAATGTCGGGAGCGGAGTCGGGCTGGGAACTTCGGTCGGGGGGAGCGGTGTTGCGGTGGGGATCGCAAGTTGAGTGGCGGCCACCATTGTCCATGCGGCAGCAACGGCGGTATTTTGCACATCAGCAGCGGCCATAGTGGGGGTTCCCTGTGCACCGCAGGCGGTGAGGAAAACCGCAACTATTAATAATAACGGGATTGTTCTTTTAAGCATTTTTTGGTTTCTCCATTTTATATGTTTGAAAGTTGCCTTATTTGATTTCCAGATGATCTTTGAATATGGTAATGACAATATCGGAATTGTTGTCGAGTGCAAATTTTCCGGTCATCTGTCGACCGCCAACCCAGGCGACGTAGATATATTTTCCTGTCGGGGCGTTGGTTTCCACCCGGCCTTCCACCGGATATTCTATGATCGTTTGGTAACCATCTTTGGTAGTGCATTGCAGCGAGATGTAAACTTCACTTTTGGATTTGTTGACCAGGGTGATTTTTGAATAGGCCAAAAGTGGAGGCATCGTACCATAATATTGAAAATGCGCGGTCTCTGACACAGCTGGGCTGAGAGCCGGTGTCGCTGTGGAGGTTGCCGCTCGTGGGGTGCCTGTACTCAAGGTGGCGGTCAGGGTCAATAGAGCCGGGTTCTGCGCTGTCGGCGTGGACTGACTGGTTGCAGTTGCTTTTGGTGCCGCTGAAGTTGCTGTCGAAATTTCAACTGTTGGGCTTGGGATCAGCGTTGAGGTTGGAATGGATTCCAGTGTTTGCTGTACCGAACTCGCCACGGTTAATTCCAAGTCTGGCATGACCGCGGGGCTGGACTCGGGCAGGGCAGTGGAGGTGGACACGCCTGGAAGCAAACAGGCGCTTAAAATCAGCACAAGAGCACTACCTACCAAAACCACTTTTTTCATAGCCCAACTCCTTGAGCATAGCCAGAACGCGGAATTTAATTTTGCTGAATTACATCCATAAACTGGGTGACAACTTCGCGAAGCATGCGTTCGGGCAGTGCGCCAACCTGGCGGTGTACAACTTTTCCGCCTGCCACAAAGAGCAGGGTGGGGATGCCCTGGATGCCAAACTTCTGCATCCATTCATTGTGGTCGTCGGTATTGATCTTCGCCACAACAAGCTTGCCATCCTGTTCCTTCGCCAACTTATCCAGAATGGGGGCGATCATCTTGCAGGGGCCGCACCACGGCGCCCAGAAATCAACGATGACGGGGAGGGATGATTGCATCACGACCTTCTCGAATTCTGCATCTGAAATGTGAATGGGTTCTCCGGCCATATTTATCCTTTCTTCCTCTGATTGTTATTTTGCAGGCTCTTCTGAAGCCAGCACTTGAAATGATGTCTGAATAACCGCGGTCTTGCCGAGCATTGCGCCCACAGAACAATATTTTTCCTGTGAGAGTCGAATGGCCTGTGCAACGTCCTTTTCTTTCAGACCTGTACCATGCAAGACATATTCTACATGAATTTCGATATACACCCTCGGCGGGTTTTTGGCGCGCTTTCCTCGTACATGGATCTCGAGCGCAGACACCTTTTGCCTCTTCTTTTTCAGAATGGACAAAACATCATCACCGCTGCAGGCAGCAAGGGCTTGCAACACTGCCTCCATGGGACCAATTCCTGCTTGGCCTTCCAACTTTCCGATCTGCACTTGTGCGCCGTCTTTGTTGGTTCCTAAAAATGCCGTGCCCCCACGCCAGGATGTTGAAATTTCACGCCATGCATCTGTCATTATGCCTCGCATGAGTAAAAAAGTATAACATAAAAGACATTAATTCCGCGTGATATAATCGCCCGTCATGGCTAATTTTTTAACGCGTTGGAAAGATGGTCTTTCCCGTTCAAGCAGGGCAGCATTCGGGCAGATCGCCTCACTGCTCGGCACTTCTGAGATCACGAACGAAACATGGGATGATCTGGAGGCGCTTCTCGTTCAGGCGGATATGGGGATCGAGACCGCCACCTCCGTTCTCGAGTCTCTCAAACGTACCGCACGCGCTCAAGGTTTGATCCGTGCCAATGAGCTTGATTCGGCGCTTCGGCAGGAGTTGCGCTCCCGGCTCGACACTCCCTCAGCTTTGAGTTTCACCAACCGCCCGACAGTTATTTTGGTTGTCGGTGTTAACGGTTCGGGCAAGACCACTACTTTGGCGAAACTCGCTTCGCGTTACACCGCCGAAGGGAAAAAGATCCTGCTTGGCGCGGCGGACACCTTCCGTGCCGCAGCGGTGGACCAACTTCAGGTGTGGGGTGACAGGCTGAATGTCGAAGTGATCGCAGGTGCTCCTGAGTCTGACCCTGGTGCAGTGGCGTTCAATGCCGTTCAGGCAGGAGTCGCCCGCAGTGTGGATATCGTCATGGTGGACACTGCAGGACGCCTTCACACCCGTTTTAACCTGATGGAAGAATTGAAGAAAGTGAACCGGGTAGTAGGCAAGGCGCTGCCCGGCGCACCACATGAAGTGTGGCTTGTGCTCGATGCCACCACTGGGCAGAACGCCCTGCAACAAGCTCGCGCATTTAAAGAAGCTGTGCAAGTGACGGGAGTGATCCTCTCAAAATTGGATTCATCTGCCCGCGGTGGGATGGCGTTTGCGATTCAGCGTGAACTTGGCTTGCCGATCCTTTTTGCAGGCTTGGGTGAGAAACCCGAAGACCTGCAGCCCTTTGACCCCGATGCTTTTGTTGACGGAATTTTATCGAACGTGCAGGAGTAAATATGCAGGACTTATTAAACCGTTTGCAGGCCGCGAATGACCTGACTCAGCAGCTTCTGGTGCGTCTTTGACTTGGCGGGCAAAGAAATTAAATTAGCAGAACTTGAAAAAGAAACTGAACATCCAGAATTTTGGAATGATTCTACAAAAGCACAAAGCATTATGAAGACCGTCTCCAACCTGCGAGATGAGGTGGAGTCGTGGCAAAAGGTGCAGCAGCAGATCCATGACCTGACCGAACTCGCGCGGATGGAGGATGAATCTTTGCGCGGTGACATTGAAGGCGAGCTGAAGGGAATCGAAGCTGACCTTGAGAAGCGTGCTTTCACCACGATGTTCTCAGGCAAATACGATCACGATGATGCCATCCTTGCGATCCATGCAGGCGCGGGCGGTACAGATTCTCAAGATTGGGCCGGGATGATCGAGCGCATGTACCTGCGTTGGGCGGAAGATCAGGGGTTCAAAACAGAGATCCTGGACTTCACGCCCGGCGAAGAAGCAGGAATTAAGAGCGTGACCATTGCGGTCAGCGGACGTTATGCCTTCGGTCACCTGCGGTCAGAGAAAGGTGTGCACCGTCTCGTGCGGTTATCTCCATTTGATGCTGCGCATCGCAGACACACCTCCTTCGCGTTGATCGAAGTCCTGCCGCAGGTTTCAATGGACGAAGCGGATATTGACATTAATCCCGGCGACATCAAACTGGATGTTTTCCGATCTTCCGGCGCGGGCGGACAGAACGTGCAGAAGAATGCCACGGCAGTACGCCTGACCCATCTCCCGACCGGCATTGTGGTGACCTGTCAGAACGAACGCTCTCAATCACAGAACCGCGAATTTGCGATGAACATTTTGCGCGCGCGTCTGCTTGAACTGCGGACAGCTGAAAGAGATGAGGAGCGTGCCATCCTGCGAGGCGAATACACCAAAGCCGAGTGGGGGAGCCAGATCCGCTCGTATGTCCTGCATCCGTACCAGATGGTGAAGGATCACCGCACCGACCACGAAACTGGCAACACGCAGGCTGTTCTGGACGGTGATTTGAACAGCTTCATGGAAGCCTACCTGAAGAGCGACCTGAGCTAGGAGAATGGCATGCTGGTCAGGATATTAAAAAAAGTTTTCTCGCGTGAGAATTGGCTGGCTTTACTGCTCTGCCTGATCCTCATTGCGCTGACCATCTTCACTGCCGACACAACCCCCACCTGGATCTATCAAGGTTTTTAGATGACCGTAGCAAATATCGGCATTCTTGCGCTCGCGGCGTTGGTCATCGGGCAGCTGGGCAAGAGACGTGAACTTGCCCTCCTGGGTGTGAGCGTTTTTGTGGTGTACTGGCTTCAGCCGCCTCAGGGATTTGTCAGCCTGGTGTATTGGATGCCGACTGCCACCATCGCCCTGACCGTGATCTGTTGGCTTTTGATTTCCACTCCCGAAGTCCGCGGCTGGAAACAGAATTTGCCCGCTGTACTTGTCATCGTCGGAGTGATGCTGGTCGTTGACCTCAATCAGTATTTTGGGTTCGAGAAAATCTACATGACATCCACGCCCCGCTTGTGGATGTTTGCGCTGGCGATCACCGCATTTGCTTTCATCGCCTTGTTGCTGGTCAAACTTCCGCGCCCATCTTTCATTTTCGGCGCGGCTTTCACTGCAATTATTTTTCTATTCATTTATTTGAAGACCCCTTTTTTCGTCAACTCAACTTTTGCGTGGATCAACTCCCTGCGCGGCGGAGAGGTTGAAAACATCAGAGTCGTGTTCTCATGGCTGGGGTTTTCGTACATTGCTTTTCGGATAATGCACACCCTGCGTGACCGTCAGGTGGATCGCCTGCCTGTGTTGACCCTGTCTGAATACGTGAACTACGTCATATTTTTCCCGTCCTTCACTGCGGGTCCCATTGACCGCGCGGAGCGGTTTGTGAAAGAGCTGAGAGTCCCTGCTGCTTTAGCCGAGCAGGATTGGGCGGAAGCATTGACCCGTCTCTTCGTCGGCTTGTTCAAAAAATTTGTGCTCGCCGACGCGTTGGCTTTGATTGCCTTGAACGACGTCCTCGTTGAGCAGGTCAGTTCGCCTGCGTGGATGTGGATTTTTCTTTATGCCTACTCTCTGCGAATCTTTTTTGATTTCAGCGGTTATACCGACATTGCCATCGGGCTTGCGCGGATGATGGGTATTCGCTTGCCTGAAAATTTCACTTCGCCATATCTCAAGCCAAACCTCACACAATTTTGGAACTCTTGGCACATGACCCTCACCCAATGGTTCCGCGCATATTTTTTTAATCCCATCACGCGCGCATTGCGAACCAAAGATGTTCCCGTGCCGCTGATCATTTTGCTCACGCAAGTTTCAACCATGCTCGTGATCGGCTTATGGCATGGGGTCACTTGGGGTTTTGCGATTTGGGGGATCTGGCATGGACTGGGACTCTTCATCCAGAATCGTTGGACTGAATTTGTGCGTGGGAGGATCAAGTCTCCGCTTCATCCGCAGGGACAACTGCTCCTGACAGCGAGCGGCATTTTCCTCACATTTAATTTTGTCTCGCTTGGTTGGCTTTTCTTCACGCTTTCAACGCCTGCCCTGGCTTTACAGGCGCTCGCGAAATTATTTAACCTATGAATAGGACCGATGTGAATCCCTGGCGTGTGCTTCTTAAGGCGTTTGCGCTTTACGCGTTGGTAAATCTTGCCTTTGCGTATTTACAGCCTTCGGTGGGTAATTTTTCTGTTTACAACTGGCTTGTGCAGGGTCGCGAGCGGATGCCTTACGAGCGCGAGATAGAATATTATCCCGTTTCTCACACCATCCCTGTCTACGAAGACATGGATGCGATGTTTTCTTCGCATATTGTTTCGCAGCCCAAACAAGCGGATGAATACCGAGTTATGCTGGTTGGGGATTCATCCACATGGGCTTTCGGGGTCACTCCGCAAGAAAATTTGACGGGTCAGTTAAACGCATTGAAGTTGAAGGCTTGCGACGGCAGACGAATCGTTTTTTACAATGTCGCTTTCCCTTTGCCATACGTTGCAAAGGATGTGCTCATCATGCAAAAAGCCCGCGAATATGAGCCAGACATGTTCCTCTGGTTGGTCACCCTCGACGCATTTCGGAATCGCACCATCTACACAGATTACTTCCTGTCGCCGTACGCCGAAGAAGTTTTGTCCCTGGTTGATGACTATCAACTGAAAAATCTCGACACAAAAGACGTCCGTGTTTCCAGCTTTTGGGAGCAGACTCTCATTGGTCAGCGCAGTCGGTTGAAAAAGATCATCCTGCTCCAACTGCACGGGCTTCCGTGGGCGGCAACGGGGCTGGATTATTACTACCGTGATTGGGATTCGCTTTCACAAGACCAGTCCGATAGTTTGGATTCTGATTTTGGGAATCCAGATGAAGTGAATTTCGACGAAACCCTATTTGAAGTTTTGCGCGCAGGCAAAGGCGCCGCGGGAGAAGCTCCGCTATTGCTGGTCAATGAACCGATCTTCGTTGCCAGTGGATCGAACAGCGATATTCGATATAATGACTTTTATCCACGCTGGATCTACGATGACTACCGAGCCTATCTTGAAACTCAAGCCCGCGAGGATGGGATACCCTACCTCGATCTGTGGGATGTCGTCCCCGCTGCTGAATTTACTGACTCTCCCTTTCATCGTTCGCCTGCGGGTGAGAAGCTTCTTGCAGACCTCATCACGCCATCTATCTTAAACCTGACCTGTTCAAAATAAATTTTACGGAAAATCCATGACCACTGAAATCGTAAACACCATTGCAAAGCAGATCGCTGAAAAAATTCTCAAACAACCCAGCCGCGTAATCGGCGCGGATGAGCCGCTCATCTCCAGCGGACTGATCGACTCTTTCAGTCTTGTTGACCTGGCTCTTTTTGTGGAGGACACTTTTGGCGTGCGTATCGAAGATTCGGAGTTGAACGCTGCGACATTTGATTCGCTTTCCCAATTAGCGGAACTCATTCGATCCAGACAATCCTAGATGACAACATTCTCTGAGCGATTACAGTCGCATCTTCACCAGACCCCCGAGCGGGTGGCAGCGACCTTGCAGTTTGCCAATCTGCCAGATCTGCCCATTTCGTATTCGCAGCTTTTGCGCGGGGCACAGGGCTTTTCCGCTTCTCTCAAAAAAGAAGGGGTAGCCCCTGGCGAGGTTGTGCTGTTGATCCTGCGTCACGGTGAAGAATTGATCTACTCTTATTTTGGAGCGATTATTCACGGCGCGATTCCCTCGGTAATGTCTTTTCTGACGGAAAAACTTTCACCCGAGCGGTATCGCGCAGATCTATCCACGCTGATCTCTGTTACCCGTCCTGCTGCGATTGTGACCTACGGCGAATTTGTGGATGAAGTGCGCGAGGCGTTGAAGGGTGGAGACTCCGTCCGCGCAGTGATTGTTGCTGAGTCTGTCCCCGCAGAAAAGGTGAATATTTCTTCATGGAGTGGCTTGAAACGCAAACCTGAAGATATTGCCCTTTTGCAGCATTCCTCGGGTACGACAGGATTACAAAAGGGGGTTGCGCTTTCTCACCAGGCAGTCTTCAATCAATTGGATGCGTATAGCAAAGTCCTTGGGCTGAATGAGAAAGATGTGATCGTTTCGTGGCTTCCGCTTTATCACGATATGGGGCTGATCGCAGGCTTTCTTCTGCCGATCCTTTATGGCATCCCGCTGGTGTTGATGTCGCCTTTCGATTGGGTACGGGCACCATACCGTTTGATGCAATCTGTTTCAAAATATAAAGGGACTTTGTCCTGGCTGCCGAATTTTGCCTATAATTTTTGTGCGCAAAAGATCCGTGACCGTCACCTCGAAGGCGTGGACCTGTCCACGTGGCGTGCGGTGATCAACTGCTCCGAGCCTGTGCGCTGGGAAAGTCACCTGGCTTTTCAGGAAAAATTCCAGGCGTATGGACTGCCTGAGAACGCACTCCACTCTTCGTACGCGATGGCGGAAAATGTTTTCGCGGTGACCCAATCTACTTTGGGGAGCAAGCCAAGGGTCGAAGTGATCGAGCGGGAAGCGTTCATGATGGAACGTGTTGTACGGGATGCAAATGATAAGGCGTCGGTCACTGTCATGTCGTCGGGGCATGCGCTTCCCAACGTCCAGATCAAGATCGTGGATGAAAAAGGAAATGAACTGCCCGAGCGTGTGATCGGCGAGATCGCTCTAAAAAGCGATTGCATGTTGACTGGCTATTACAACCGACCCGATGCCACAGAAAAGGCGTTCGTGGATGGCTGGTACGTGACCGGGGATTATGGTTTTATTTCTGGCGGTGAGATATTTGTTTCGGGGCGTAAGAAGGATATGATCATCGTTGGAGGGAAGAACGTATATCCGCAGGACTTGGAGATGTTGAGCTATGAAGTACCCGGCGTACACGCGGGGCGTTCTGTGGCTTTTGGCTTGTTCGATGAAGAGCAGGGGACCGAAGAAGTTGTGATCATTGCCGAAGCAGACTCGGATGATGAATCCGAGAATCAAAAAATCGCCGAATTGATCCGCCAGCATGTGACGAAAAATTCGGCAATCGCATTGCGCCACGTAAAGGTGGTCGGACCGAAATGGATCTTGAAAACCTCGAGCGGAAAGACCGCCCGATCTGCCAATAAGGAAAAGTATTTGCAGGAACTGGGGCAGGGATGATGAATCAAAAGAGCGAGTGATGTCACTCGCTCTTTTTGTATTTTTAGTTACTGTTTGAAACGCGCTTTTCCAAAGTTCGGTTGAAGAGTTTTTCCTGCTCGTCAGTTGCAGACTTGTAGGACTTGCTTCGAACCTTTTCCTTGCCTTTGGAGCGTTCGAGAGCCTGCTGCCATGCGATCTGCATCGCGGTGTATTGCGGCTCGGAAGGCGCTTCAACTTCCATCGTGTATTCTTCTTCCTCGTGCTTCTTGCCCTTACGCTTGACATCCTTGCCAGCGCCTTTGCCTTCGCCGCGTTTGCGATCTTCACGCTCGGGTTTGGCTTCTTCCACGATCTCGGGCTGCAAAGCTTTCATGCTCAAACGGATCTGGCGCTTGCGGCGATCAACGTCAAGAACCTTGGCTTCGATCTCATCGCCTTCTTTGACGACTTCACTGGCGGTCTTAACATAGCCGCGGGTGAGTTCGCTGACGTGGATCAAACCGGGGCGTTCCGCGCCGAAATCTACGAACGCGCCGTAGGTCTCAATACGAACAACCTTGCCCTTGACGATCATATCAGGCTGGATCTCTTTCCATTCGAAGGCGAGCGGTTCGATCATGGTCAATTCGACGCGATCTTTTTTGACGCGACGAACCCAGACGTCAACCGTCTGTCCTTCTTTCACAACATCTTCCACTTTGTTTACTGCTTCTTGCTGGAGTTGTGATATGTGGATTACACCGGGTACACTCTGTCCGATGTCCACGAGCGCCCCCGCGAGAGTGGTCTTCAAAACTTTGCCGCTGAGTTTGGTTTTTGGTTCAAGCGCTACGGCCGCGCTGTCGGGTGTTGTCATAATTTTTCTCCTGCTGTTTGAAATAATGCCGAAAAAAGATTATACCTGTCTGACATGATTACGTCAACATGAATTAAGTGGGAGTTGGGAAGCGGGGCATGTCATAAAGTCCTATGTTATAGTTGATGGCTCCAAATATTCTTTGAGGTGTAATTTCAGATGAGCACAACTTTATCGCGCAGGGATTTTCTTCGGGTATTGAAGGCAGCTGGCAGCGCTGTTCTTTCGGTCGTTGCGGCTTCCTACTATGGCATGGAGTTTGAGCCAAAGTGGCTTGAGGTGACTCAGGTTGAGATCCCGTTGAAGCGCATTCCAAGGGTGTTTGATGGATACCGGATCCTTCAGATCAGCGATATTCATATTGGCGGATGGATGAACCGTGAGAGGTTGGCGGATGTCCTTGCTTCTGCCAGGGAGCAGAAACCAGACCTGATCGTTCTGACCGGTGATTATGTGCTCGGACATTCATGGACCACGTCAGTGGATGCGGTTGCAGAAGATCTGGTTACAGAACTTTCAACTTTGACTTCGGAATATAAAGTGATCGGGATCATGGGGAATCACGATCATTGGACGGACGTTGAAAAAGTGGGCAAGGTGCTTGAGAGGTCAGGAGTGATCGGCTTGCGGAATGACATACATATGGTGGCGAAAGACGGCTGGAGTTTGTGCTTTGCCGGTCTCGATGATGTATCTCAGGGCGAGGATCGATTGAAAGAGTTTTACAACAAATTGCCGGTCGATATGGATTCGATCCTGCTGGTACACGAACCAGACTATGCCGATACCGCCGTTCAAGTGGATCGATTTGGTTTGCAGCTTTCAGGTCATTCGCATGGCGGGCAGGTGGTGCTGCCGTTTATCGGTCCGCCTGTGCTGCCGTTATGGGCAAGGAAGTACCCAGCGGGATTGTATGATCTGGGGAAGATGTGGTTGTATACCAATCGTGGTGTGGGTATGACGAGCCCGTTTGTTCGATTCAACTGCAGGCCGGAGATCACCGTGTTTACTTTACGGTCGGCTTGAGTTTCTTGCCGATTTCTACATAAGTATGTATAATTTGATTATCAAAAGCGTTGATGGGAACGAGTAAATCTGTCGAAACGGTCAGCGAGTCCGAGGTTTGGTGTGAAGCGGATACGCGTAGACGATCGAAAATCCTCCCGGAGCTGTGAACTGAAATTGGTTGAGCGATCACCAAGAGTAGGGAATCCGAAGTTGTTCTTCGTTAAAGGAACAGGGTGATGGTTGTCACCCAATGAGTGCCCGTTTTGTGACGGGAATCGGAGTGGTATCGCGTGAGCTTGGCTCTCGTCTCTGTTTATGAGACGAGAGTTTTTATTTTCGGAGGCATGAATGTTTAAATCAGTATCATCGAAGTTGGACGCGCCTGCAATGGAGGAGAATGTCCTCAAGCTGTGGAAGAAGCAGGACATCTTCAAGAAGACGATCGAGCAGCGCAAAGGTCAGCCCGAGTATGTTTTCTATGAAGGTCCTCCCACCGCGAACGGACGCCCGGGGGTGCATCATGTATTGGCGCGCGTTTTCAAGGATATGTTTCCGCGCTACAAGATCATGCGTGGATACCATGTCTCACGCCGCGGCGGCTGGGACACTCACGGGCTGCCGGTGGAGATCGAGGTCGAGAAGCAGCTTGGTTTCACTAACAAGCAGCAGATCGAAGATTATGGCGTGGCTAAATTTAATGAGCTGTGCCGAAATTCGGTCTTTACCTATATTCAGGATTGGGAGAAGCTCACCGACCGCATCGCGTTTTGGGTTGACCTTCAAACCGCGTATGTGACTTACGAGAACGAATATATCGAGTCAGTGTGGTGGATCTTGAAAAATTTCTGGGAGAAGGATCTGCTCTTCAAGGGCTATAAGATCGTCCCGTATTGCCCGCGCTGCGGCACGCCTCTCTCTGACCATGAAGTTGCCCTTGGCTATGATGATGCGACCGATCCCTCGGTCTTTGTCCGTATGCCGTTGGTAGACAAGCCTGACACATCCCTGCTGGTGTGGACCACGACTCCTTGGACCCTGCCTGCGAATGTGGCTGTTGCTGCGCATCCCGAAGTGGATTATGTGACCATCGAGCGCGATAACGACGGAACAAAAGAGAAACTCATCCTCGCGAAGAATTTGGTTGAGAAGATCTTCAAAGATGAAGAAGTGAAGGTTGTCGATTCTTTCAAGGGCAAGAAGCTGAAAGGCGTGAAGTATCAGCCTCTCTTTACCTTTGTGCCGGTGGATAAACCCGCATACTTTGTGGTGCTCGGTGATTTCGTCACCACGGAAGACGGCTCAGGTCTTGTGCATCAGGCTCCTGCCTTTGGCGCAGAAGATATGGAAATGGCGAAACAGCACGACCTTCCAATTTTGCTTACCGTCCAACCTGACGGTACCTTCATCCCTGAGATCACCCCGTGGCGCGGAATCTTCGTCAAAGACGCCGACCCGCAGATCATCAAGGATCTTGATGCGCGCGGATTGCTCTTCCGTGCCGGGACTCTCGTCCATACCTATCCCTTCTGTTGGCGCTGTAAAACTCCGCTTCTCTATTACGCGCGCGAGTCGTGGTACATCCGCACGAGCGCGAAGCGTGATCGCCTGGTGGAACTGAACAAGACGATCAATTGGGTACCTGATCATATCAAGAACGGTCGCTTTGGCAATTGGTTGGAGAACAACATCGACTGGTCGCTTAGCCGTGAGCGGTATTGGGGCACGCCTCTTCCAGTTTGGGAATGTGAGAATCAGAGTTGCAAGCATCGTGAGTGTGTCGGGTCGGTGGCGGAACTTTCCGAGAAGGCAGGGCGCGATCTGAGCGAACTGGACCTTCACCGCCCGCATGTGGATAATGTCTTTTGGACCTGCTCCGACTGCGGCGGAAAAATGTCCCGCGTCAAAGACCTGATCGATGTGTGGTTCGACTCAGGCTCGATGCCCTACGCCCAGTGGCACTACCCGTTCGAGAATGTGGATAAATTCAAAGAGCAATTCCCCGCGGATTACATCTGCGAGGCGGTCGATCAAACCCGCGGCTGGTTCTACTCGCTGCACGCGATCAGCACCCTGCTGAATGATGACGTCTCTTTCAAGAACGTCATCTGTCTCGGTCATATCCAGGACGGAGAGGGACGCAAGATGTCCAAGTCGCTGGGGAATATCGTCCAGCCTTGGGATGTGTTGAACCTGCACGGCGCGGATGCGCTGCGCTGGTATCTCTACACCGCCACTCCGCCCGGTCAGGAACGCCGCTTCTCTTCCGATCTGGTTGGAGAGGTGATCCGCAGCTTTACGCTGACCTTGTGGAATGTTTACTCCTTCTTCATCACCTATGCCAACCTCGACAAACCGCAAGGTTTGACCGTGAATGTCGCCACGAACGATCTGGACCGCTGGCTGCTCTCGGAGTTGAACGTCCTTGTGCGCGAGGTGACCAATGCCTATGAAAATTATGATGCGACCAATGCCACTCGTCCGATTGAGAAATTCGTGGAGAATCTTTCCACGTGGTATGTGCGCCGCTCGCGCCGCCGTTTCTGGAAGAACGACTCAGATACCGATAAGCAGGCAGCGTATTCCACGCTGTACACTGCTTTGGTGACGATCTCCAAATTGCTTGCTCCCGCCATGCCTTTCCTCGCGGAAGAGTTGTACCAGAACCTTGTGCGCTCTGTGGATGAAACCGCACCCGAATCTGTGCACCTTGCCGAGTGGCCGAGGGTGATGGAAGAGTTCATCGATGAGTCGTTGAACCGTGATATGGCGCTGGTCGTGCGCCTCGTGTCGCTGGGACATTCCGCCCGTCAGAAGGCGAACCGAAAAGTAAGGCAGCCTCTCGCGGAAGCCGCGTTCTCGGTTGGAAATCCAACCGAACGCAAGGCATTAATGAATAACGTGGACGTGATCGCGGATGAGTTGAACGTGAAGCAGGTGCGCCTGCTGGATGCATCCACCGAGGCGTTGACGCACACGGTCAAGCCGCTTCCCAAGCAATTGGGACAGAAATACGGCAACAAATTCCCTGCTCTGCAAAAGGCGATCCTTGCCCTGAACGCGGAAGAAGTTGCCCGAACCTTCCAGGCTGGCAACCCGCTGAAAGTATCAGTTGGCGGCGAGGACTACGACATCCTTTCGGATGAGGTGGAAGTCAAGGCGATGGCGAAGGAAGGTTTCGCGGTTGCTGAAGAAGGCGCGTACGTTGCCGCGCTTGTCACTGAGTTGACTCCCGAACTGATCGGCGAAGGGCTGGCGCGTGAGTTCGTGCGCCGCGTGCAGGACCTGCGCAAGACCGCAGACCTCGATGTGGTTGACCGCATTGAATTGTATGTGGAAGCCAGCGCCACGCTGAAATCTGCTGTGCAAAAACACGAAGATTACATCAAGGCAGAAACTCTGACCACTAAATTGAACTTTGCCGCCCCGCCCGCAAATTCATCTGTCGTTGAAGATGAATTTGAAGGTGAGAAGGTTAAGGTAGGTTTGGTAAAGAGCAAGTAAAACAAACCATCTTTCTGTTATAAAAAACAACCCCCGAAGATATTCGGGGGTTGTTTTTTTATTTAAGTTGAGGATCTCAAGCTGCGAATTCCTTCACGTTCGTGTTGCCCCATTTTTCCATCGCTTTCAAGATCGGGGCGAGGGTGTGCCCTTTTTGGGTGAGCGAATATTCCACCTGCGGCGGGACGACCGGAAAGACCTCGCGATGCACGATGCCGTCCTTTTCCAATTCCCGAAGCTGCTGGGTTAACATTTTTTGGGTGATCTTTGGAATCGATCGTTTTATTTCGCTAAAGCGCCTTTTTTCCTGAAACAAGATCCACAGGATGATCGGCTTCCATTTGCCGCCGATGATGGAAACAGTGGCTGTGACCGGGCAAAAATAGGTTTGGTCCATTTCTTGGTATCCTTTTAGGTACTATGATACAAAAAAGTGCGTACTTGCTACTATCAACTGTTGAATTATATAATGCGCCACAACAAAAAGCAAGTCATTCAAAAGTTTTTCAAGGAGAGAACATGTCAACGAACGAGCAGAATATAGAAATTGCCTTAAGTGTGTCACGCGCCATTATGAACGGAAAATGGAACGAATTGGATTCGCTGTTGGCGGACGGATTCACTTACACCGGGGACGGGTTTCATTTCAATAAGGATGAATATATTGGTTTCATGCAGGATATGAAAGCGGCGTTCTCCGGCTTGAATATGGAGTTCCCTGCTGTGGTTGCCGAAGGACAGTTCGTTTCCATTCGGTTCGTCTCCACGGCGGTCAATACCGGAAGTTTCATGGGGTCGCCTGCGAATAAAAGGAATCTGGAGATCCACGGGATCTTCATCAGGAAGATCGAAAATGGGAAGGTTGTTCAGGAATGGCAGACCACCGATCTTTTGGGAGTGATGCGGCAGATCGGGTTTGGAGCGTTACTTGGGTACACTATATTTGTTGGGCTTTTCAAGGTGAAGCAGAAGGCTCCGGTTCGCAAGTCGTAGGCGGATCAAACAAAAACGGTCTCGGAAAATTTTCCGAGACCGTTTTTGTTATTGCAGATCGTTGAGTAACTTCAAAACTTTACCTGCCAGGCTGATAACTGGTGTCCCCAGTTCGTTTAGGTTCTTCGCAGCTTGGATGAGTCCCTCAATGCTGACGGAATACCATTTTTTGTTGGGCTTGGAGGTTTTTAGTTTATCTAATGCACTTTCCAAAATTTCTTTGTCATCAGAGTCTTGCACTTGGGGCAGGGTTTCTTCCGTCTTGCGGATTAACTCCGCCAGCGCGGTTTGAATTTCTGCGGGGAATGCGTTGAAACTATTTTGCACGCTCACGTTGGAGGTGTTGTCATCGCCTATCGTCAACGAACTGCCGTGCATGTTTTCGATGTTGATGTGAATATCGCCTCTGCGACCAAATTCCTTTTCTTCGCGTTCTTCATCCTTGCGGCGTTCTTGCGGAGTGACAAAGCCATCCAGCAGCTCGCGGAGGTTGATGGTGACGGGTTTGCCTTGATAGACTGCTTTGTGTTCGCGTTCGGATTTGGCGAGCGTTTTCATATCTGTGAAGGGGAGGCGTAAATCGGGGTATTGCGGTGGGGAGATAAAAGATACGGGCGGAGTCGCAAACATGGTGTGGATGTCGTCGAAGTGAGCGCGAAGGATTGCGAGCGCGTCGCGGCGAGTGGATTCTTCTCCAGCGATGAAAATGCTGACGCGCTTGTCCCGTTCGTCGGCGCGGATGAGCGCGGTGTTTCCATCCAGTTTGAGAACTGCGCCGTAGCGCCAGACCTGGTTATCCAAAATCATTTTGTGCGCCTTCACGATGAAGCGGACGATGACGCTCTTGGGCAGTTCGGGATAGACGTATTCAAACTTCATGGCGGAGGTAAAGTTGCCGAGCGCGGCGGGTTCGTCTTTTTCCATCAGGCTGGGCAGCCAGTAGGAGGAATCATCTGCGCGGTAACACAACTCGAAGCGTTCGAGCAGTTTGGCGATGTCATCCGCGTGGCGCGCATATTCGCGCTCGCGCAAAATTTCGCGCAGCAGGGACGGACTCAATTTGCCCTTGTGCTTGTCCTTCAATTCGGGATTGGTGACAATGCGATACACGCCGCCCGTGACCCAGTTGGGGTTGAGCACGCCGAGCGCGGGCAGCAGCGGCTTGCCTTCGGTATCGCGGAAGTACAAGACTGTGCCGAGGTCGTGCAGCAGGTCGAGCAGGGTGTCCTGGTCTTTTTCATCGCTGACGCCGTGCCGCTCACAGACCGCGACAAACTCTTCGTGGGAGATGTGCGCCGCGCTGAGATTTTCCATCTCGTCTTTGACCGCGAGGTAATCCGCGCTGAAGAGGACGCGCACCTGCGGCATGGCGCGGACTTCATCCTGAATCATTTGGCGCAGTTCTGCGATGTGTTCGCCCGCGCTGGCGGACGTGCCGACGAAGCCGCGAATGTTGGGATACTTTTCGCGCAGGCGGCGCTTTTCGACGTCCATTTCGTGCTGGTCGCATTTATTGCCGACCAAAATCACAGGCGCGTTTTTACTGTAGGCGTTGATGAGCGTCAGCCAGTATTCCACTTTGTTTTGTTCGAGACTGCCGCGCGTATCGAAGACCAGCAGGTACAAGCTGCGCCCCGAGAAAAAGAATTGGTGCGTGGCGTGCATGTGTTCCTGCCCGCCAAAATCCCACACTTGCGCGCGGACGTCGCCCAGCGGCAGGGGACGCTTTTCGACAATCAGGGTGGTGTCTTCCTTGTCGTCGAAGGTGTTATCAATCAGCCGCTTGACAATGGAGGTCTTGCCCACGCCGCCTTCGCCAACCACGAGGACGCGCGCTTCGCCCAGTTCACGTCCGCCTTCTTCGTAGATGCGTTTGTAATGGGCGAGGATGGATTGGGGGGATGTGCTGCCCTCATATTTTTTATCTGTATCGCTCAGCAATTTAGCAGGGATGGCAATCGCTAACGGGTTTTCCCATAAATTAATCTTACCTAACTTGTGCAGGTTGATGATTTCAGGTGGCAGGCTTGTCAGTTGATTTTTCCAAAGGTCAAGTTCTGTCAGGCTGGTGAGTTGCCCGATTTCAGGAGGCAGGCTCGTCAGTTGATTACCCCAAAGCGAAAGGCGTGTTAAGTCGGTGAGTTGACCGATTTCAGGAGGTAGACTCGTCAGTTGGTTCTGGTAAAGATAAATAAATTTCAGGTTGGTGAGTCGATGGATTTCAGGCGATAGACTTGTCAGTTGATTACCGGAAAGGTCAAGTAGTATAAGGCTGGTAAGTTGAACAATTTCAGGAGGCAATAAAACAAGTCTAAAATCACTCAATCCAAGTCCTCTTCAATCGGTTTTCAGCCATAGTTCGGCGGGAATCTCATTAAGAGAATTGCCAGAAATGAATAAATGTTTAAGCTCAAGCAATCCCCATAATTCATGTGGTAAGTTCACCAAGCGGTTGTCCCTAAGGCTAAGCACAGCCAGATTGGTAAGTTGACCGATTTCAGGCGGTAGGTTCTTCAGTTGATTATAGCCAAGATCAAGTTGTGTCAGACTGGCGAGTTGACCGATTTCCAGCGGCAGGGTGGTTAGTTGATTGCCGTTAAGTTCAAGTCGCGTCAGGTTGGTGAGTTGACCGATTTCAGGCGGCAGGGAAGTTAACCCTAAATTGGAAAGGTCAAGGGTTTCCGCTCCGCTGTCGGCGGCGTGGCGGATGCGCTCTAACGCAATTTCTTCGGGTGTCTGGCTCATAAGAATTTACCTGCCTATTTTTGAAATCATTTATCACATCTTTGCTGGGTTATTCCCCGCTTGTTTCTCAATTTTACCCGACCTTCCACCAATCAACTCCCAACTTCACAATCTATCAATCTCCAATCTTTCAATACACCAAACTTCATTCTTTTCTCTATCATCCCTCATCCTTATTTTTCCCTTATAATTCCATTATTCGCATCTTCACTAAAGGAAACCTCAATGACAACCTCTGCAAATTCAGAAAAGCAACCCAATCTCCTGCGTTCAATTGCCGCGTGGGGTGTGCATCTCTTTACCGCGAGCGGAGCGGTGTTTGGGCTGCTCGGCATCCTTGCCATCTTTGAAAAAGACTGGAAGATGATGATCGTGTGGATGATCG
>JAGNWT010000095.1:9451-12148 GCA_017985935.1 Anaerolineales bacterium | reverse complement strand
GCGGGCATCGGGCAGATATTTATTTTGGGCGGCGAATCTGCAACCACCTGTGAAAAATTCTTTGGTCACTATTATCGGATGCTCGGCAAGGGCAGCCCACGCGTGATGAGCACCTCCACAGCCGTTGTCATTGCAGAGATCGGGCGCATGATCTTCAAGCTGCTTGGCAAGCCCACAGAGCTGGGACGCGGCGCGATGGAAATGCTCTCAAAGAAAAATACGGTTTCGAATCAAAAAGCGCACGACCTTCTCGGCTGGCATCCGCAAGTGGATCTGGATGAGGGGATGAGAAGAACAGAAGTTTGGTTGAGGGAACAGAAGATTCTGTAAAACAATTTACCACGAAGTGCCACACAGGAACACTAAGGAAAAAACTTTGTGACACTTCGTGACCCTTTGTGGTTAAAAAAATAAAGGAGCAACCCATGACCGAAATAACAGTTGGTGAATTACTCGCAAAGTGTTTGCAGGCAGAAGGCATCGAAATGATGTTCGGCATCATTGACGGCGCCCATATCCCGTTCACTGTACATGCTTCAAACTACGGCATACGGCATGTGAACTGCCGCCATGAGGAAGGCGCTGTTCACCTGGCGGAAGGATATTCGCGCACGAACGGCAAACCAAGCGTGGTCATTGGGTCGCCGGGACCGGGCGGAGCGAACATGCTGGCAGGACTCACCAGCGCATACGCGGATGGACATCCCATCATTGCCATTGCCTGTACCCGCCGCCGACTCACCACCGATCCCGAACGGGGCGGCGCGTGGCAGGCAACCAATCTCGTGGACATGGCGAAGCCCATCACCAAATACAGTGCGCTCATCCGTCAACCTGAACGCCTGCCTGAAATGATGCGAGCCGCTTTCCGCGCCGCGCTGACGGGCAGACCGGGTCCCGTTTTCATTGCCATTCCCGATGAACTACTTGGCACAAAAGTTGACGCAGACAAAATTCCTGTTTATCCATCCTCGCAATATCGCATCACGAACATGGGCGCAGGCGACCCCGCATTGCTCGAACAGGCAGCGGAATTGCTCGCCAATGCGAAGCGACCCTTCCTTCACGCGGGCAAGGGCGTGTTATGGTCGGAGGCTTCAAAAGAATTCATTGAGTTGGGCGATCATCTCGCGGCGGGCATGAGCACCAGCATGGGCGCGCGAGGTGCAGTCCCTGAAGATCATCCACGATATTTCTTCGTCTTTGACATGCAAGCCTCATCGCTTGCCAAGAACGAAGCAGACGTCCTCCTTGTGGTCGGTTCTCGGCTCGGCGAGTATGACGGTTGGGGAATGCCTCCAGCGTGGGGCGATCCGTCGAAACAGAGAACAATTCAGATCGATGTTGACCCGCAGTCCATCGGGTTGAATCGACCGGTGGATGTGGGAATCCTCGGGGACGCAAAATCTGCATTACAGGTGATCTTATCCAAAGTAAAAGAGAAGACGCAGGCGCGCACCGAAATGCCAGACCTGCCGCGTTACCGCGAGTTGACCCAGCAAACGCAGATGCAGGGCTTTCAATTTCTGATGGCGCAGCCTACGACCGGTCTCAACCCCGGGCAGATGGTCTTCAACGCGCGCGGTTTCTTCCCGCGTGATGCTGTGACCGTGCTAGACGGCGGCAACACAACTTTGTGGGGCGTGGCTTTCAATCAGATTTTCGAGCCGCGCAGTTTTCTTTACTCGGTGAAGATGGGCTATCTCGGAACGGGCGTACCGTTTGCCATCGGCGCGAAACTTGCCGCACCCGATCGGCAGGTCTATTGCATCACAGGTGACGGAGCGGTGGGATTCAACATTATGGAAATGGAAACCGCTTTGCGCGAAAGCGCGAACATCGTGGTATTGGTGGCGGTGGATGACGGCTGGGGCATGGAGCGCAGCGCCCATAACTTCGGCGGCGTGCCTGCGGAGAAACAGCAGGGCGTGAATATTTCAACTGCGATGCGCTACGACCTGATCGCTCAAGGGCTGGGATGCTACGGCGAGAAAGTGGACTCAGTGGGCGACCTGCCGGCCGCTCTCAAACGGGCAGTTGATTCTGGGAAACCGGCATTGCTTCATGTGACGGTTGATGCCAACCTCAATGCCGACCCGCCCGGTTACAAGCAATTCAGATATGTGAGAACTCTGTAAACAAAAAGGTCTCGGATTTTTCCGAGACCTTTTTGTTTACAGCAACTTGGTACTTTTTTGGATGCTGATGAAAATCATTTTGCTTTTCTTCTTCGATACATCCGCGTTCACCTGCGTTTTTCCGCGCCTTATTTTTCGGGCAGGTTGTTTTGATTCATTTCTTGTAACGCATCATCCCGTCAAGCAGATCGAGCACCAGTTCTTTCAGGTCGCCGCGATTGGGCAGGGAGCCGATCAGCCCGTACATCGGCGCCATCTTGCCGGGTAAGCCGCCCCCACCGCCAAGCAGGGACGAAGCCTTGTCCATCATGCGTGTGACCCAGGCTTCGGGCAGGATTCGCACGAGGAAGTTTGCAACCTTGATCAGCCATTCATTGGCGGTCTTCTCAAAGCTCGGTTTGCGGACAACGCTCGCCGCTTCATTCAAGTCATTTAGAAATTCATCCACCACG
The DNA here is from genome assembly GCA_017985935.1 of Anaerolineales bacterium. Taxonomy (GTDB): domain Bacteria; phylum Chloroflexota; class Anaerolineae; order Anaerolineales; family Villigracilaceae; genus Villigracilis. The sequence continues at coordinate 9,558 of JAGNWT010000095.1, read as the reverse complement.
CCCGCGTGACCGAACTGCACGGTCATGTGCAGGGTCGGCGGGAATTGCTGACGGTCGAGATGCCAGTTGCGTTTGGTAAGTTCATCGCCAAGCGCATACACATCCAT
>JAGNWT010000095.1:5603-9351 GCA_017985935.1 Anaerolineales bacterium | reverse complement strand
TTAGAAATTCATCCACCACGCCCGCGTGACCGAACTGCACGGTCATGTGCAGGGTCGGCGGGAATTGCTGACGGTCGAGATGCCAGTTGCGTTTGGTAAGTTCATCGCCAAGCGCATACACATCCATGCCGTCTGAGCCGATCGCAAAAACACTCATCTCCGGGTCGCTGACCACTTTTAGTCCGGGCACAGCGTTCACGCCATCCTGCAAACGACGAGCGGTTTTCATCACCACATCGGTCAGTTCAAGATACCCCGCCTCACCAAGATAATTCAATACTGCCCATGCCGCAGCGATCGGTCCGCCGGGGCGCGTGCCGCCCATTGCCGGCGAAGGATAAATTCCGCCGGGCCAATCGGTGTACACGAACATCTGATGTCGGCGCAACTCAGCAGTCTTATACAAGATCACCGACGCGCCTTTTGCGGCGTAGGCGTATTTATGCAGGTCAGCCGAGATCGAAGTCACACCCGGCACAGAGAGATCAAAGTCCGGCACTGAGTATCCCAGCCTGCGGACAAAGGGCAGCATAAAGCCGCCGACACAAGCATCCGTGTGAAAGAGAATTCCATGCTCCAGTGCGATCGCCGCCAACTCACGGATCGGGTCCATCACCCCATGCGGATACGCCGGCGCAGAACCGACCATCAGAATGGTATTGGCAGTCACTGCCCTTCGCGCCGCTTCAACGTCGGCTCGGAAATCAGCCCTGAGCGGAATGTGGATCGCCCGAACTCCAAAATATTCCGCCGCTTTTTCAAATGCGGGATGTGCGGAGAGCGGCAGGATCATCTCCGGAGATTTGACCTCAGGGCGATTTTTTCTCGCCCAATCACGAGCGGTCTTCACCGCCATCAGCAGGGACTCTGTTCCCCCCGATGTGACCGTGCCTGCAGCTTGATCGCCGCCGCCCAATAGCGAAGCCGCCATCGCGACGATCTCTGTCTCGAACTTTCGCAGAGATGGGAATGCCGTGGGGTTCAGCCCGTTCTCAGAGAAAAATAAAAGCGACGCTTCCTTCAGCAGATCGTCCACATCTTTGCCGGCGTGAAAGACCAGACTGAACGCGCGTCCCTTTTGCCATTGCACATCATGGTCGCGCGCGGCGCGCATGGCGGCAAGGACTTCATCTTTGGTTTTACCAGTGGAGGGAAATGGGAGTGTCATACAAATCGTTGCACGCGCGTCGATCAAAGCCGCGCATGATCGGTCTCCTTTATTTTTCTGTAGCGCGAATAAGCAGCACAGGGACTTTGGAACTGTGTACCACCCGCTCGGCTATGCTGCCCAAGAGCCAGCGCGCGGGACCGGTACGTCCATGCGTGGACATGGCGATCACATCCACTTGCAGTTCCTCCGCCACGCCCAGGATCACATCCGCAACAGAGCCGACCCGCAAGAGATGCGATGTTCGGAAGCCCGCGGATTTTAATTCCGCTTCGATCTGATCGATGTAGGTTTTGCTGCGCTCCTCCTGTTCCAGGATCGCGTTTTGAGCCAACCCCGGGTCTGAGAAAGCAAAATCCAGTGCGGGGTTCGCGCCGACCGTCAGCAGGATCAATTCAGCGCCTTCGGAGTAAGCCAGCGCTTTGGCATGAGATAAAACGCCTTCCGCAACTTTGGAACCATCGAGAGGTACAAGAATTTTTCGATACATGGTCTCATCTCCATTCTTTCATTGTCCAAAACGTAATCTTCTTATCAAGCGGCTAGGGAATTTCGCCTGCTTCATCAATTTCTGCGTGGTGGAAACATCGTACTCCACCCGCCGGTGGATCAATTTCATCGCTTCAAGGTCGATCAAGGCATAGGCAGCGCGAGGGTCTTCGTCCCGAGGCTGCCCGACACTTCCGGGGTTGATAAACATCTGATCGGGTGAATTAAGTTTGATCGGCACATTGACCGGCAGAGTCTCTTCGAGGATCTTGAACCCATCCCATGCCTTGCGGAAAATGACCGGAATGTGCGTATGCCCATTCAAGCAAGTAGGTGTGGTGAGTAAACCGAGATTATCTCTCGCGATCTCCCTCTCCATCATGTATTCCCATACCGGGTCACGCAGACTCGCATGAACCACTGTGATCTGACTCTCAAGGATCATCGGTGTGGCAGGCAGGGATCTTAACCATTCGTGACTGGACGAAGACAACCAATGACGGGTCCAGAACAGAACCTCCTGAGCATCCTGAGAAAAATCCCAAAGCGGCTCCTGCCCGGCAACCGCCAGATCATGATTCCCCGCCAAACAAACCGGGTTGAACGCACGCAGGCGTTCAATGCACTCATTAGGCTCGGGTCCATAACCAACCACATCTCCCAGACACCAGACCCTGTCGAAGTGACCGGCGTCCTTGATCACAGCTTCAAGTGCGGTTAAGTTTGCATGAATATCTGAGATCAAGAGTATCTGCATACGAGTTCCCAAAAATATTATAGCGTATTTGAATTTGGAAAACTACTTTGCACCTTTTCATCCGCGGAATATAATTCGCTCATGGCAGGTTTTCTCTCCCTTTTCAAAAAGCCCTTTCAAAAGGACGTCCCCACATCCAAATCGATTGGGGTCGGAGACCTGCTTCAGCAAAGATACCGGCTGGAAGCGGAACTCGGTCGGGGCGGAATGGGGCTGGTCTATCGTGCGAAGGATATTCAAAATGAACGCGAGGTTGCCGTCAAGGTCATCAACCCGGCAACTGCGAACGCGCTCACCCTGGGTCAGTTCACACGCGAAGCAGAGATCACATCAAGACTAAATCACCCGCACATCGTAAAAGTTTTCGAGACAAACACGCTCGAAACCGAGACGCCCTATATTGTTATGGAGTTGGTGAAAGGCAAGAGTCTCGACGAAATAAAAAATCTGACCTATGCAAGAATCATCGACATTGCAACGCAGATCTGCGATGCGCTGGAACATATTCACGATCAGGGGTTTGTTTTCCGTGACCTGAAACCCGATAATGTAATTCTCGAAACAAAAGGGTTTCATTATTTTGTAAAGTTGTTGGATTTTGGACTTGCCCGCCCAAGGGGAGAAGCCTACCTTCCAAATGAAAGCAGTCTCGCAGGGACGGTCTTCTATCTTGCGCCTGAATTGATCTCTGGGCAAGCTGCCGATGTCAGCTCGGACTTGTACGCCCTGGGCGCATTACTTTACGAGATGGTCACCGGGCGCGTGCCCTTCTCGAACTTCGACGAACAAAGCATCCTCTCACAACATCTCGAAGAAAAAGTTTCTCCACCCGATCAATCACGAAGCGATATCCCCGCTGAATTGAACACGATCATCTTGCACCTGCTGGAAAAAGATCCCAGCGACCGATTCGCAACTGCGGGCGAAGTACGCCGCGCATTGGAAAATATCCAATTCCCCAGAGCCGCCACGCCGGGCAATCTTCCCAAAACCGAATCAAATGGAAAAGAATTTGAAATTGAAAGTATCAAGCAGATGCTTGAAGCGGGTCAACTGGTGACAATCTTAGGGCAGAGTGAAATTCTCGCGGTCACAGTTGGCGCGCAGCTCGAAAGATATTTCACCGATGGGGTTTGGCTCGCGGAGCTATCCGGCGTGACAGATCCAACCGAGGTTTTGCGTGCTGTTGCCGCAGCGCTTGAGATCGCCGAAACTTCCGCCCGCCCGTTGACGGTCTCACTGATCGAATCTCTTCGCGAAAAAAATCTACTCCTGCTTATCAGTCATTGCGATCACATCCGAAGCGCAAGCGCACAACTCATTGCCACCATCAT
>JAGNWT010000095.1:0-5503 GCA_017985935.1 Anaerolineales bacterium | reverse complement strand
CCGAAACTTCCGCCCGCCCGTTGACGGTCTCACTGATCGAATCTCTTCGCGAAAAAAATCTACTCCTGCTTATCAGTCATTGCGATCACATCCGAAGCGCAAGCGCACAACTCATTGCCACCATCATTCGATCATGCCCCGAGGTACGCGTACTTGTTACCAGCAAATTTCCATTGAACATCCCCGCTGAAATTTGCTACCCTGAAAGCAGCCTGCCTTAGGCGGATGCTGTGATTTTTTCCAATACTGCTGATAACACATCCACCGCTTTGCGATAATCTTCCAGATTGATATGCTCATTTGGCGTATGATCCAGCGCCGAGTCACCGGGACCATACACCACGGCGGGGCACTTCCACACTGGGGCGACGATGTTCAAGTCAGCGGTTCCTGTTTTATAGACAAAGCGCGGCTCTCCGCCCTGCGACCGGATCCCACTTAAGAAGCCTCTCACCAGCGGAGTATTTTTCTCACACCCCCACGCCGGGATCGCAAAGCCAACAGGCTCAACCTCTGCGCCCGCAGCGATTTCAGTCAGCTTCACATACCAAGTCTCCGGCGAAATATCCACTGGCAGTCTTACTCCAACTTTCAAACGCGCCCATTGTTCGAAGTCATTCGAATCTGAATCCAGACCGCGCAATGTAAGCAAGAGCTTATCGAATACTTTTTGTCTATCCGCATTAAAAGTATCCACTTCCGATTTGATCTTTAGCCAAAGGGCCACAGCCGCCTCGGCGGCGGTCTCTTCTCCACTGGCGGTATGGGTCTGCCCATGCTTTATGGTCACATTCGCCCAGGCACTTCCCTTGTAGCCCAATGCAACCCGGTCCCATTGGTTCGGCTCGCCTATGATCGCAAAATCCGGCTGATATTGATTCGCGGCAAATTGCGCTCCCTCCGAATCCCTCTCCTCTTCCACCGCACCAATGACAACGAACTGCCAGCCATCCTTAGCGCCAACTTTTGCAACCGCATCGGTAAAACAAGCCAGTGGACCTTTTGCATCGACTGAGCCGCGACCGTACAAAGCGCCATCCAATTCACGGACAGCAATCTCACCCGGCACCGTATCAATATGGCCAAGCAAAACGATTTGCTTCGGTCCCCGACCCATCAAACCGACCGCATTACCAGCCTCATCAATGAACGAGTCGTCATAGCCTAGTGACTTCATTCGAGCTGACAGCCATTCAACTGCAGCGCGTTCCTGCCCTGATGGGCTGTACTGAGAGACAAGACCACGAAGGGTATCACTCATCTTTTTGCTCAACAGCAAGGACTTCAGTCAGCGCTGCGACCAAATGATCGATCTGTTCGTAGGTGATGACCAATGGCGGCAGCAAACGGATCACGGTCATTCCCGCATTCAACGCGATGATCTTTCTATCCTGAAGCGCCTTGAGATATGGAGCGACCTTTTGCTTCATCTCAATGCCGATCATTAATCCCAATCCGCGCACTTCACGGATATTGGGAGATGGGATCGATTTCAACTTCTCGATCAGATACGCGCCTTTCGCCGCCGCCTGACCGGGGAGGTCTTCATCCTTCATTACATCCAGCGAAGCATTTGCCGCCGCGCACGAAAGTGGATTCCCGCCAAAGGTTGATCCATGCACGCCGGGAGTCAGGTTCTTTACATTTTGCCCGATCAGTACAGCCCCCATTGGCACCCCGCCCGCCAGAGACTTCGCGCAGGTGAGCAGGTCGGGCGTGACACCAAAATGCTGGATCGCAAACATCCTACCTGTGCGCCCAAAGCCCGATTGAATTTCATCCACGATCAACAATGCACCGCGCTCATCGCAAATCCTTCGCGCCGCCTGGATGTATTCCAAACTCGCAGGGTACACGCCGCCTTCACCCTGCACAACTTCCAGGATCACAGCAGCGGTTTCTTCGTTCACTGCTTTATCCAAGGCTTCGATATTGTTGTACGAAACATGCGAGACCCCGGGGAGCAACGGTTCAAACCCTTCGCGATATTTTTTATTGAATGTCGCCGAAAGCGAGCCGAAGGTTCGACCGTGAAAGGCACGCATTGCGGCAACAAAATTTTTTCGTCCCGTGGAGATACGCGCAAACTTAAACGCCGCCTCCACAGACTCGGTGCCTGAATTACAGAAGAACACCCTGTCCAGACCCGGAACCAGCGCAGTGATCTTTTCCATCAACAGGGCGCGCTGGTCATTGGGAAAGGTCTCAAACAAAGTTACAAGGGTGTTCGCCTGCTTGTAGAGGGCATCCGCGATCTTTGGGTGCGCGTGTCCCAAATTTGCCACACCATGACCCGACGAGCAGTCCAGATATTCCACGCCATCCGCATCGAATAACAAAGCGCCCTGTCCGCGCACAATGGTGAGAGTCTGCTTGGCGTATACGCCGGATGTGTGTTTATTTTCGGTGTCGATAATCTGTTGAGTATTCATTGGATCACAGTTCCATTTCCAGCCAGCGCATTTGAGATCGGGTTTTGGATTCGCCCATCGGCGATGATAACGCGACTGACGCCGCCTTTGAGCGCTTCTTCTGCCCCGAGCACTTTCTTCTTCATACGACCTTGCGCCGCTTCACTCGCCGCCGCAAGTTGACTCATCGGCAGCTGCCGAATGAGTGTGGACTCATCTGGGAATTTTTTCATCAGCCCAGGCACCGCCGTGAGCAACAAAAGATTCTCCGCTTTGAGCGCGGAAGCCACCATCGCCGCCGCCCTGTCGGCGTCCACATTCAACGCCTCCCCTTTTTCACTGACAGCTACAGGCGCGATCACTGGCATGTATCCCGCATTGAGCAGCATCAACAGCAACTCGCTATTCACGGTATCGATCTTCCCCGTGTAATCATCGCGGATGATCTTCCGCTTGCCATTTTCAATAGACTGCACCGACTCTTTGCGCGTGGCTTGTATCAATTTACCATCAAGTCCGCATAAACCGAAAGCGTTCACACCGAGCATTTGCAATTGCTCGGTGAGCAGAGAATTGACCTTGCCATTCACCGCCATCAAAAAGATTTCCAATGTTTTGCGGTCGGTGTAACGCGAGGTGTACCCTGAAGGCGAAGTGATCATCTTCGGCGGAGTACCAAGACCTTCGCCCAATGCGTTCGCTTCCGCCGAGCCACCATGCACAAATACTAATTTCTTGCCTTGACCTAATAATTCAACAGCATCATTGCAGATCGCAGAGAAGTCCACGCCTTCGGTGCCGCCGAGTTTGACTACAGTAATCTCCATCATTGATCGCTCCGTATGAAGAAAGACGAAAGAGGAAAGAATTTCTCTCTTCTGTTCTTTCTTCTTTCCTCTTTCTTAGATCGGATGTAACCCCATGAATTCAAGCCCAAGAGTTTCCTCCCAGCCCATCATCAAGTTCATGCATTGCACAGCCGTACCAGATGCACCCTTCATAAGATTATCAATCGCACACATTGCCACAATGTGACCGTTGCTCTCATCCAATTCAAATCCCAAATCGGCATAATTTGAGCCGGCAAGGATCTTCGGCTCAGGCACACGATAAATTCCACGCTGCTCCTTCACCACCCGCACGAACGGATTTTCATTCGCCACCGCTCTATAAGCTTTCCACAAATCTTTTGTCGCCACACCAGGCTTGACCTTGGCATGAGCCGTTGCCAAAACACCGCGGACGATGTCCACAGCGGTCATGGTCAATGAAATATCTTTCACACCCATTTCCTGAATCACTTCGGCAGTATGCCGATGCCCAAATGCCGAGAATGTCCGAATCACATTCGCTCGTTCGGCATGCAGCGATCCGGAATTTCCCTCCGCGCCGCCTTCAGACGAACCAACTTTGATCTCAATAATGACTGGAGCAGACAGATCGATCAACCCCGCTTTGACCAACGGCAGCAACGCAAGGTTACTTGCCGTGGCATTACACCCCACCCCACTGATGTAATTCGCAGATGATATCTCCGCGCGGTGAAGTTCTGGCAAGCCATACACGAACTTGCTCAACCATTCGGGAGCGGCATGTTTTTCGCCGTACCATTGCTCGTAAAACTCCGCATCGCGCAAGCGAAAATCAGCCGCAAGGTCAATGATCTTTGTGCCAAGTTTGGCATATTCTTCGATGTTCTTCTGCGCTTGTCCATGCGGCTGGGCGAGAAAGAGAATATCCACTGGCTCCAACTGCGAAGGGTCGCTAAACTTCAACTGCGTGCGCTTACGCAGGTTGGGATGAGTCTGATACACATACTCCCCCACCTTAGAGCGCGAAGTGACTTGCTTAATTTCCACCTTCGGGTGCCCCAGCAGCAAACGGATCAACTCGCCACCGCCATATCCTGAACCGCCGACAATGGAAACTGTGGTCTTCAATTCATCATTCATGCTTCATCCTTCATCGTTGCAATTTTCACCACATATTCCACGATCTCACCGGCAATATCAATGCCGCTTACTGGCTGCATGGTGTGAAATTCCATTGTGTGATTGATCTCGTTCACCACTAGCCCCTTTCGCGGATGTTCGACCAGGTCCACTGCGAGCACACCGCCGCCCACTGCCTTAGCAGCCTTCAAGCACAGTTCTTCGATCTCCGGCGTAATGGGACATAGCTCACCCTCACCGCCGCGCGCCGTGTTAGTGATCCAGTGCTCCGACTTGCGATACATGGCGGTCAACACGCGGTCACCAATGACGATGGCACGAATATCACGCCCGGGTTTATCGATGTACTCCTGAATGTAGAAAACCGAATGCTGCACCGAACCCAGCGTTGATTTGTGCTCCAGAACCGCCTCCGCCGCATCGCGGTCATTGACCTTCGCCAGCAAACGTCCCCACGAACCGACAACTGGCTTTAACACTACTGGGTAACCAAACGCTTCGATCGCTTCCAACGCTGCTTCTGGCGTAAACGCAGTGGCATTATGAGGCTGGGGTACACCATCACGCGCCAGCACGGCACTGGTCATCAGCTTGTCGCCGCACACTTCCGCCACTGCCGCCGTGTTCACCGTCGGCACCCCAAAGGCATTCAAAAGGCGCAGGGCGTAGAGTCCGCTGTTGTAACTTATACTGCGCTCCAACACTGCATCATATTGTTTCCATGGTTCGGGCTTTTCCAGGTCAAAGCTGATCGCACGGTCATCGAGGCGGTCATAGTCAATGCCGCGTTTTTCCATCGCGCCGAAGATCCATTTCTCTTCAACGCGCACACGGGAATAAAGGACACCAATTTTTAATCGTCGTTGCATATGTTTCTCCGCAGGGGCGGGGTGACCCTGCCCCTACAAATAATTATTCACCCCAATCTTCCTGCTCCATCGGCGCGAGCTGCACAGCGGCAGGGTCGATCGAGGTCACTTCCAGATCCACGCCGCAATCCGAGCAGACAATGATCTCACCGGCTTCGGTTCCAGCCGCCAACTCAACCTGGGCTTCACATTCGGGGCATACAACTGTAGACATGATTTATTCTCCTTTGATTTTCTTGATTTGATTTTTGACCGATTGGAGACTCGTGCC
>JAGNWT010000029.1 GCA_017985935.1 Anaerolineales bacterium | reverse complement strand
CGGTCAACAATGCCCCTTTGCTCAAATCGGATATTCGCCGCGTCAAGCTGGGACTACATATCGCGCGAAATACCGACCCGCAGGCCGTTGTCGCCGTCCATGCCGCCGGACAGATCCCCTACTACTCCGAGCGGACCATCATTGACCTGCTCGGCTTGAACGACCCCATTGTTGCCAAAAGTTCGGGGCATGGCGAGTTCTACCCGGGTCACAACAAATGGCTGTACGAATACAGCATCACCCAACTCAGACCCGATGTGATCGCAGACAATTTTGAACCGCTCTCCGCTTTCATGCGGGACAATCCTGATTATGAATTTCTCTTCAGCGACATCTATGTCCGTGTGGATAGTCAACTGGTCAATGTGGAAGGGCTTTCCTCCAAGGAATATCGTTAAACAAAAAGAGCCTTCAAAAAAATTGAAGGCTCTTTTTTTATTGTTTCAAAAATTATGCGGGTTGAGCGGCGGCTTTTGCGACCACATCTTCCAGCATCTTGGTGGTGAGTGACTTCGGGCGTTCGATGGGCATGCCAAGCGCGCGGGCCCATACATAGTTGGCGGTCACGCCGAGGGCGCGTCCCACACCGAACAGCACGGTATAGAAATCGAAATCGCGCACGCCATAGTAATACTGCAAGGTACCGCTGATCGCATCCACGTTCGGGGCGGGATTCTTGGCCTTGCCCTGTTCCTTCAGCACGGTCGGAACCACATCGAAGACCATGTCTGCCAGGCGGACAAGGTCGTCATCGCCAAAGCGCTTCTTGGCAAAATCCATCTGGGCGGTGAAGCGTGGATCGGGTACGCGCAAAACAGCATGACCATAACCGGGGATGACATGCCCGCCATTGAGGGTGTCCCAAGCGAATTTGTACAGGTCATCGCGGGATGGAACGCCGCCGAACTTGTCTTTGACTTCGATCAACCAGCCAAGGCACTCTTGATTGGCAAGACCATGCAAAGGTCCAGCAAGACCGTTAAGCGCGGCGGAGAAGGAAAGGTACGGGTCCGAGAGGGCCGATCCAACCAGGTGCATGGTGTGGGCTGAAACATTCCCAGACTCATGGTCACTGTGCAGGATGAAGTACAAGCGGGCGAGTTCAGCATAACCCTTCTTGTCCGCAACCTTCATCATCTTGGAGAAGTTCGTGCCGTAATCGTACTTGGGGTTGTATTTCGGTTTGGCGGTTTCGCCAAAATATTTCATGCGATAGATGAAAGCGGCAATGATCGGGAGTTTCGCGGTCAGGTCGAGGCTGTCCTCGAGGGCGGCTTCCCAATAGGCATCTTTCTTCATGCTGTGATATTTGCTCGCGAAGACCGAGCCATTCTGCAAGGCAAGGACCGCCTGCGAGAAGAGGGTCATCGGGTGAGTCTCTTTCGGCATGGACTTGAGCATCTTGTAAACATAATCGGGAACAGTGGCGCGCTTCGCCCATTCCGCTTCCACTTCCAAGGCTTGCTCTTTGGTGGGAACATCGCCGATCATCAGCAAATAGAAGAGACCGCCAACGAGCGGCATCTTGTTGCCGCGACCCTTGGGGAGAGCCTTGAGCAGCTCGGGAATGGAAAGTCCGCGGAAGCGAATACCTTCAGAGGGGTCCACATAAGAGATATCCGATAAAAGGGACTTGATGTCGCGCATGCCGCCGACGATCTGACCTACATTGACCTCGGCCACTTTGACTTCAGCGTGTTCCTTGGCAAGCGACTTGATGCGTTCGCGCCATGCGGGAAGCTGGGCAGACATTTTTTCGTGAAGAATCATCTTGAACTCCTGTATTTGTTATTCAAAAGATAAAGGTCGAAAGCTGGTTCTTCAACCTGCGCTCTCGACCTTCTGTGGATTTACAACGACACCAAACTCTTCAGCGCCTCGTGCGTCTCCTTGACCGACGCAGCAGACTTTTCGAACATGGCCTTTTCGGCATCGTTGAACTTGTATTCAAGGATGCGTTCCATGCCGCCAGCGCCAAGCATGACAGGCACGCCAAAATACATGTCGCTCAGCCCGTACTCGCCGTCCATATAAGCGGCGCAAGGCACGATCAGTTTCTTATCCTTGAGGATCGCTTCGGCCATCTGCACACAAGCCATGGAAGGCGCATAATAAGCGGAGCCGGTCTTCAACAGATTAACGATCTCACCGCCGCCCTTGCGGGTGCGGTTGACTATGGCTTCGAGTTTATCGGCGGCAATATATTCATTCAAGGGGATGCCGGCAATGTTGGAGTGACGGGTCAATGGGACCATCTCGTCGCCGTGTCCTCCGAGCACATAGCATTGAATGTTCTCAACGCTCACGCCGGTTTCCATCGCCACGAAGGCGCGCATACGGGCAGAGTCGAGGATGCCGGCCTGACCAATGACACGCTCACGGGGCAGCCCGGTCTTCTTCATGGTGAGATAGGTCATCGTGTCGAGCGGGTTTGTCAACACAATATAAAAGGCATTGGGGGAATATTTCAAGGTTTCGGTCGCGGCTGTACCGACAATATCCGCATTGATCTTCAGCAGGTCATCACGGCTCATGCCGGGCTTGCGAGCCACGCCGGCAGTGATGATAATGATATCGGAGTCTTTTGTATCAGCATAATTATTGGTACCGAGAATGCTCACATCTTTACCAATAATCGGCATCGCCTGGGTCATATCCAAACTTTTACCCTGGGGCATGCCTTCCACAACATCCACCAAAACGACATCTGCAAGTTCGCGTTCGGCCAGCCAATGGGCGGCAGTTGCTCCCGTATTGCCTGCGCCTATGATAGAAACTTTCTTCATTGTGCCTCCAATATATTTTTGATCAGGCAGCGCCTGAAATTTTTTAGTAATTCTATCCGAAAGCCATGATGGTAAAAAGTAAAGAATGTCACCTATTTTGATACACAAAATGACAAAAATAGATAAAAAAAGCCACCTTTTCGCCGATTCGGCAGGTGGCTTTAGTGTATCTGTGGAATTAACCTATCCGGCTGGATTCAACTTCTGAAACGGCACCCGCTCAAAGGTCAGGCAGTGACCGCCCGCCACGGGTCAACCTTAACTGTTGGTTGTCTCTTCCAATTTGGCAGAATGCTCCTCGAGGAAGCGGGTCGCTTGAATGGCCGCGGCTGCGCCCATCCCCGCCGAGGTTATGACCTGACGGAAGTGCGGGTCGGAGATCTCACCCGCGGCATAGACACCTTCCACACTGGTTTCCATCTTTTCGTTGACGAGCACATAACCCAGGTCACTCATTTCAAGCTGACCTTTGAACATTTGTGAATTCGGAATGTGACCGATAAAAATGAAGAGCCCATCCACATCAAATGTGGATTCTTCGCCGGTCTTCACGTTCTTCAACTTCAGGGTGTCAACCTTGTCCGTGCCGACCACTTCGGTAACCACCGTGTCGAGGATGAAGTTCATCTTGGGGTGTTCCTTGGCACGCTTTTGCAAAAGTTGGCTGGCGCGGAATTCATCACGGCGGTGAATGAGAGTGACGGAGGATGCGTAGCGCGTGATAAAGAGCGCTTCTTCAAATGCGCTGTCGCCGCCGCCAACGATGGCAACTTTCTTGTCCTTGAAGAACCAGCCGTCACAGGTGGCGCAGTATGACACGCCGCGCCCTGTCAGTTCGACTTCGCCAGGCACATTAAGATGGGTCGGGTTCGCGCCAGTGGAAAGGATTAACGTATCGGCTTTATATTCGCCGTTGTCGGTCATGACCTTGAAGGGGCGCTGCGAAAGGTCAACTTCATGCGCCATGTCATATTCCACTTTTGCGCCGAAGTGTTCAGCCTGCTTTTGAAATAACTCGCCAAGCTGCGCTCCGCCCACACCTTCGGGGAAGCCGGGATAGTTTTCAATGGTATGAGTCAGCGCCGCTTGACCGCCCAACTGCATGCCGGTCAAAACCACCGGCTCCAAGTCTGCGCGGGCGGCGTATAGAGCGGCTGAAAGTCCTGCGGGACCTGCTCCAAGAACCAATACTTTTACGTGTTTGTTATCTGTCATGTTTTCCTGCCAAGTTATGATTTTTCGTCCTCTTTGAGACGATGGCTCGCGTGTTCTTATTACGACCTGCATTTTATCAGATGCCAGAGAGGCGGGAAAGTTGCAGCCAGACCGTGCGAAGCCTGGTTTCTCTTATATTTCTCCAACACTTCCTCCACAATCCCTCACCCATCCATCCATATTTCCTCCACAATGGATTGATACATTTGGGGCGTAAGAACGAACAAAATCAAATTTCATCTGAGAGGTAAAAATGAAAATAGCTTTTCGCATCTTTGTTTCTTTGCTCTTCATCGGGCTGATCTTCGGCGCTGGTGCCATGGTATTCAAAGCCGGCATGGCGCAGGGGATCTCACAATCACCTGCCGTGGCAACCGCCATTGCTGAGGCTGCCGAAAACGGACAGTCTGCTCCCATCCCGCCGATGATGTATGGGTACGGTCATCCATATTCTTATGGATTCGGCTACCGCCATCACTTCAATCCCTTCGGCGCGCTCTGCTTCGGCATCTTCTTCCTGTTCCTGTTCTTTGGTTTTATGAAGATGCTGTTCTTCCGCCGCATGAAGCACGCCTGGGGCGGTCACCATGGACATCATGGTCCTTGGGGCAAAGGCTGGGAAGGTGGTCCCGCTTCCATGTTCAACGAGTGGCATAAGCGCGCTCACGAGGCTCCCGCTGCTGATGGTGAGAAACCTGCCGAAGAAAAGAAGACCGAGTAAGAAGCAATGAACAATGACGAGGAAAGTTTTCTTTCCTCGTCATTGTTTTTCGCGGCAGAAACTTCCACATTCTCTGGCGAAAACATCCACATTTCCTCCACAAAGCGTTGATATATTCCGTGCACACACCAAATCAATGGAGGCACAACCATGAACCGAAACCAGATCCTGATCGAAGCCAATGAACTGCTGCAAAAAATTGGCGACAAAAACATCCGCATCTTCGACGCGACCGTGACGAATGGCGCCTATTTGCAGGAACACATCCCGGGCGCGGCGTTCTTCGAGCACGAGAAATTCTCAGCACCCGAAAGCGCAAACCGATACACCAACATGCTTCCTGAAGATCTGCTCGCCGAACAGATCGGCGTGCTCGGCATCTCCAATGAGACAGAGGTGATCGTCTACGCCTGCGGCATGCTCCCTTACGCGGTGAGAGCATGGTGGGTCCTGCGCTACGCAGGGCACAACAATGTCCGCATCCTCAACGGCGGACTCTCCGCGTGGAAGCAGGCGGGCGGACAGATAGAGCAGGAAGCGCATCAATATAAGCCCGCAACATTCCAGCCGCACCTCAGGGAATGGATGTATGCCGACAAGGAAGAAGTATTGAAATCCCTCAGCACCGCTGATACCGCAATCGTGAATGTGCTGCCCCTCGAAAGCTTCGACGCTTCACATATCGAAGGCTCGATCTCCCTTTCCTGCATGGACCTGATGGACGGAATGAACGCCTTTCTGCCTGATGACCAGATCGCCGCCCGCCTGCAAGAAGTGGCCAACAATCAGCGCATCATCACCTACTGCGGCGGAGGGATTGCTGCGGCAGTCAACGCGGCGGCGCACCTGATGACAGGGCATGAAAATGCCGCCGTCTATCACGGCTCGATGTATGAATGGCTGGCTGAAGGCTTGCCCACCGTTGGCACAGGTCAATGGGAAATCTGGAAACGATAACCCCGCTTTGTTATTCATCATCCCTCATTTGATATACTCCCCCCATGCCCGAACTTATCCTCGTTGTAGATGACGAACCGAAGATCACTCGCATTGCGCGCGATTATCTTGAAAAGAACGGATACCGCGTCCTTGTAGCCGCGGACGGTCAATCTGCGCTGACAACTGCCCGCCGCGACAAACCAGACCTCATCATCCTCGACCTGATGCTCCCCAACATCGATGGTCGTGAAGTGTGTCGCATCCTGCGCCGTGAAAGCGATGTCCCCATCATCATGCTCACCGCATTAGCCGAGGAAGTGGATCAGGTCACAGGTCTGGAGATCGGCGCGGATGATTACATCACCAAGCCATTCTCGCCGCGGGCAATGGTCGCCCGTGTCCGCGCTTTGCTGCGCCGCGCAAAGGGAGAGGTCAAACCGCCGAGCATCATCCGCGCCGACGGATTGGAAGTGGACACAGAAAAATATTCCGTCACCTTCAACGACTCTCCCGTTAAGCTCACGCCCAATGAATTTAAATTACTGGTCCTGCTCGCCAGCCGTCCCGGGCAGACCTTGACCCGCGAGCAATTGCTGGACGATCTGCATGGAGCAGCGTCCAGCATTGACCGCAGCATAGACTCACACATCAAGAACTTAAGAAAAAAGCTCGAAACTGTATCCGGCATTTCCATGATCGAAACCGTGTACGGAATAGGCTATCGATTCATAACAGCAGAAAAATAAATTTACAGCGACGGGCACTTTATGTCTCACCACTCTCCTCTCCACAAAAATCAAACCCGACGTTGGCGCGGAAGCCGTCGCTTTTTCTTCCCGTTCGCTTTGTTCTTCATGAGCGCCATCGTGCTTTTCTTCGGGGGCACTGCCGCCATTCTTTACCTGGTCTTCTCGGAATATGCGGGCATCAGAAATATCTGGCTTCTGGTCTGCGGCGCGCCGTTCGCTGTGATCGTCTTTGCGCTCATCACGGTCTTCAACATGTACGCGCGCTTTGGCAAACCGCTTGGCGAGATCTTCAACGCGATCGACTCGGTAGCCGAGGGCGATCTTTCGATACGCGTCCCAGACAACGACTCTCCGCAATTCCATGAGCTGATCAAACGCTTCAACAAAATGGTCAGCGAACTGGAACGCTCTGACCAGCAGCGGCGCAACCTGACAGCCGACATCGCGCATGAACTTCGCACTCCGCTTCACATTATCCAGGGAAATCTCGAAGGGGTCATCGATGGCGTTTACCAGCCAACCGCAGACCACATCAACAACACTCTGGATGAAACCAAACTACTCGCCCGACTCGTGGAAGATCTGCAAACGCTCTCCCTCGCAGAAGGCGGACAACTGCCGCTTCATCCCACCCGCTTCCTGCTTGCCGATCTGATACATGACCTCACGTCAAGTTTTTCAGCGCAAGCCGCCTCCCTGGGCATTAACCTCGCCGCAGATATTCAAGACCCAAAGCAGGAGATCTCGGCAGATTATGATCGGCTCAACCAGGTGCTATCCAATTTGATTTCCAACGCGTTGAGATACACCCCTCAAGGCGGGAACATCTCGCTCGAAACAGGATCAGGCAGCGGCGAAGAACGATCCGCGCGGATTAAGGTGAAGGACACAGGCGAGGGAATTGCCCCCGAAAATCTGCCCTTTATCTTCGACAGATTCTGGCGCGGAGACAGATCACGCACCGACCGTGAGCACAGCGGGCTTGGACTTGCCATCACCAAACAGATCGTCCACGCACACGGCGGGAGCATTGAAGCGTCCAGTGAAATTGGAAAGGGCACGATCTTTGTGATCGATCTGCCACAGTAGATTATTTTTCTTTTTCGGTTTCGGGGGTAAATCGATTTACAGCGTTGCGATTGATCTTGGAAACATAGAGCGCTTTGTCCGCGGCGATCAGCAGGTCTTCAAACCTCCTGAAGCCATGCGACATGGAAGCAACTCCAAGTGAAAGCGTGGTGCGCACCCGCACATCATTGACAATAAAGTCCATGCTCGAAAACTTTTCGCGCCAAAGATTCGCCCTGGCAAAGGCATCGGCTTCAGCGGCGCCAGGCATCACCACCACCAACTCGTCTCCCCCATATCTGCAAGCTGTGTCGCCAAGGCGGATGTTGTCCATGAGCATGTCTGCCAGCCCCTGCAAGATCGCATCACCAACGTGATGACCGTTCCCATCATTGATCTGCTTGAACAGGTCAACATCCATCATCACAACGCTAAGCGGAGACTTGGACCTGAGCGCCTGAGCCATTTCCTTTTGCAGGGTTTCTTCCATGTAGCGGCGGTTGAACAATCCGGTCAGGCTGTCATGGATCGCCTGCTCACGTAATTGGTCATGCAGGATCTCGATCTCTTTGATGTGCTGCTGCAGGCGCAGATTCATCTCCCGCATTTCGATCTCGCTTTTTTTCTGCACCGAAATATCGCGCCAGACGATCAGCCTGCCGGCAAACTCATTTTTCGAATCCTGCAGGGATGTAACGGTGATGTCGTAGTGGTGGAAGTCTGGTCCTTCCAACTGCACGCGGAAGGTTCCGTCTTGTGCGCCAAGATCAAGGTGGATCTCGTTTTGCCACTTTGAAAAAACATCTTTTAGCTGCCTGCCGGTTGGGTCTTTTACACCGGCATCTACAAAAGCCAATGCATGCGGATTGATATCAAGCACACGATTCAGATCATCCACGACCAGCATGCAATCTTCCATGTTCTCAAGGATCGCTTCGCGCCGAACCGGGGCAACGTTCAAAATCCGATATGTGAACAAACCATAGGCATAGAACATCCCGCTCATGGTAAAAGCGATCGGGGTCAGGTCCAAACCGGGGAATGGACTGAAATGCAGGATGCTGATAAAGGTACCAAATGCCGGGAAGAACGTGCCGATCAAAATAAAGATGACCGAAGTACGCTTCGAACGAGGCGCACGCTTCAAGTAGCGTATCAGATGACCGACGCCCCAAATAATACAAGTGTACCCATTCGCACCGATCATCATCAGACCCGGTCCACCGCGCAGCAGGTCTTCCTGATTTGAAATACTCGCTCCGCCGAAGAACAAACCAAACCAGGGATCTGTCCAATAGAAGACCATGGCGATCAATGGCACGGTGTACGAGTAAACGTAAAACTTCCAATTGATTCGGTCCTGCCGCCCTGTGAACTCGAAAGCCATCGCAAGGAAGGAAGGAGAGGAAACAGCCACCCCAAAGAAAGCGATCCCAACCCAAAAGAATTTTCCCCGTTCATCCGGCACCAGCCACGAAAAAGCGTAAGCCAGACTCCACAGCGTCATCGACATCATGACAACCGCGAGGTGCGAAGCCCCAGCCAGCGGACGCCGCAGCCAGACCACTCCCGCAATAAAAAGCGAGATCAAGCCTGAAACAACCAGCAACAGGGAATACGCCGGATTGATCACTTCACTGCCTTGTCCGTGATCTCCAGTGCCTTATCCAAAATATCCATCCCTTCTTTTAGTTCTTCTTCGGTGATGATCAACGGCGGGATGATCAACACAGTATGCCAGTGGGTGTAAAGAAAAAGCCCGTGGTCAGTACAATATTTTCTGAGCGCAACCATCTCTGGCGATGATCCATTCCACGGAGCCATCGGTTCTTTAGTCTTGCGGTCCTTGACCAATTCAAGGATGCCGAACAAACCGATATTGCGGACCTCCCCCACGGATGGGTGCGCTTCGCCAAGATCGGTCAACATGCGCCTCAAGACTGCGCCCATGCCTGCCGCGTGCTCGACAATCTTATCTTCCTTCATCACACTGATGTTCGCCACAGCCGCCGCAAGTGAAATGGGATGCGAGGTATAAGTCAGCCCGCTTTCAAAAGCATGCTCATCGAATGCCGCAGCGATCTCCGGCTTCATTGCCACCGCGCCAAGCGGTGCATACGCTGAGGTTAGTCCCTTCGCCATTGTCATAATATCTGGGACAACATCCCAGTGTTCAATGGCAAACATCTTCCCCGTCCGACCGAATCCGCTCATCACTTCATCGGCAATCATCAGGATGCCGTACTTGTCGCACAAGGCGCGGACTCCCTGCATGTATCCCTGCGGCGGGATGATGATCCCGTTCGTGCCCGTGACCGATTCCATCAAAACCGCCGCGATGGATTCAGGCCCCTCGTAGAGGATGATCTCTTCGAGGTGATTCAAGTAATCGCGGGTAAATTCCTCTTCCGAAATATCGGGATTGCTGCGATGAAAGGTGGAACGGTAGCGGTACGGGTCAAGGAAATGCACCACGCCCGTCATCAGGTTCGGCTCCCAAGCCACGCGGCGCGGATCGCCCGTCGCTGCCATCGCACCCGCAGATGCGCCGTGATATGAACGATAGCGTGTGAGTATCTTGTGTTTTTTTGTATATCCGCGCGCGATCTTGATGGCGTTCTCGTTCGCATCCGCTCCGCCGAGGGTGAACAGCACTTTGGTCAACGCGCCTTTGGGTGTGATCTCTGCCACAACCTTGCTTGCCAGCGCGCGTATCTTTGTCGTCATGCCCGGCGCGGCATAGGGCAGCTCCGCAGCCTGCTCCTGCATTGCTTTGATGACCCTCTCATTGCCGTGACCGATGTTGACGCACATGGTCATGGAGTTGAAGTCGAGATATTTCTTGTCGTTCACATCCCAAAAGTAAACGCCTTTCGCTTTCTTCACAGCAATGGGATTCACCTTGGCTTGAGCAGACCACGTCCAGAAGACATGCTCTTTCGAGAGAGGGAGAATTTCGTTATCAGGAAGTTCAAACATGGAGCCTCATTTTGATTTGCGATTTTTGATCTACGATCTTGGATTGAAGATTCAAGACTGGCAAATTATACTCTCCCGCCTATGAACTCACTCCCCATCAAACGCTATGTCATTGTCGGCACAACTTCTTCGGGAAAATCCACGCTGGCAAAAGCCCTCGCAGACAGGATCGGCGCGGATCTCATTGACCTCGATTATTTACACTGGGAGCCAAACTGGGTCGAAGCGCCCGATGAAGTTTTCCGCGAGCGGGTGAAGGAAGCCATCAGCACTGAAAGTTGGGTCGTGGCAGGGAATTACCACGTCACCCGCGATCTCATCTGGTCGCAAGCGCAGGCGATCATCTGGCTGGATTATCCCTTCCTGACCGTCTTCTGGCGATTGCTTACACGCACCTTTCGCCGAGTGGTCACCAAGGAGAAATTATTTTCAGACAACGTGGAAAATTTCTGGACGCAGGTCAAGTTCTGGTCACAGGATTCGTTGATTAACTGGTTGTTCAAAACCTACTGGAGAAGGAAGCGGGAATATCCCCAACTTTTTACACTTCCTGAAAACGCCCACCTGCAAGTGATCCGCTTCAAAACCCCCAAAGAAGCGCAGGAATGGCTGGCACTGTCAGTAAAAAGATCAGACCAAAAAGACTGAAAGATTCAAAGCGGCAAAAGTCTTGAGATAACCGTATTCATTTGCGTAAAAAATTGCTTCATCATTTCTTCAACCATCCCACCAACTGCCCCAACCCAAGCAAAGCAACGATCACCAAGAGCGCGCTCCACTCCAGCGTGAACTGCACTCGCACCAACATCGTCAATGAGGCAAGCGCCATTC
Organism: Anaerolineales bacterium; assembly: GCA_017985935.1. GTDB lineage: Bacteria > Chloroflexota > Anaerolineae > Anaerolineales > Villigracilaceae > Villigracilis. Next base: position 34,315 of record JAGNWT010000029.1, on the reverse strand, counting down.
CGATCAACGCCAGCAGACTGATGCGTAAAATGTGACGCCGCTCGATGCCGCGCTTGTCGTCGTCATCTGCCATCAGGCGCAGGCGCAAACGAAAGTCGAACATATCCCATGCGAAGAGCGCGAAGATCCCGCCCGCGAACATCCAGCCTGGGATGAAGCCGAACCACAGCCCAAAGGCAGAGACGACCGTTGCAAAGGTCAGACCGATCCACGAGAACCATTTCCAATCTTGAAAGACGGCGATCAACCAGCCCGCGCCGAAAACCAAGACCCACACCGCAAAAGATCCGAACCCGCGCAGGGAATAGCCCCACGCCAGCGAAGCGGATGAGATGACAATACTGGACAACAACGCAACAAGCGTCACAACACTCTCCTTTGGCGCATCAATAACGGACCGACCGCTTGATCGAACGGAAGGGACACATCCCACTCCACGACCTGAATCCCTGCCCGCTCAAGGCGGCGGATAAGCAGATCACGCTCCATGCGAATGACACGCGCCGCCATATCCACTTGCGGAGAGGGCGGCAAAAATCCATGCTCAAATTTTACAGGGTCGGGACTGATGACCATTACCTGATACCCGCGTCCACGCAACTGGACCAAGACGTTCAGGTCATCGTTCAACAACGAGCTGACCAGCACGATCTGCGACTCAGGCGGGAACATGCGCGGCGACAAATGCTCAAGCCCCGCGAAGACCGAGCTTGCCCCAGCCTCCGCGCCCGCCAAGGCATGCATGATGCGTTCGCGCTGCAGTTTACCGTAATCGGGCAGAGTCCAGCCGAGGTAACTTCCATACACCAGCAAGCCCACGCGATTGCCCTGTGATAAAAATGCATCGGACAAAGCGGCGGCGGCGGTGACGGAATGTTCAAAAAGGGATTGCCCGCCGTGAACGTAATTCGCCTGAATGCGCGCATCGACCACTACGCCGACATCTGCCACCCGTTCCTGTTGATATTCGTTCGAGTAGAGAGTCTCCTCGTGCCGCGCGCTGACGCGCCAATTGATCGTGCGCGGCGAGTCGCCTGTTTGATATTCGCGCACGCCGAAGAATTCGGTGCCTGAACCGCCAGCGCGCGCAGGGATCGTCCCCGCATAGACCCGTGTGCGGCGCGGTCGGATGGTGACATGCTTCAGCCGCCTGAATTCCGGGAAGATGGACAACTGCTCTTTGGAGTGAATGACCTGCTCGCGGCGGATCAAACCAAAGAACTCCGTCCCCTGGGCGTGGATCGACTCGAAGGAATACACTCCGCGCCCATCGGCGACGGTATATGTGTAAGTGTGGGAAGCGCCCTTCGGAAGCCGAAGCAGGTGTCGGGTCGAACCGATGCGAACGCGAATCGGAGGGGAGATCCTTTCGTTGAGATAAAGCTCCTCAATGTTCGATCCGCGATTGGTCACGGTCACTGTCACGGTCACATCTGAGTCAGGCGTGATGCGGTCGGCGGAGAGTTTTCGCTCGATGTGCAAGTCGAGAGATTCGGGCGCTTTCCAAAATCCATACAACAGATACAACACGAATGGAATCGCAAGCGCGATCATCTCGCCGCGCAGAGAGATCAACCCTGCGAGCAAGAGACTATACACCAGCGCGGAAAGAAAAATGGAGCGAACCACTTTAACGAATGACGGGCACGGGAGTTGTACGCAGCACGTCCTGGATCACATCGCCATTGACCTGCTTCGACATCCAGTATTCTGGCTGAAGCAGCAGGCGATGCGTGAGGACGGGCACTGCAAAGCGTTTGACATCGTCGGGCAAAATAAAATCACGACCTGCAAGCACGGCATGGGCGCGAGCCATTTTGAGAAATGCCAGCGAACCGCGCGGGCTTGACCCCACCGCCACGCGGCGGTCGATACGCGTGGCATGCACCAAAGCGGAAATGTATTCTTCAAGGTCGGGGTCCACATGCACGGTCTCGAGCGCGGCGCGCATCTCAAGCAATTGCTTTGGCTTGATGACCTGCATCAGGGTTAGTTCATCCTGTTTGCGTTCGCGGCGGCGTTGAAGAATTTCTTTTTCCTCTTGCAGACTGGGATACCCAACCGAGAGTTTCACCATGAAGCGGTCCAACTGCGCTTCGGGCAGAGGAAAGGTCCCTTCGTACTCGATCGGGTTTTGGGTGGCAAGCACAATGAACGGGTCAGGCAGTTTCATGCTCTCCCCTTCCAAAGTGACCTGCCCTTCCTGCATGGCTTCCAGCAAGGCAGATTGCGTCTTGGGCGAGGCGCGGTTGATCTCATCTGCCAACAGGATGTTGGTGAAGACAGGTCCCTGCCGCATTTCAAATTTATTTTTTGTGCGGTTGAAAATGTATCCGCCCGTGATGTCGCCGGGCAACAGGTCAGGCGTGAATTGGATGCGCTTGAAATCCAGCCCCAATGCAGAAGCGAAACTGCGCGCGATGAGGGTTTTGCCAAGACCGGGGTAATCTTCCAGTAAAACATGCCCGCCAGCCAGCACAGACGCCATGATCATCTCAAGCAGGTCACGCTTGCCAACCACGGCGCGCTCAACCTCGCTGATGATCTTTTTACTTAATTCAGATGCCTTTGCGATCTCTGTCATGCCTAATCTCCATCTCTTCTTCAAGGTATTCGATCACCTGCACGGGGTCCAGGTCCAGGGGCGTGGGCTTCGGCTTGACCCAAAACCAGCGTGACTGTGGAAAGTCTGCGAAGGAACTGCCCAACCCGGCATCGAGATAATCTCGAACTTCCTGTGAGGGCTTCCAATCACGCCCGTTCAACGGCTCGAACTTTTTACTCAGGTCATACTCTCCGCGCTGACTTAGGATCTCGCGCGCGGTCTTTCCCAACCGATTGGCGACCAGCCACTTGTAATAACTTCCGCCGCTGCGAGTTTTATTCAGCCAGCTCACGAGGGACTTGATCTGCCCTTCGGCGGGCTTGAGCGGAATTCGCCCAACGGGGCGCGGGCGCGCTTCGGGGATCAGGCTCTTCACTGAAAAATACAAAACGAAAGCAACCAGGATCGCCCACACCACGAACTGAGGGAACATTGAATAATATAAACGGATCACCCACCACAGGTAGAACAAAGGCAGAATGATGAGTTTGCTGACCACATCACGCAGAAAATAAGCAAGCACCAACAGGGCTAAGAACGCACCGAGCAAAATCGTTCTGCGGTTCATGCGGACTCTCCGCAGTATTCCACGATCGAAGTCAGGCAGGAGATCGCCTCACTGACATCGGCTTGCGAGGAATTCCGCCCGCCGTAACGCACGGACTCGAATAACTTCGTCAGGCGGTTGACCGGTCCACGCGGCAAGCCTGCTTTTTCAAGGCGTGAGGCAAACTCAGAGGGAGTCATGGCAGAGTCGCGGGCGAGTCCGCGCCGCTCGTCCACCACATGGCTCATCCGCTCGTAGCATTGGATGATCGCTTCATGGGCAGACGCATTGCCTAAAGACAGTTCCCGCAGGGATGCCCGCGCCACCTCTGCGATCCGATCCAACGGCAGGGACGCGCTTCGCACTTCCCGCTGGCTGGTCCACCAACGAGAGAGTCTCCAAAAGAAGAGAGCGCCCAGCAAAACGAGTGCAAGCGTGACGATGAAGGAAAATCCCGCTGAAACCTGGGGTGGCTCAAAGACAGGCAGCGGGGGCGCAGCCTCTTCAGGCGAAGGAGTGGCTTGTCCGTTGGCATTCAATGCGAAGAACGGCAGCAAGCCATCGAATATATCGGGTTTGATCTTGAGCAGGTAGAGGATGAGAACGATCGAAAGGAATAAACGGAATAACTGCCTGAGAAGTTTTTTTCTCATCTCCGGTGAAAGCATGGATGCGACCAGCACACCAAAGAGGAAGATCATCACCAGAAAAGCGATCTGCTTCTCGAGTGGAACTTCCATGATCTCTTGCGCAATTTCCCCAAGCGGAGATCGCTGTGCCATCTCAGTCTCTTCACGGCTGAAATGCTGGGTCGGGCGGAAGTCGGTGCCTTTTATGGCGCTGGCAAGCACGATCAGTGAGATCAATGCAATAAGAGACACAAGCAAGATCGCGCGCTTGTCATTCCACAGGTTTTTGACCATGCAGGAATTTTACCATCTGCCTCAAAGCCGCATGTTATACTCTCGAAAGCCTGTTGACAGTAAAAAGTAAAGAGCAATCAGTTATCAGTAAACATGAAGAGAGAGTTTTATTATGGAAGAAGGCTGTAACGGCTTATTACACCCACAAGCCATAGAAGGCTTGAAATTTTTTAACGACAAACAGTTCTTCGAAGCACACGAAGCGCTGGAAGACGCCTGGCGCGAAGAGCAGGGACCGATCCGCGAGTTGTATCGGGGAATCCTTCAGGCGGCGGTGGTGTACCTGCACATCCAACGCGGAAATTACAATGGCGCGGTCAAGGTCCACGGGCGGAGCATGAAATGGCTCAGAGAGTGGGCTGAGGTCTGCCGGGGAGTCCATGTTGGGAAGCTCAGGAACGACCTCGACACCGTCATTCAAGAATTGCAAAAACTCGGCAGGGAAAAGATCAACGAATTCGACTCATCCCTGCTCAAAGAGATCGTATGGAACGAAAAGCGCTTTTGGTCTTGCGACCGCTGCGGCAACCAGATGCACGAAAAAAACTGCAAGGTGACCTGTCCCAACTGCGGCAATCGCTTTGACTGTTCAGATTTGAATTTATATTTTGATTAAATAAGATGGGTGAATAAAAATGACAACACTCCCCTTTCAAAACAAGATCGCCCTCGTCACCGGCTCGGGACGGGGAATCGGAAAAGCCATCGCCCTGCATTTCGCAAGCCAAGGTGCAGATGTGGTGATCAACTTCTTCCGCAACCGCGCCCCCGCCGAAGAGACCGCCCGCGAGGTGGAGCAACTTGGCAGGCGCGCCTTGCTTGTCAAAGCGGACGTTGGCGACCTCGAAGACCTGAACCGAATGTTCGATGAAGTGGAACAGGAATTTGGCGGGTTGGATATTCTCATCCACAATGCGGCTTCTGGCTACAACCGCCCCGCAATGGAGCAAAAGCCCAAAGGCTGGGATTGGACCATGAACATCAACGCGCGCGCATTGCTGTTCTCGGCGCAGAGAGCCGCCGCCTTGATGGAAAAACGCGGAGGCGGGAAGATCGTCAGCATTTCGAGCCCGGGCTCCACCAGAGTCCTGCCCGATTATGTGGTGGTCGGGGCAAGTAAAGCGGCATTGGAAGCGCTCACCCGTTACCTCGGTGTGGAGTTGATCTCAAAGGGAATCAATGTCAATGCGGTGTCACCCGGCGTCGTGGAGACCGACGCGCTGAATCACTTCGCTTCGATGGGCGGGCAGGAAAACATCCTGCAGGGATTTATCGCACAGGTACCGGCGGGCAGGCTGATCACACCCGAAGAAGTGGCAGAGGTCACGGCTTTCCTGTGCTCGCCCGCCGCTTCGATGATCGTCGGGCAGACCATCGTGGTGGACGGCGGTTACACGCTGCCGATCTCAAAGTGAAATAAAAAAAATCCTCCGAGAGTTCGGAGGATTTTTTGTTTAGGGGATGGCGATCGGAGTGGGTGTCAGCGTTGGCACAGGGACGACCTGAGAGATGATGGGTGTCCATCCGCTCAGGGTAAAGTATTCGGTCAAAAATGGCTCGCGCTCTTCCTTGATCATCGGGCGCGGAATGGAATAATCTTCCATCATCGTGGTCAACAATTCCACACCAAGGTATCGCCCATCGTAAAAGATATGACGATCCATGAACTCACGGCGGGTCCCTTCGATCACCTGGCCGCCAGGCGCGTTGTATAACATCTGGTCAAAGAACAGATTTCCCAGCCCGTAATGCAGGAAAGAATCTCCACGGAATTCCATGATGTGCGGGAAGTGCGCCTGACTGCCGCTCACCACCACCGCGCCGGAATCAGCAACACTGCGGAAACCTTCATCGTGCAGGTAGCATGGCTTGCCCGAATAACATTCATTGTGCTGGAAGGTGAAGATCACCATGTAGCCTTGCGACTTCAATGCGCGGATCTGTTCATCAAAAAACTCGTAATCACATTTGGCAGGGCCTGGGGTGGTGTCAGTGGCTTTTTGGAAGATCTCTGGTTTTCCATTGCAGCCCATGAACGCCAGCTTGTTCCCGTTCACTTCCATCAGAACCGGCTTGCGCGCATCCTCGGCATTCATGCCGCCGCCATAATATGGAATATTATTTTCCTTGTAAATGTTCAAGGTGTCTATCAAAGCTGTGCCGCCGCGATCCAACAAATGGTCACCGGACATCTCCACGATATCTGTGCCGACATTCAAAAGCAACTCCATGTATTTCGGGTCACTACACAGGATGAGGCTGGTGGAGCCGGAACGCGGATACGGACAAGTCTTGTCGAAGGTCACTTCGTTGCTGATGTGCGCCACATCTGCTTCACGCAGCCAATCGCCGGATTCCAGCGAACCGGGATAGGTCACGCCTTTCAACTCCATCGTCAACGCTGTGGCGCGTACCATGGCGGTCACGCCGGTCAACACCACGGTGGCAAGTTTGGTCTCGTCGCGGTTCGTGCGAGGCAAAGCAAATGAATACAGGTCAGAGAGACCGAATTTTATTTTCAGCGGATAGGGATCGGCGACAAAATCCTTGTGGATCGGGTTTTGACCGTCTATGCTCAAGACCTTCCATTTGGGCTGGATCTCTTCAAAGGGGATGATCGCCCACGTGGACTCGCTCCACGCCCGGTCCAATAACTCGCCAGACGAAGCGACCCTCACCGCCCCGGCAGCGGGTTCGCCCCAAACGGCAGCAAACGCCCTCAGAGTGGATTCTGCCATGAGGATGCCGCGCCCACCCATCGGTCCGGTTTGACCGCCCTGCCAGGCAGCTGACAACTCCTGAAAGGTCACCTCATCCATGACCGTTGGGAATGGCGCGACAAGAGCAAAGATCCACAGCGAGCCGGGGTCAAAGATGTCCAGCTTTTGAGTGGCCAGGTTCGGGTCTTCGGTGATGGGGATATCCCAGGTGCGCGCCAATTGTGACAAAGATTCAGGAACCGCGGGGCTGATCCACAACGCATCAGGCAGTGAGGGGGTGCTGGTGGGAGTTGCCGTGGGCGGAATTGGAGAAGGCATCACAACCGGCTGGGTCGGCTGTTGGGCAGGGACGCAGGCTGTCAGGATTGCGATGCATAGTATGACGATCAAAGTTTTTTTCATATACGGGTCTCAATGGTTGCAGAAATAACCTGTGCATTCTACCAAAAAATAAAATGGACGTAGTGGACGTCCATTTTATTTTGCATCGAATGAGTTGTTGTCTACTGACCGGCTTGGGTAAATCCCCAGCCGCTCTCTTCGAAGTACATAGTGAGGAATCTGTTCCGCTCGGCTTCGGTCATGTACCGCGGGCGGGCGTAGTCGGTGAGGTAGGCTGTGATCAACTCCACTCCGAGGTATTTGCCGTCGTAAAACACATGACGGTCAAGAAATTCCTTTTGGGTGAAGTCCGGTCCTTTTTTGGCCATCTGGTCAAAGAACAGATTTCCCAGCCCATAGTGAATGAAAGCATCCTGATAAAACTCCATCACCTGCGGCACGTGCGCCTGACTACCGCTGACGACCACCGCGCCGGCATCTGCCATTTGGCGAAAATCGATCACTTGTTGGGGACGGGCGGCGGGCGAGTCGAACTCGTGATATTGAAAGGAGGAGATCGGCAAATATCCTTGCGAACGGTAGTATGCGATCTGCCCGGTCATATACTCGAAGTCACATTTCACCGAGCCCGGAATATCCTCCCGCGCGCTGGCGTAGATGTCTTTATAGTTGCAGCCAATGAACATTAGTTTGTTGCCGTTCACTTCCATCAACAGGGGCTTGCGTCCATCCTCAATGTTGTAGCCGCCTCCATAATAAGGCATGTTGTATTGCTCATAGATCTCCAGGGTCTGGTACATGGCTTCTTCGTGATAGTCGGCAAAATGATCGCCGGAGAGTTCGATCACATCGGTGCCGATATCGGTCAGCAATTCCATATAACGCGGCGCACTGCAAAAGATCTGCCTTGCCTGATTTGGGTCAGGTTCGGGGCAGCCGCCATAGAATGGAACCTCGTTGTTAATATGCAGAACGTCTGCTTCACGCAGGGTGTCGCGCAGGAGTTCGCCGGGGTACAGGATCCCTTTCACGTCCATGGTCTTGGCTGTGGCGCGTACAAGGGCGGTGACACCGGTCATGATGACAGTTGTGAGCTTGCCGGGGTCATAATTTTGATAGGAAAGTTGGATCTCGCTGGGAACCTGACACTGCGAAACGCACATCAGCCGATACTTGGCGATCAATGGATAAATGAGCGGGTCATACTTCTTCTGGATCGGCGATTGCCCGTCCACCGTCAGCACTTTCCATTTGGGTTCGATCTTCTCAAACGGGATTATGGCCCAGGCAGGCATTTGTGACCAGGCGGCTTCGAGCAGTTGATCTTCCGCGACCGTTTGCACAACACCAAAAGCCGGTTTGCCCCAAAGAGCGGAAAAAGTCGCCAGCGTAGATTCGGACATGAGAAGCGGTACCCCGGCAAACGGTCCAAACCCTGAGCCGCCCCACGCAGACAGAATCTCTTGAGTGGTGACGTTATCTGTCAGGGTCGGGAATGGCGCAACAAGCGCGTACGTCCAGGTTGAAACATGATTCGCGCCTTCGCCAGGTTGAAGGACCACGTCAATGAATAAGTTGGCCGATTCCCGATCGGTTGCCAAAATTTGGAAACCCCATTGTTGAATTCTGTCTTGCAGCAACTGCGGAATCGCCGGGCTCGCCCAGACCAGCGCCGCATTCAATACCACCGGGGTTGGAACCGGGGTCGGCGGCATGGGCGTGATGGTCGGCGCAAGCGTGGGCGGATTTGGAAATTGGAACAGAGAAGAAGAAGTCGCCATGACCATGGTGGGCGGCGGCGGGGGCGCTCCCCACAGTGAAGGCTGGCAAGCAACAAGAGATAGGATGGTAATGGCAGTACAAGTGACCTGCTTCACCTTACGACTCAGAATACCTGTCACACGCAGAGTGAGAACTCGCGCTCGAAGCGTGATGGAAGTTAATTTACCATTTGAAGGAAGCCGGAAATTAAAAATACGAAGCACATTCATACTTCGTATTATAAAAATCAAAGTTGTCTGATTCAGTTTAACTTCAATACAAAATTCTTAATCATGAACCTGCAACGAAGGACAGTTCGACAAGCGAAAAATCCTTCAAGGCTTTTTCATCCAGCGTTACCCCAAGCCCAACTCCACGCGGCACATCGATGGTTGAATCCGCGTTCAGCACAAATCTTTCATTTGTTATATCGCGTGCGTAATAACGGTCTGAAGCGGAAACATCGGCCGGCAGAACAAAATTCGGCAGGGATGCCAGCGCAAGGTTCGAAGCTCGCCCCACCCCGGTCTCCAGCATACCTCCGCACCATACAGGAAGTTTATTTTCAAGACACAGGTCATGCACCATCACGCCCTGACTCAAACCGCCAAGTCTGCCCGCTTTGATATTGATCACGCCGCAGGCTTTCATCTCGATCGCGTAACGGGCGTGACGCGGCGAGACAATGCTTTCGTCGAGACAGATCGGGGTCTCAAATTGCTCCTGCATCTTGTGATGATCCCAGATATCGTCTTCGAACAAGGGTTGTTCGATCAACAACAGATTCAATTTATCAAGCGGCTTCAGGATGTGCATGTCGCTCAACGAATAAGCCGAGTTCGCATCCACTTGCAGGCGCAGGTTCGGAAATTCATTGCGAACAGCCACGGAGTCTTCCACATCTCTGCCCGGTTTGATCTTGATCTTCACCCGCGCATACCCTTTATTTACAAAGTCTGCGGCGGTCTGCACCAGGCTCTGAGCAGATGACTGGATCCCGATCGAGACCCCCACCTCAACCTTATCACGCACGCCGCCCAGCAGTTCGCGCAAAGACTTGCCCTCGCGTTTGCCAAGCAGATCCCAAAGCGCCATTTCCACCCCAGCCTTGGCCAGGTGATGTCCACGGATGCCGGAAACCCGGTCTTGAAAGTCCAAGGCGTCCTTAACATCCTTCCCCAACAGCAAAGGAATGATGAAATCCTTGAGGATATGCATGGAAGTGCCGGTGGTTTCATAGTTATAACCAGGGTCACGCGATGCTACGCATTCGCCATAACCTGTCAGCCCTTCAGATCGGACAACGATCAAAATACATTCGCGGTCTGTCTCACGCCCAAAGGAAGTCTCGAAGGGCGAGACAAGCGGCATGGAAATATGATGCAGGGTGATGGAGTCAATTTTCATTTTTCAGGTTCAACCTTTACATCCGATTGCTCGTCGCCAAGTTTAAGACCGCGCAAGGCATCATCCATGCTTGTAGATTCGAGACGCATGCCCGGCGCAGGAGTGCCGCAGAACGGGCAGATATTCCAGGATAATTCCATGAACTTTGAGCAATTATGACAAGTCTTCTTGAGCTTGGTATGGCAGTTCGGGCAGATCTGCCAATCTTCCTTTACACGCCTTTCACAGCCCGGGCAAAGTGGAAGGTCCTCCAGCGCTTGAAGCAGAGCTTCTTCTTCGAGTGTGCGCTGATATTCTTCTTCCAGGGTGCGGGGCGGGCGCAGAATCAAATAGACCAGCACACCGGGCAAATTCAAAATGGCGACCAACAAAGCGGCAAGGGTCTGCACCAATGGGTCGCGGGCGCGTGCGCGGATGTCACGGTACGTCCACACCACAAGGCTGATCCACAAAGCGGCAAGGAAGGCGCCGCCAAATGCGGTGAGCACAAGGGTAAAGCTGCCAAGAAAAACAGGGTCAAAGGTCATAAGGACTCCGCGCAAAGAGGATGAAGGTATTTTAATCCATTATCCATGCAAAAGGGTTTTCTTGAAAAGGAACATCTCACTAGGGAGTGGTAAATATAAAGCGCCAGTCTGTGCCGTCTTGTGAATAAGTGGATGTGACCCCCATCACCTGATGGAAGGTCCGGCCGGGGCGCAGGTAAATGGGATTTCCGGTCAGGTCGGTGAACAGGAGAGGCTGGTCGATGGCGGTCCGATTCCAATAAGCAGGGATCGCCTTCCCATCACGGAACACAAAAGCATTCCCAAAGTCGATCAAGTCAATATTGTAGACTTCATCTTCAGCATTGAATTGATTGGCAAAAATGTGCGGCACAAGGATCACAACCACATTATCCGCGGTGACCGGCAACCCGGTCATATCATCGGTCAATGGGGCGTACGCCTCGGGCTTCTTGTTGATCATGTCGTTGGCTTCCTGATATCGGAAGTACTTGTGAGTAGCCGGGTCATAATCCCAATAACTATAGTTGTACACCGAGTAAAAGGAATAGATCTTCTGCGCGCCAAGCGGATAATCGGGAACTTCCTCGCTGAAAAAACTTCCGCGCATTTCCTGCCGCGAATTATCGATCCCGCGTTTTGCGGCACAGGCTGCCCATTTGGTGGTGTCAAAGAAAACATTGTTGTAACTCTCGCGCCGGTAGGGACCATCAGAGAAAGGCGGGCAGACCGTCCCTGCGCCGGGCACCACCAGGAATTGGTTAAGTGTGCTTTCTTTTAGATAGTTAAATTCCCGCGGGTCGGCAAATTTGAAAACCAAAAAAGCATTGAACATGCGCGCCACATGCTCGTCGAAAAATCTTCCTGAACGAACCGGCCCTACCCGGGAAGAGTCATTGCCATAAAAGACGGCGATAAAACGGGTATCACCCCATTCAATGTAATATTCAAAGACCACATCGGCCAGGGTCAGGCTGGATTGCGGGCGGATGTAATCGGGAGAGTTGGCGATCTTGATCGCGATCGGTCTGCGGTTGAGCAGGGTCGGGTCACTGACAGGCAGCCCGGTCAATGGGTTATTGATATCGAGCGAACTGAACTCTGAACCGCCTGACTGAATGGGTGTTGGTAATTCATTTGAGATCACATACTGGGTGGGGTAAGGAGTAAAGGTCGGCTCGACCTGCGGTGTAGATGCTTCCACGTAGGGGTTCGGCAGGGAGGCTGCGGGTTGAAACGGTGTCAGCGTGGGATTCACCGATAGGATCGCCAAGTCAGTTGTCGGCGCGGCCGGGACCGAAGTTGAGGGAGAGCAGGATACGATCCACAAAACAGTTAAAATCCAAGGGAAAACTCGCCTGCCATGCTTAAAATCCATAAAAGGAATTGTACCAAAAGCAAAAGGGTCAAAGTGGCGCGGCAATAAAACTGATACAATTATTACCTCACATGTTGATATTAATTTCCTGTTTGTTGTTATTTGTGACTGCGTTGGCATTATTGGTTCTGCTCATCACCCAGCCGAACGCGCGGTACGCTTGGTTGGTTGCGGTAGGCGGCGGAATGCTGGCATTGGTCAGCGTTTTCATTTGGATCGCGCAAATTCCCTTTGACCTCGTTCTCCCTGCCTGGCAGCCGAACTCGGTCTTTGTGAATCCCATCTCTTTTCGAGCGGATGGGATCTCGTGGCCGTTCGCGATAAGCATTGCCGCGCTTACCCTCACCATCCTGCTCACGGTGGTCGTGCGGCCCGCGTCCACCAATTACCCGTGGGCGGGGTCGCTCGCCCTCGGCGGACTCGGCATTCTGGCAGTGACCGCCAACAACCCGCTCACCCTGCTCATGGTCTGGAGCGCGTTGGATATGACCGAACTCATTACCCAGCTTCGGTCGGTGAACGGCGCGGAGAACAGCGAGCGGGTCGTCACCTCGTTTTCCACTCGTGCCTTTGGAAGTTTTCTTCTCCTTTGGGCAAGCATCATCAGCATCGCCGCCGGCAGCGCATTCGATTTTCAATCCATTTCACCCAACTCTGGTTTATATCTGGTCGCGGCGGCTGGGCTTCGGCTTGGTGTGCTGCCACTGCACCTGCCCTATTCGGCAGAATCTTCATTGCGGCGCGGGTTTGGAACAGCACTGCGGTTGATCTCAGCTGCATCCAGCCTGGTGCTGCTGGCACACGTTCCGGCTGAAAGTTTGAATTCAAGCGTCACCCCGTTCCTGATCGTGCTGGGCATTGCCGCTGCGATCTATGGCGGCTGGATGTGGCTGCGCGCACCAGATGAACTTACCGGCCGCCCGTATTGGATCATCTGCATGGCGTCTCTCTCTGTTTTATCCGCCTTGAGTGGAAATCCGCTCGGGGCTGTGGCTTGGGGGTGCGCGCTGGTTCTGGTTGGCGGCTCTCTCTTTTTGTCCTCTGTTCAAAACATTTGGTTGAATCGCGCGTTACTGGTCGGCGTGTGGAGTCTTTCTTCGCTGCCGTTCTCTCTTACCGCCAGCGCATGGATCGGCAGACTCGGCATTGCGATCCCATTTGTGATCATTGCCCAAGCTTTACTGATCGCCGGATTCATCCGCCACGCGCTTCGCCCAAGCGGACGAGACTCCATCGACTCGCAAGAGATCTGGACACGTTCTGTATATCCGGCAGGGATCATTCTGCTGCTTGTTGTGCAAGTGCTTCTGGGATTTATCGGCTGGGATGGAGCCTTGCAGATCGGCGCATGGCTGCAAGCAGTCATCGTTTCACTCTTAACCTTTGGGCTGGTCTGGGCGACGCCGCGCTTGCGCATCCTCAACCCGGTCCGCGCTCATTGGGTGAGTTCCACCGCATCGAGCATCGGCAGTGTGTACAAAAACCTGTGGTCGGTCTACCGTCTGCTCGGCAGGATCAGCAATGCGATCATCGTGACGCTTGAAGGGGAAAGCGGCATCATGTGGACCCTGCTCTTTTTGATCCTCTTCGTATCCATCATGACACAAGGGGTGCGCTAACATGGCAACCGAGATCGTTTCCTGGATCGCGGTTGTGATCGCGCTGGTCACATCTGCTTCGATCTTGATCGCGCGTGATTGGCGCGTCAGCCTTGGCGCATTGGCGGTGCAATACATCGCCGCCTTCTGGCTTGTCACTCGTCATCTGCCATTCGTGATGGGCTCTGCAAAACTTGTCACCGGGTGGATGGTCGTCGCCGCGCTCGGCATGACCCGCCTTGGAATTGCCCATCTTGAAGAACAGGCTGAAGATAGTTTCTGGCCGCGCGGAACGGGCTTCAGAGTGGTGCTGATCGCCATTGCATCCATGGTCGCCGTAGGAGCAACGCCGCGCATCGAAACTGCGATCCCCGGGCTTGGTCTGCCTGTCATTGCCGGCGGGCTGATCATGATCGGAGCCGGCGTGGTTCACCTGGGCATGACCACCGATATTTTACGCACCACACTCGGGCTGCTTACAATGCTGACCGGTTTTGAGGTGATCTACGCCGCAGTGGAAAGTTCAATCCTTGTGGTGGGCTTGCTTGCCGTGGTCAACCTTGGGCTGGGCATCACCGGCTCATACTTACTGATCGCAGGTTCTTACATCCCAGACCCGGAGGGCGAAGAAGAACTATGAACGCCCCCATTCTTTGGATCGTACTCCCCTTCATCGCCGGAGTATTGATCCTGTTCTTTTTGCGTGAGACCGCAGCACCGCTCACCGGCGGCGCCGTGGCTGTCATCCTCTCATTGACAGCTTTGATCTTCCCGATCGACGTCGCGCTTTTGGTCGGTCCCATTTCGTTGAAGATCGCGCCCTCCATCCAATTCTTTGGACGCAGTTTTGTTTTGAATAATGCAGATGGTCCCCTGCTGGCGGTCATCTACGGGGTGGCCTCTTTGTGGTTCTTTGGCACTCAGGCGTCGGGGACGAAGAACCGCTTCGTTTCGCTGGGACTGATGATCGTCGCACTGCTGACCGCATCCATCGCGGTGGAGCCATTTCTCTTCGCGGCGCTTCTGCTTGAAATGGCCGCCATGCTCGTCATCCCGCTTCTTGTTCTGCCGTATCAAAAGCCTGGGCAGGGAGTTGTGCGCTTCCTGATCTATCAAACATTCGCCATGCCGTTCATCCTTTTTTCAGGGTGGATGCTGGCCGGTGTGGAAGCCAGCCCCGGTGACCTTGGCACCACCACTCAGGCAGGCACAATGCTTGGGCTGGGATTTGCCTTCCTGTTCGGGGTCTTTCCGCTGTACAACTGGATTCCCATGTTAATGGATGAAGCCTCGCCATACCCCACCGGCTTCCTGCTTTGGGCTCTGCCTACTTTTACCGTGATCTTCGCGCTTGGCTTTTTAGACCGTTATACCTGGCTGCGAACATCTCCCCAACTTTCAACGGCGGTCATGTTTGCAGGCGCATTCATGGTGGCCAGCGGAGGGATCTTCGCCGCGCTGCAAAGGCGGCTCGGGCGCGTGATGGGATACGCATCCATCGCAGAAGCAGGGCTGCTCGCTCTGGCATTGAGCCTGAACTCCACAGAGATCGTCAATGTGACCTTCCTGCTGCTCATTCCCCGCGGGCTTGAACTGGCAGTCTGGGCATTGGCATTGTCCATTATCAAACGAAGATCCTACTCCACCAGATTCAGTGAAGTTAAAGGACTTGCCCGCACTTACCCGGTTGCGGTATCCGCTTTGATTTTTGCCCACCTCTCCATGGCGGGTTTTCCGCTGCTGGCAGGTTTCCCTGCGCGGGCGGCATTGTGGCAGGAACTGGCCGGGCAATCGCTCACTGTCTCTTTTTGGGCGCTCATTGGGCTGGTGGGACTTTTGATCGCCGCCACCCGCTCCTTGGCTGTGCTTGTAATGGCCGATGAGCAAAAGAACTGGGAGTTGAACGAATCCTGGGTGCAGATCGGCATGCTGGGCATTGGCGTGATCGGGCTATTCGCCCTGGGAATGTTCCCGCAGATCCTGCAGTTCTTCATCGCGAACCTGCCCACCCTTTTTGAGCATCTCGGCCAATAAGCCCGTCCGCCCGGCATGCTATAATTTTGCAAATCATTTCCCCTTACCTATCGGAGAACCAACATGGAATTTGAACAGATCATCAAGCGGCTCGACTTTTTAGATAAACAGCAGCGCGAGAACAAGGAACTTCTCGTCGCGCTCGTTGAGCGTTTGAATTCCTTCGAGTCAACGGTCAGCGTGGTTTCCGAACAGGTCAAGCCGCTTAGCAAGCAGATCAAAGAAGTGACCCCGATCACCAAACGCGTGGAACAGTTTGAAACCCTCATCACCCGCCAGCGGAACGAGCTGGTGAAGATGATCGAAGATAAAGACAAGGCTCACACCCGCAAAGAGAACGAGATCGAAAAACAGCACCTGCCCGAGTTATTGGAGATCAATAAATCGATCAGCCAGTTAAAGTCATCCACATCCACCAGCCTGACCGAGTTCAAGAAACAACTCAAAGAACGCGGCGATGAGATGCAGCGTTTGCGCGAAAACATGACCGACTTCAAAACTCAGGTGGACGCCGCAACCCGCTCGAATGAAGATGTTCTCCATGCGCTGAAAGCGCTCGATGAGACCCGCAAGAACGACCTGAAGCGCATATCGGATATTCAAGGCGAGATCGTCGCGATCCGCAAACGGGTGGATGAGAACCGCGACAAGTACACTGTCCATGCTGACAGCCTGCGCAACATCGAGAACCGCTTCACCGATTTGATCGCATCTGAATTGGAACGCAAGCAGGCGCAGACTGCCTTCCTTGAACAGCAAGCCATTGCCCAATTGGACCGTGACCGCGCATGGAAGCAATGGAAGGAAAAGTTTGAGTCCTTCCAGAAAGAATCAGCAAGCATCGACGTCCACATCCAGGCTTTGGACGAAGCCCTGCGCGGCGCGAAGAAAGCGCAGGAAACTTACCTTGAACTGAATACCCGCCTTGAGCGGCGCATCAACGAAGTGACCGAAATGCAGCGCCTCACCGAAGACCGGCTGCGTCAGGAATGGGTCAGCTTCAAGGCAGACGATCAAAAACGCTGGACGGGGTACAGCCTGTCTTCAGAAGAATCCTTCCGCGAGATCCGCAAGGATGTGCAAAAGACCGAAGGACGCATTGCGCCGCTTGACGACGCAATTCAGGTCTTGCAAGACCAAATGCACCAGACCACAGATGCCACTGAAAAAGAATTGCAAGAGTTGATGAACGTGATCCATGAATGGATGACTTCTTATCAGCGCATCATGGGGCACGGCAAGAAGACCGCCAAGAAGTGATCTTTCATCCCAAAATCCTCAACAGTGGAAATCGACAAGGTTTCCACTGTTTTATTTTCAAAGTGTGGTTAAATTAACTCATGCGAGTCATCGGCACAGCAGGTCATGTAGATCACGGTAAGTCCACGCTCATCGCGGCGCTTACCGGCACACATCCCGACCGCCTCAAGGAAGAGCAGGCGCGCGAGATGACAATTGAGCTCGGTTTCGGCTGGCTCTCCCTGCCCAACGGCGAAGAGGTCGGTATTGTGGATGTACCCGGTCATCGCGACTTCATCGAGAACATGCTCTCGGGCATCGGAGGGATCGACGCTGCCCTGCTGGTCATCGCCGCCGATGAAGGGGTGATGCCGCAGACCAAAGAACACCTTGCGATACTTGATCTTTTGCAGATCCCCGCTGGATTAATCGTCCTGACCAAGACAGACCTCGCGTCAGACGACGGGTGGCTGGATCTGCTTGAAATGGACATTCGCTCCGCTGTGAGTGACACCGTCCTGCGCGACGCTCCCATTGTGCGAGTCTCTGCCAGAACAAGAACAGGCCTCGACAAACTCATCGCCACTCTCCAAACCTTGCTTGAAACAAAACCCGCGCGGCTCGACCTCAACCGTCCGCGCCTGCCCATTGACAGGGTATTCACCATGAGCGGATTCGGCACCGTGGTGACGGGCACGCTAAGTGACGGTCATCTCACCGTGGGCGACGAAGTTGAAATTTTGCCAAGCGGGCTGACAGGTAGAATCCGCGGGCTGCAAACGCACAAGAAAAAAGAAGAGACCGCCGTCATCGGCTCACGCACCGCAGTGAACATCTCCGGCGTGGACACGGAAGCAGTCAAACGCGGCGAGGTGGTTGTTCACCCGAATCAATATCAAGCCACACGCCGCGTGGATGCGCGCTTCCGATTGCTCAAAGATGCCTCCGCATCGGTCAGGCACGGCGATGAAGTGAAATTCTTTGTCGGCGCGAGCGAGACCATCGCCGTGGTTCGTCTGCTCGGCGTGGAGGAACTCAAGGCTGGCGAAGAAGCGTGGATCCAGCTTGAGCTGCGCGACCCGGTGGTCACTGTGCGCGGAGACCGCTATATCCTGCGGCGCCCATCTCCCAGTGAAACTCTTGGCGGCGGCAGTATTGTGGATCATCAACCCAAGGGCAGGCACAAACGTTTCGATGAAGAAGTGCTCAAGTCGCTTGAGTCGCTCACAAAAGGCACACCCGCTGAAATTTTGCTCGAAGCTGCGCTCGCCCTGACCATCGCCAGCATCAAGGATGTGGTGACCAAGTCGCGCCTTGAAGCCGCAGACGCTCAATCCGCGCTGGATGAACTCATCCAAAACGGACAGCTTGTCTTGCTGGAAAAAGGTACGGCGAAGACCAGCAGCGACCTACTCGTGGTTGCGCTCCCCCACTGGAACTCGCTTACCGAAAAGATCTTGCAAAACATTGGGACTTACCACAAGCAATTTCCACTCCGGCGTGGTATTCCACGTGAGGAGTTAAAGAGCAAATTAAAACTCGTGCCGAAAATTTTCAACTCGGTAATTTCTTTAAACACTGAACGCGCTGCCTTCAAAGAATATGGTAATTGGCTGGCGCTCCCCGCCCATGAGATCAAATTCAATGGGGCAGACCAGGTCAAGGTCCAGGCATTGATGCGGAAGTTCGAGTCAAATCCGTATGCCACGCCAAGCGTCAAGGAATGTCAGACCGAAGTCGGCGAGGAGATCCTCAACGCGCTGATCGAACTGGGAGAGTTAAAGACCGTCTCAGTGGATGTCATATTCCGCAAAAAGGATTACGACGGAATGGTGGAGAAGATCCGCACCGAACTGCAAAGCAAGGGAACGATCACGCTCGGTGAAATACGCGACATGCTGAACACCACCCGTAAATATATTCAGGCATTGCTCGAACACTTGGATGCCATCGGCGTCACCATGCGTGATGGCGATGCGAGAAAATTAAAGAAGTGAGAATCCGATGCCTGATATCTTGAAGAGGTTATTTTCTCCGCCATCTTTTGAAGATGATTCAAAAACCTTTCAAGCGTATCTGTTATTTGTGATCTTGTGGGGGCTGATATTTGTCCCGGTGCCCTATGTGCTGTATGTAATTTTCAATTCACCCGAAGAGTTGAACCGGGCGTTGCTGCAGACCGTCATTGGGGAGCTCGTCAATCTTTTTCTTTTTTATCTTTTGCATCGCGGATATGTACGCGCAGCCTCGCTCATTCAGGTTGGGGCGTTGTGGCTGTTCTTTACCGTCACCGCCATTACCGGGTCAGGTGTGATGGGGGAAGGATATCTGCTTGGGTATCCGCTGGTGATCGTGATCGCAGGAATTTTGACCAGCGGGCGGACCACCTTCGGCATTACGATGCTCTCATTGGTCACCGGTGGATTGATGGTGTACGCAGAGAACAACGGCTTACTGGTCCCCTCACATCGGGCTAACCTTACAACCACCTGGGTGATAAGCCTGGCGATCTTCCCGATGGGTATGATCCTTCAATATCTCTCACGGAAGGTCGTTCAGAACGCGTTGAAGCGCGCTTCGGCAAGCGAGGAGCGTTACCGCCTGATCTCCGGTGTCACCACAGACTATACCTTTGCCACAGAGGTTGATCCACAAGGCGGGGTTAAATTGGTTTGGGTGGCGGGCGCCTTCGAAAACCTGACCGGGTACACCTTTGAGGAATATATTGAGAGCGGCGGGTGGACAAAGCACCTGCACCCTGACGATGTCGAAAAAGATGCCCAGGATATGGCAGAACTTCGCCAAAACCGAAACGTCAGGTCAGAGATCCGCACCTATACCAAAAGCGGCGAGATGCGATGGGGGCGGATATCTGCCCACCCGATCTGGGATAAAGAAACGAACAGCCTCAAGGGTATTGTGGGCGCTGTGCAAGACATCACCCATACAAAGGCGGCAGAGGAAAAACTCAAGCAGACCATGTTACAGCAATCGGCGATCTTGAATGGGATCCCGGATACCGCATGGCTGAAAGATAAAGACAGCCGGTACATTGAAGTCAACGAGCAATTTGCTCGGGTTGTCGGATTGAAAGCGGAAGAGATCATCGGGCGAAGCGATTTCGAAATCTGGCAAAAAGACTTTGCCGAACATTACCGAACCAGCGACCTGGAGATCATGCGCACAGGTCAACGCATTTACATGGAAGAAACCCAGATCGACGGCAAAGGGCGGGAATATTGGGTGGAGACCATCAAGACTCCGATCCACAATCTGGAAGGTGAAGTGGTCGGAACGGTGGGCATCACCCGCGAGATCTCCGACCGAAAAAAAGCGGAGTCTGAACGGGAAGCTTTGATCAACGAATTGGAAGCCAAGAATGCCGAGCTTGAACAATTCACCTACACCGTTTCGCACGATCTAAAATCACCACTTGTGACCATTACGGGCTTTCTCGCTTATCTTGAGCAGGATGCCCGCAAGGGAGATTTTGCGCGGCTTCAACAGGATGTGAGCCGCATTCAACAAGCCGTGGATAAAATGCAAAGCCTGCTGCGAGACCTGCTTGAACTTTCCCGGATCGGCAGGCTGATGAACCCGCCGACCGAGTTCACATTTACCGAACTGGTAAGCGATGCCCTGGAATTGGTACGCGGTCAGATCGAAACCGAGAACGTGTCCATCGTGCTCGAAGGCATGGACGATATTCAGGTCACCGGCGACCGCACGCGTCTGATCGAGGTCATTCAAAATCTGGTGGATAACGCCACAAAGTTCATGGGACCTCAAACCCGGCGTGTCATCGCCATCGGCTCACTAAAGAATGAAGCTGAAGAACGGGTCTTCTACGTGAGAGATAACGGCATTGGCATCCCGCCCGAATTTCATGAACGCATCTTTGGTCTTTTCAATAAATTAAATTCAAGCACCGAAGGTACAGGCATTGGACTGACTCTGGTCAAGCGGATCATCGAAGTACACGGTGGTCACATCTGGCTCGAGTCGCGGCCGGGCAAAGGCTCAACTTTTTATTTCACTTTACTGTAAATTGAATAGGAGAAACCATCATGTGCGGACGATTCACGCTCACCGTTAACCCTGCCGAACTGCAAGACGCATTCGGCGATTTCATTTTTCCAACCCAATTCTCGCCGCGTTACAACATTGCGCCTTCCCAGCCCATCCTTGCCATTCCCAATAATGGAAAGAACGCAGCCGACTTTTTCCTGTGGGGGCTGATTCCCTCCTGGGCAAAAGACCCGACCATCGCGAACAAACTGATCAATGCGCGCGGCGAGACCATCGCCGAGAAACCTTCCTTTCGCGGCGGGTTCAAATACAAGCGGTGCCTGATCCTCACCGATGGCTTTTACGAATGGAAAGCGCAGGAAGGCGTGAAAACAAAAACGCCTTACTTTATCCACATGAAAGATCGCAAGCCTTTTGCCTTTGCCGGTCTGTGGGATGAATGGAACTCGCCTGATGGAGGCACGATCCGCACCTGCACCATTATCACCACCGCGCCCAATGAGTTGATGTCCACCCTGCACAATCGCATGCCAGTCATTCTTGACCGGTCTGCTTATGCCGACTGGCTGGATGCCGCGCCTCGGACTCCCGACAGCCTGCTCCACCACATTCAGCCATTCCCCGCAGACAGAATGTCTGCCTACCCGGTCTCAACCATGGTCAACGCGCCGGGCAATGACCGGGCTGAATGCATTCTGCCTGCCTAGCTCCCGAAGATTTTCGGAAGGAAACAATTGAATAATCTTCGCCTTCAACTTTCTCAACGCTTCCCTGCCCTGGCTTCACGAGACTTCGCCATCTTCTGGGTCGGTCATTTACTTTCCCTGATCGGCACCTCCATGCAAAACACGGCGCTCCCACTTTTGGCATATCGCATCAGCGGACGTCCTTTCGATCTCGGGCTTATCGGATTTGCAGCATCCCTACCCACCTTCTTTCTCGCACTGCCAGGCGGCGTGCTCATTGAGCATGTGGATAAAAGAAAAGCCATCATCTTCCTTCAGTTCGTCATGATGGTGGATACCGTGGCGCTTGCCCTGCTTACCCTGAGCGAAACGATCCAGGTCTGGCATATCGTGGTCACTTCGCTCATTCTCGGGGTCGCAACCGCTTTCGAGATCACGGCGCGGCAGGCGATGTTGATCGAACTCGTGGGGCGGGAAGCCCTGCCAAACGCCATCGCCCTGCAGTCCACCGCGTTCAACTTGTCGCGTGTGCTGGGACCGGCATTGGTTGTGCCCTTGTTATTTCTTTTCAAAAAGAACGGCGAAGGTTGGATATTCCTTTTAAACGGCATCAGTTTTTTGACCATCATCATTGGTTTGTTATTTGCGCGCGCGCGGTATAAAGCCCCAATCCAACCGCGGACCCGCCCCATGATCACCGAGTTGCGCGAAGGGACGCAATATCTGACAAAGAACCCCGCTGTGGGTTTGTTGGTCGTGATCGCCGCCACACTGGGCGTGCTCGCATTCCCGATCATTCAACAACTGCCTGTGGTCTCAAAAGATCTGCTCGGACAAATTGGCGACACAAAATCTTCAGTGGACTTGCGAAACAGCCTGCTCTACACCGCGCAGGGAGCGGGAGCCTTGATCGCCGCTTTCTCCATCGCCATGAACAATTCGGCTCATCGGCGCGGACTGCGGCTTTTACTTGGTGAAGCCTTCTTCATTTTTGGAATGATCGCGATTCCCTTTTCGCAGTCTCTGATGCCCACCATGTTCGTGATCGCGCTCATGGGCTGGGGAGCGGTCACCCAACTTGCAACCATGAACACCCTTCTGCAATTGCAAGTGCCCGATGTTCTGCGCGGACGGGTTTTCAGCATTTACCTTTGGGCATTGCAGGGCATTGCCCCCTTTGGCAGTTTGCTCATCGGATGGATGACCCAGGAAATGGGTCTATCATCCACAGCATTGACCTGCGGCGTGTTATCACTTGTGATCATTGGCGGGATTCAGATCTTTCAACCCAAAATCCGTCAATCAGTGGGTTAACGTAGGATTAGCGTTTGGCAGGCGACTTGACGCTGATTTTTTGCCCATGTTATGATGAATTCCATGCAGAATAATTTTAATGAAGATTCACCCAATTCCGGCGGGCTGGATGCCATCAAGCCTTCGGCGGAAAATAAAACTCCATCAGATCCCATCAGACAACCCGGACTGGTCGCCCGCTGGGTCAACAGTCTCGTTCAAATGGGGTTGGGCGAATCTCTTTTGCGGATCGGAACAAATCTATTTTCGGTCGTTGCCATCGTGGCAGTGATCTTCCTTGTGCAGGCATATTACCGTCAATCGCCGGATCAATTTACAGAAAACAGCGCCCAAGCCTCAGGTCCAGAAGAGACCGTGGCAGTGGATATCAACTCCATCCCCGCGGCAGACATCCCGGTCATCTCGGGCATTTCGCGCTCGGCGCAGATCCACACCAATGTGCCTTCGCGTCCGCGTGAAGAGATGGCTTACTATACCGTGTTGGACGGAGACACCGTTTTTGGCATCGCCGAAAAATTCGGGCTCGAACCGCAGACCGTGCTATGGGCGAACTATAACCTTTTGCTCGACGACCCGCATTCCTTGAAGCCCGGTCAGGAGTTGAACATCCTGCCGGTGGATGGTGTGTATTGGGAATGGCTGGGAGGTATTCCTTTCGGTCAGTGGGCAAAGTTTTATGGTGTCACTGCCGCGGAGGTCATTGAATATCCGGGCAACGAACTGGATCGCAATGCAGTGGGTGATTACGAGAATGCCAACATCCCCACCGGCACCTGGTTGATCATCCCGGGCGGCAAGCGGGAATTCGTGAGTTGGAGCGCGCCGCTCGGTGTGACGCGTGACAACCCTGCCTCTGCCCGTGTGCTTGGACCCGGCGCATGTGACCCTGTCAGCGGCGGAGCGGTCGGATACGGGACGTATGTTTACCCGACCAACAAGCATTACCTTTCGGGATTTGATTTTTCTGAAAAGACCAATCACCGCGGTCTGGATTTCGCGGGCAACACCGGCGAAGCAGTGTACGCGACCGATGCGGGTGTCATCGTGTATTCGGGCTGGAACAATTATGGCTACGGCAACATGATCATGATCGACCACGGCAACGGCTTCCAATCCCTGTATGCCCACCTCAGCGAGTTGTATCGCGGCTGTGGAACAAGCGTCGGGCAGGGAGAGAGCATCGGCGCCGTCGGCTCCACAGGACGTTCCTCCGGTTCTCACCTGCATTTTGAGCTGATGGCCGGCGTAAAGGTCAACCCGTGGGATTACCTGCCCCCGCCATAAATCATACTTGTCAAAGCAGAAAGGCTATACTATAATCTGCGACGCTTTCCGGGTGCGTAGCTCAGTTGGTTAGAGCGCATGTATCACACACATGAGGTCCGGGGTTCGAGCCCCTGCGCGCCCACAATAAAACCGCCTTTCGGCGGTTTTATTTTTTGCCTGAAGACACCAAAAGGTATAATGAACTTCATCAACATGCAAAGTTCATCGCTGATCTCCCGCCCCTATCAATACCTGCTTGCGTTTGGATTCATTGCGCTCGTCACGGGCTTTTTGTTCACCCTGCGTGACGCGCTGGATACTGCGCTGGTGGCCTTGCTATATTTAATTCCGCTTGGGCTGATCACCGCCTATTGGGGTCTCGGACCAGGGGTGACGAGCGCGCTGACAACCTTTCTCACTTTCAATTACTTTTTTATTCAGCCATATTACCGTCTAGCAGTTCACCGCCCAACGGATGTAGTGATCCTTGTCATTTTTCTGATCGTGGCGATCGTCATCAGCCAACTGGTCGGGCGGATGCAAGCGGGTCTTTCGGCGGCGACCGCCCGCGAACGTGAAGCAACCCTGCTTTACGAGTTGAGCACCGCTCTTGCAGGGTTGCACGACAGGCAGACCATAGCAAGCATCCTCGCCAAACAGGTGCAGAGCGTATCACAGGGAGAAGCGGTGGAATTGCAGATCACCGGTCCACAGCCTTTTGTATTTCGGCTGACCGAAACAAATCCGCCTGCACGCGCACCTGAGTGGGTCGTCCCGATCCAAATGGCACGCGGCTCTCTCGGGGAGATTCGGTTGTGGAGGGCAACCCCAGCCATCACGTCCAGTGAGAAGCGGTTGCTGCAGACATTCGCGAGTCAGGGCGCGTTGGCGCTTGAACGGGCGCGGCTGGCAGAAGCAGAATCGCGTGCAAGAGTCCTCGAAGAAAGCGACAGATTAAAGTCCACGCTGCTCTCTTCGGTATCCCATGAATTACGAACTCCGCTCTCCACGATCAAAGCCGCCGCTTCAAGTTTGCGCAGCAACGATGTGCATTGGGATTCCGCCGCGCGCCCGGAATTGATCGCCGCCATTGACGATGAAGCCGATCACCTGAACATGCTGGTCGGCAACCTGCTTGATATGTCGCGCATTGAGTCTGGCGCGTTGAAGCCGAAGCATGAATGGAACATCCTGCCGGAGATCGTAGGCAGCGTACTCAAACGCATGAAACATCTTGCGGGGGAACATCGCATTCAAGTGGATGTGCCTGAAAGCCTGCCGCTTGTACCAGTAGATTATGTGCAGATGGAACAGGTCTTCACCAATCTGGTCAGCAACAGCATAAAGTATGCCCCGGAGAAAACTGTGATCCAGGTAAAAGCGGGCGTGGAAAGCGAGTTGCTGCATGTGATGGTTAGCAACCAGGGACCGCAGATCCCGCAGGAACATCTTGAAAGAATATTCGATAAATTTTTCCGCATCACCGCCGCAGACAGGGTCACCGGCACCGGGCTTGGTCTTTCGATCTGCAAGGGTATCATCGAAGCGCATGGCGGAAGGATCTGGGCTGAGAACATGCCCGACGGTTTGGCATTTCACTTCACCCTGCCGCTGATCTGGGAAGGTGTGTCGCCTCCCAAACTTCCAATGGATTCGGAGAACGAATGACGAACGCGCCTCACATTCTGGTCGTGGATGATGAACTGCAGATCCAGCGCGCCATCCGCACCATTCTGACCGAAAAAGGATTCAAGGTTACGACCGCAAGCCGCGGCGAGGAAGGTCTCGCCCTGGCAGCCACCACCGAACCCGATATCGTCATCCTCGATCTGGGTCTGCCTGACATGGACGGCGTGGAAGTGTGCACCCGTCTGCGCGAATGGACACAGATCCCGATCATCATTCTGTCAGTGCGTGACAGCGAAAGAGACAAGGTCTCGGCGCTGGATAAAGGCGCGGACGATTACCTGACCAAACCCTTTGGCGTGGAGGAATTGCTGGCGCGCGTACGCGTGGCGCTGCGACACTCGGCGGGCAGGCAGGGGACTCAAAGCAAGATCATCAAGGCTGGGCAGATCACGATCGACCTTGCGTGGCATGTTGTCAAACGCGGCGATGAAGAGGTCAAGCTGACCGCCACCGAATACAAACTGCTCGCCTATCTGGCGGGCAATCATGGGCGGGTGCTCACCCACCAGAGCATTCTCATGAACGTTTGGGACCCCGCCGACGCCAACCATACCGAGTACCTGCGCGTTTACATGCGCCAGCTCCGCAAGAAGCTGGAAGACGACCCCGAGCAGCCGCAGTACATCCTCACTGAACCCGGGATCGGCTACCGTTTCATCGTGGACGAATAGAATTCAAAACACACTTACAACGCCCTTGCAAAAGGGCGTTTTTATTTTTTCTTTATACGATTGCCTGAAATCTTTGTCGTCTTTTTATGCGGGGTGAATAGGATTAAAGCATCTTGATGAGGTGAAATGAATACTTTTGATGTGATCCAACCATCCGCATCTCCTTTGGACCTTCAGCCTGCCCGGCGGCTGATCGTCCTTGTGCCTGAAACCGATACCGATTCTGCCGTTGTTGCGCGCAAGATCTGGGAGTTGGCGAATGCCCTCGAAAGCCGCGTCCAGTTTCTCGGTCTCAGCAAAGATGCGGCGAATGAGTCCGCATTGCGCAGGCAGCTTGTCACCCTTTCTGCAATGGTAAGGGATGAAAACATTCAGGTCGATTCCAAGATCGAATCGGGCATGAATTGGTTGAGCGTGGTCAAGTCTGAATTTCGTGAAGGTGATATGATCGTGTGCTTCGAAGAGCAAAGGTCGGGAATCACCCGCAGACCACTCAGTCAGTTACTTCAGACAAACTTGAGTGTCACCGTGTATGTGATAAACGGGACACTTCCGCATCGGGAATACAACCGTCCGCGCTGGTTGACCAATCTGATCGCATGGGGCGGCTCGCTCGGGATCATCGCCGGATTTTTCTGGCTTCAGATCAAGCTGGGAGCATCTTCCGGCGCGGTCGCTGATGCGCTCCTCTACATTTCTCTTTTTGTCGAAGCCGGCTCCATTTGGGCATGGAACATTCTGTTCGAGTAAGTTAATATTCACATATCAACCAAGTTGGAAAATATGATCAACCACGAAGACAATAACTCCACCTCCATTATCGAACGAACCGCGGATTACAAACCGCAGCGCACCCTGCGCTCCTTTTTTATCGGTCGTCCCCTTTCGACCGCCGACGCATCGCACCAGACAATCGGCAAGGTAGTCGGTCTCGCCGTCTTTGCTTCGGATGCGCTTTCATCCACCGCGTACGCCACACAGGAAATTCTGGTCATCCTTGCCGCCGCAGGCACGATGGCCTTCGGCTACGTTTTCCCGATCTCGCTCGCCATCGTGATCCTGCTCGGCATCGTGACCATCTCCTACGAGCAGACGATCCACGCGTACCCGGATGGCGGCGGCGCGTACATTGTGGCGAGAGATAATCTCGGCGAATTCCCTGCCTTGATCGCTGGCGCGTCACTCCTCACGGACTATATCCTCACCGTATCGGTCTCCATTGCTTCAGGCGTGGCACAGATCACCTCGGCGTTCCCCAACCTGTATGAATATCGTGTCGTCCTGTCTGTGGGATTCATTCTCTTCGTAATGTTGATGAACCTGCGTGGCGTGAAAGAATCTGGAACGGCTTTTGCCATTCCCACATACTTTTTTGTCACGACGATGTTCATCACCGTTGGGACAGGTCTTTACCGGTTGTTCGTTACACAGGCGCTCGGCACCGTGGTCAACCCGCCCGAGTTGGAAACCCTGCACGGAATTTCGACCATTACCCCCTTCCTGATCTTGCACGCCTTCGCAAGCGGGACGACCGCGCTGACCGGGGTTGAAGCCATCTCGAACGGCATCACCGCCTTCAAGGAACCGCGCAGCAAGAACGCCGGCATCACCCTGATCTGGATGTCGCTCATTCTTGGCTCGCTCTTCCTCGGCATTTCCTATCTCGCCAAAGCGATCAGCGTGGTCCCCTCGGAAAGCGAGACCGTGATCTCGCAACTGGCTCGGACCGTCTTTGCCGGCCGCGGGACACTGTACCTCATGCTGATCGGCGCGACCACCGTCATCCTTATTATGGCAGCGAACACCGCATTCGCGGATTTTCCACGCTTGGGCGCGCTGGTTGCCAAGGATGGCTTCCTTCCACGCCAACTCACTTATCGCGGCAGCCGCCTGGTCTATTCTCGCGGCATCATCGCCCTGGCTGGTATCGCCTCCATCATTCTGATCATTTTCAAAGCAAGCGTAACCCGCCTCATTCCTCTTTATGCGATCGGCGTGTTCCTTTCCTTCACCCTATCGCAGGGCGGCATGGCGCTGCGCTGGTATAAGATCGGCAAACTCAAGCCCGGTGAAGAAAAACAGGAACGCGGCTCAACACTGCACTTTGTAAAAGACTGGCCGACAAAAATGATCGTTAATGGATTTGGCGCGGTCTGTACTGCGGTCGTGATGATGGTTTTCGCCATCACCAAGTTCCAGGACGGCGCCTGGGTGGTCTTGATCCTCATTCCGATCCTGGTCGCTTCCTTCTGGTTGATCCACCGCCACTACAACAACCTCGCCAAAAAACTCTCGCTCGACAACATCGGGGTCATCCCGCCGCACCACAGCCGCCACCGTGTCATCATGCCGGTCAGCGGTGTGCATCAAGGCACTTTGGCTGCGCTCCGATATGCTCGGATGCTTTCAGACGATATCACCGCTGTCCACGTTACGATCGAGCCGGCAGATGCCGAGAAGGTTCGCCGAAAGTGGGAGACATGGGGCGAGGGCGTCCGCATGGTCATGTTGGACTCTCCCTACCGCCTCTTCCTTGAACCCATTCTTGGCTACATCGCCGAGATCGCACGTCAACGTCAGCCGGGCGAAACCATCACGATCGTGGTCCCCGAGTTCGTAGCTGAAAACCGACTGACTTCAGCCCTGCACACCAACACCGCAGACCTGCTCCGCAGCCAGCTTAAGCGCCAGCATGGGATCGTGATCATCAACGTCCCATACCATGTTCATGATGAGCTTGAAGAGAAATAACATTTCGCGACCCCGCCTGCCTGCAAAACCTGGAGCAGGTACAGGCGGGGTCAAAAGCGGGACTCTCAAAAAGTCTCAAAGTTTTATAAGAGTTTTTGAATTCGCCTTTTTTTCTCTTATAATCCATCATCATGACGACACGCACCAATGAGGCCTGGCTTGAAGAATTAAGAAGCACAGGTAAACTACACGAAGACGCGCTAAACGACCTGCGGCAAATTATCCAAAAGGGTCTGCCCTATGCCCTTTCACGCTGGCTTTCAGCGGACGATCCGCTTTTTCAACCTTTGGTAGATGAGGTCACACAGGAAACCCTGTTGCGGGTGCTCGATCAATTGGACACTTTCGAAGGGCGCAGCCTTTTTACCACCTGGGTTCACAAGATCGCCATCCGGATCGCACTGACCGAACTGCGTCGAAAGCGCTGGCGCGACGCCTCACTGGATGAACTGACCGAAAATGAAGACGCTCCACCTCCCCCTGGCCTGCTCGCTGATTCTCAGGCATCTCCCGAGACCTCGGCAGAGCGCGCAGACATGCTGGTGCGCGTCCGCCGTATTCTCGATGAAGAACTGACCCCAAAACAGCGTGAAGCGCTCGTCCTTTTAGGACTGCAAGACATGCCCATGGAAGATGCCGCCAAGCGCATGAAGACCAACCGCAACGCCCTGTACAAGCTCCTGCACGATGCCCGCCTGAGGTTGAAAAGAAGACTTGCCCTGGAAGACCTGACCCCGCAAGATCTTTTAACGGCTTTTGAACACAAGTAAGATTAATATTCCATTAATCGTCAAGCCTTTAGCATGAGCACAAAACACACCATTCAAAATATTCAAAACGCCCTGAAGCCTGAAGAACTGCAGGATGAGTCGATCCTCAAACTTTTGCATGTGCTGGAAAATGTCCGCGCTGAGGAAATGTCCTGCGATGAATTGTATGCCTTCCTCGATCAATTTGTAGAGAGGGAGGTCCAGTCGAAGGATGCCGCCAAGATCATGCCGCTCATTCGTGAGCACCTGGACTTGTGTTCCCATTGCTGCGACGAATACGAAGCCCTTATGTCGGTTCTGGAGCACACAAAAGAAGAAGAGGAAAAATAAAAAAACGACGGGAACAACTCCCGTCGTTTTACTTTTCAGGCAATGCGGTTTACTCATGGAACAACTTTTCACCAGCCCGCACAGCCACCTTTAGGCGGTTCTCAGCCGGTGTGATCGGGCAGGACCACATTTCATTGTAGGCACAATAAGGGTTATACGCCTGGTTAAAATCCACAAAGAAACGCCCGCCGGGAAGCGGTTCAGGCTCAAGGTAACGCCCCGCAGGGTAGGTTTCTTTTCCCGCGAGAGAATCAGCAAAAGGTAGAAAGAAACCGTGCTGACTTTGGTAGATCGTCAACTCCACATTTGACCCGTCCACGGAAAATTGGAACCGGCCAAACTTTTCATAAAGCTGCACATCGCCGGTCGAGGTTTGCATCTCAAATCTTTCCTTCACTGGAAACTCACTCACCTGCACTTCCAGCCGAAGATCGTCGTTTTCAGGAAAATAATTTAATCCTTTAAACTCTTTCTTCTGTTCCCGGGTCAGCGGGCTTTGCGGGTGACTTCCAAAAAACGCATCCTTCTCTTTGCGATATTCGTCCAACTCTGTCATGGTTCCTCCGGTCATTTTTATGGATAGTAGACATTGATCTCGAATGGATTCTTACGAAATCATGGACAACTTTCCACATCCCTTGCCAATTCAATGGGTTTATGCTATTTTTGTGCCGAGGAAAAACATGACAACTTCGCAAAAAACGGTAATGATCATCGAAGATGAACCTGAAGCGGCCGAATTATTCGGGGAGATGATGCGGCTCGGAGGGTTTCGGGTTGTCAAAATGTATGCCAGCGCTCCCGCCATCCCCATGATCTCGCAGGAAAGACCAGACGTTGTCATACTGGATATCATGATGCCCGATATTTCAGGGCTTGAAGTATTGCGCTACATGCAGCACGAGCCGGAGCTTTCTGCCATCCCGGTCATTGTCGTTTCAGCCAAGAGCATGCCCGGTGATATCAAGACCGGCATCGAAGCAGGCGCATCCCTTTACCTTACCAAGCCGGTCAGTTTTTTAGACCTGAAACAAGCTGTCGAACAGGTCCTTCAAAAGGCGTAAAATATTGAACGTGATGCGTGTCTTCATAGCCATCGAATTCTCACAACAGACCCGGGATTCGATCGAAAAACAAACCACCCGCCTGCGGCAGACCGTGGGAGATGAAATTGTCCGCTGGGTTCCCGCCTCGAACATGCATCTGACCTTGAAATTCATCGGAGACATCGCCTCCTCTCATGTGGAATTCCTCAAGCAAATGTTGGTCCGCGAGGCGTCCTCCCATCCTCAGTTCGAGATTCAGATCGGCGGCCTCGGATCTTTCCCAAACCCGCGCATGCCTCGCATCCTTTGGGTCGGGCTTCACGCTCCGGCTGGGCTTGCCTCATTGCATAAAAGCATTGAAAGCGGCGCGTTACGCCTTGGTTATGAAAAAGAAGAACGGGCATTTTCTCCGCACCTTACTCTCGGGCGCGCCCGCCAGAACGCCAGCCCCGCAGACCTGACCAAAGTCCGCGCCGCGCTTGACTCGATTCAACTTGGCAATATTGCCACAGCCAGAGTAGACTCTGTGCATCTCTTCAAAAGCGACCTCCAGCCCGGCGGCGCCGTGTATACAAAATTATTTTCCGTACCATTAACAAAATCATGAGGTGAAATCTGAACGCACTGGAACTAGCACGTGAAATCGTAAACTCCCTGGAAGACAAAAAAGGGGAAGACATCGTCCTGATCGATCTGAAGGACATTGTTTCCTTCACAGATTATTTCGTCATCTGCACCGGCACCAGCGACCGCATGCTCGACGCGCTTGCCAAAGCCTCCATTGAAGACATTCGCACCAAATTCAAGAAAAAGGGAAAACAACAGGGATTCTCCCGCGACGGCTGGGTCATCGTGGACTACGGTGACGTGATCCTGCATCTCTTCTCGCCCGATCAACGAGACTTTTATAACCTAGAAGAATTATGGGAAGACGGCAAAGTTTTACTGCGCTTGCAGTAATAAAAAAATCCCGCACAATGTGCGGGATTTTTTTATTACTGGTAATGCCTATTCGAAGATCCAGGAATCTACAGCGCGGTTCCATTCCACAAGCTCTTCAGCTTTGAACCACAATTTCGATTCACGAATGCCCGATTCGATCCCGTCTGAAGCATGGACAAGGTTGCGTCCCATCTCAAGCGCGAAGTCATGGCGAATGGTACCCGGCGCAGCTTCGTAAGGCTTGGTCGCCCCAACAGTCTGGCGGACCGCAATCACTGCGTTCGTTCCTTCCCACACCATGGCCATCACCGGCGCGGAAGTAATGTATGAGATCAAACCATCGTAAAACTTTTTGCCAACATGCTCCGCGTAATGAGCCTCTGCCAATTCCTTACTGACCCAAATGAATTTGGCGGCAACCAAACGAAGTCCGCGGCGTTCAAAGCGGGAGATCACTTCACCGATCAGTCCACGCTGGACGCCATCCGGTTTTACAAGCACAAGCGTTCTTTCCACAGAAATTCCTCCAAAAAAATATTTTCAAGCCAGGCGGTCAAGCCCGGCCTGCTGATCAACGAATTAATTCTTCAGCCTTATTATAGGCTTCAAGCGCTTCCTTCAAACGATTTGCTCGCATATAAGCGTCGCCCAAAGTTTGCCAGATCCCCACTTCCACAGGATAGCGGTACAAAGACTCGGTCAGGTCGCGGATGGTCTCTTCAAGATGCTTGCCCTTCTTGATAAGCTTCCCGTAATGATCGAGAGCGGCGGGAATATCACCCCGATCCAACTCACCCTTGGCCTGATTCAGCGCCACAGTCGGATTCTGCGCCTCAGGCTGACGCTGCCGCGCAGGTAGCCCGCTCTTCTTCTTGGCTGGTGTCTCTGAACGGGTAACAAGTTCTGGCTCCGACGAAGGAGGAACGAAACTTGTCTCTGCTTCAGGCTTGCTGGGCTCAGGAGTTGTCAGCACAGGCTGACTTGCAACCGGTGCAACCGTCTCTTCAGGCTGTGGCTCGAGGGGGTGCCAATCGGAAGGCGAAGTAGGCATCGGAGATTGCACGCCTTCAGATTCATATACCTCACGGTGGATCCACGGCGGCGTATCATCTTCATCATCTGCTGGCACATCATCCACGCCCTTCAGCCACGCTGGCAGGTCAGAAGAACCAGATTCATCGGTAACCATGGCAGGGGCAGATTCACCCTCCGCAGGCTTTTGCCATTCTTCGTCCAGGTCTTTGCTGGCGCTATCTTCGATCCCGCTCAGCCAATCTGGAAGATCAGGTGTTGACGCGGGGATCGGGGTATTGCTCACAGGCGTCTGAGACTTGGGCGCGGTCAGGATCGAATCGGGGGTAGACATCGCCTCAAAAGGCAGACCGGGTTCGTCATCCAATCCACTCAACCAGTTCGAAAGATCGTCCTGAGTCATTTCCTGACTATTGGCTTCATCCCTGACAACAGGGGTCTCCTGTTCATCAAGCCAGTTCGGAATGACAGAGGCTTGCGGAGCCGGTTCAATGCGATCATCCACTTGATTATTTTCTTCAGGCTCGCTTAGCCAATCAGGAATTCCCTGCTTAGCTTCGCTCTCGCTCTGAGCCTTTATGATTTCCTGCTCTTCCAAACTGCGCAGCCACATCCCGGTCTCATCCATGGATTTGACAGCAGGTGTTGCGCTGGTGGAATTCTCAAAATCAGCAAAGAACTGCTCGCCAACATCTTGAGCGCCTTCCACCCATTCGTCCTTACTTTCCT